>JACDGU010000001.1 GCA_013821475.1 Solirubrobacterales bacterium
GCTGCGTCACGCTTTCGCGCATTGCGCAAGATTCCCCACTGCTGCCTCCCGTAGGAGTCTGGGCCGTGTCTCAGTCCCAGTGTGGCTGATCGTCCTCTCAGACCAGCTACCCATCGTTGCCTTGGTAGGCCGTTACCCCACCAACAAGCTAATGGGCCGCGAGCTCCTCCCAATGCGGAGGCCGAAGCTTCCTTTAGTACACAAACTTGGATCTGTGCACCACATCCGGTATTAGCCCGAGTTTCCTCGGGTTGTCCCGGTCATCGGGGCAGATTACTCACGTGTTACTCACCCGTTCGCGGCTTGGCCCCGGAGCAAGCTCCGGTTCGTCGCACCACTTGCATGTGTTAAGCACGCCGCCAGCGTTCGTCCTGAGCCAGGATCAAACTCTCCGTAAAAGTTACTTCTTACAAAGAGTTGCCATGCCTGGCGGGCCACCGGGTACACAAACTCGGTGACCGGCATGACGGGTAATTCAGATCATCTCGGCACGCTGACGTGACCGAGTGATTCGGGCTCAAACATTCCGCGGACCTGTTGATGGGTCCACGGAGTGCACGCTGCTCAGTTTTCAAAGACCGCTGCGCCTCTACGACGGGTTTCGTCGCTCTCAGACGCCGGGGCCCCACAAGGGAGCCCCAGAGGACCGGGGAATATAGCGAGATCCGCGGGCTTTGTCCAGCCGGGGGTCGCTCTGCCGGCCGGTTTGGCTCTGAGGGCCGTCGGGCGGGCTCAGGCAGCGCTGTCGAAGAGCGTGAGGAAGCGGCGCTTGCCGACCTGCAGCACCTTGCCGGCGAGCGCCTCGCGCGGCAGCGCCAGGATATCGGGGCCGACGGTCTCGCCATCGAGCTTGACCCCGCCGCCCTTGATCAGCCGGCGCGCCTCGCTCGAGCTGAGCTCGAAGCCGGAGCCGATCAGCTGCGGCAGCAGGATCGTGCCGGGTTCCTCGCCGGCCGCCGGGTCGATGTCCCAGGCGGGAATCTCGTCGGGGACGCCGCGATCGACGAAGAGCCGGTTGAAGTGCTCCTCGGCCCCCGCCCCCGCCCCCTCGCCGTGGAAGCGGTCGACGATCCGCCGCCCCAGCTTGCGCTTGGCTTCGTTGGCCGGCCCGGCGGGCTGCTCGGATCCGAGCAGCAGCCGGTAGTACTGGGCCATCGCCTCGTCGGGGATGCTCATCAGCTTGCCGAACATCTCCTCCGGCGCGTCGGTGACGCCGACGTAGTTGCCGAGCGACTTGCTCATCTTCTGGACGCCATCCGTGCCGACCAGGATCGGCATCGTCAGGATCGACTGCGGCGTCTGCCCGTAGGCGACCTGGATGTCGCGGCCGAAGAGCAGGTTGAACTTCTGATCGGTCCCCCCGAGCTCGACGTCGGCCTCGACAGCGACCGAGTCGTAGCCCTGCAGCAGCGGGTAGAGCAGCTCCAGGGCCGCGACCGGGACGCCGGCGCCGAGCCGCTTCTGGAAGTCGTCGCGCTCGAGCAGGCGGGCGACCGTGGTCTGCGCCAGCAGGCCGAGCAAGGCATCGGGCTCCATCCGCAGCCACTCGCTGTTGCGGCGGACCTCGGTGCGCTCGCGGTCGAGCAGCTTGAAGGCCTGCTCCTGGTAGGTCGCCGCGTTCGCCTCGATCTCCTCGGCGGAGGGCAGGGGCCGGGTGCTGGAGCGGCCGCTGGGGTCGCCGACGCGAGCGGTGAAGTCGCCGATGATGAGGACGACCGTGTGGCCCTGGCGCTGGAACTCGCTGAGCTTCTCCAGGACGACGGTGTGGCCGAGGTGGATGTCGGCCGTGGTCGGGTCGATCCCGAGCTTGATCCGCAGCGGGCGGTCGGCGGAGAGCTGCTCGGCGAGCCTGCCCTCGGGCAGCACGTCGACCGCGTTACGCGTCAAGTCCGGCATCGGGCCAATGCTAGACTGCCGCCTGCGCTCGGAGGGCCTTCCGCCTTTCGAGCTTTTCCTTTTCCCTGATGGCCGCCCTTGGACTAAAGCGCCGGCAGACGGACGGCGGCGAAGCTCCGCCCGCGCCTCCGGCTCCCCCGAAGAACAGCAAGCCCCGGCTGAAGAAGCTGCGCGTGCTCTTCGTCCTGCTCGGGCTCGGCATCCTCTCGGTCGTCTCGATGATCTTCGGGATGATGGCCGCGGTCTCCCAGGACCTGCCGGCGATCTACAATTTCGCCCAGTACAGAGCCTCGAAAAACAGCGAGGTCTACGACTCCAACGGCGAACCGCTGGGGACGCTGACCAGCGACCAGAACAAAATCCTCCTCAACTCGGCGCAGATCTCGCCCAACATCAAGAACGCGGTGGTCTCGATCGAGGACTCGCGCTTCTACGAACACGACGGGGTCGACTTCAGGGGCATCGCCCGCGCCCTGGTCAACGACGTGCTCAGCCAGAGCGCCCAGCAGGGTGCCTCGACGATCACCGAGCAGTTCGTCAAGAACGCGCTCGAAGCCGAAGGCAGCCGCACGGTCCTGGAGAAGTTCCGTGAGGCCGCGCTCGCCTACAAACTCGAGAAACACTGGTCCAAGGACAAAATCCTGACCGAGTATCTGAACACGATCTACTTCGGCGAGGGCGCCTACGGGATCGAGGCGGCGGCGCGGACCTACTTCGGCGCCGCCCACCCCGGCTGCGGCACGCCGACCGAACCCTGCGCGACCGTGCTCGAGCCCTGGGAGGCGGCGACGCTGGCGGCGATCATCGCCTCGCCCTCGGCCTTCGACCCCAAGGCCTATCCCGAAAACAGCCTCGGCCGGCGCAACCTCGTGCTCGAAAAAATGTACGAACAGGGCTACGTCTCGCACGAGCAGTACGAGGAAGGGATCCAGCACGCGCTGCCCTCGCCAAGCGACATCGAACCGCCCAAGTTCGAATCGAAGGCCCCCTACTTCGTCGCCTACCTACGCCAGCAGCTGCTCGAACGCTACGGCGCCTCGAACGCCTTCTTCGGCGGCCTCAAAGTCAAGTCGACGCTCGACCTGCAGCTGCAGGAAAAGGCCGAAGAAGCGGTCAGCTCCTATCTCGGCTACCTGCCGGCGACCGCCTCGGTGGTCGTGATCGACGACCACAACGCCAGCATCAAGGCGATGGTCGGCGGCCCCAACTTCGACACCGCGCCCTTCAACCTGGCGACCCAGGGCCACCGCCAGCCCGGCTCCTCGATCAAGCCCTTCACTCTGCTGACGGCGCTGGAAGAGGGAATCTCGCCGGAAACGGTCTACGAATCGGCCCCCCAGGAATTCCACTTCGGCAAACAGGACCAGGAAACCTTCGTCGTCCACAACGACGAGGACTCCTACCTCGGCTCCTGCTCGATCATCTGCGCGACGACCTACTCGGACAACTCGATCTACGCCCAGCTCGGCCTCGAAGGGCTCGAAGGCAAGACGATCGAGGACCGCACCCGCTCGATCGCCGGCACGATCCACAAGGCCGGCTACGACGACCCGATCTCGACCAACCCGGCGATGGTCCTCGGTGGGCTTAAGGAAGGGGTGACGCCGCTCGGCTGGGCCTACGCCTACAGCACGATCGGCAACAACGGCGACCGCGTCAGCGGCACCCTCGCCCCGCGGCCCGGCGACAGCCCGGTCGCCTTCACCGAAGTCACCGACAAGGACGGCCACGTGATCAAGGGCGGCGACAACGACTCCACCCACGAACAGGTCTTCCAGCAGGGCACCGCCGAAGAGGCGAAGAGCATCCTCGAAACGGTCATCTCCGGCGGTACCGGCGTCTCGGCGCAGACCGGCGCCGAAGGCGAGTGGGGCAAGACCGGCACCACCTCGAACGAGGCCGACGCCTGGTTCTGCGGCGGCATCGCCGAAGAAGTGACCGCCTGCGTCTGGGTCGGCTACCCGAACTCGACCACGCCGATGACGACCCTGTTCAACGGCGGACCGGTCATGGGCGGCACCTTCCCGGCGCTGATCTGGGCCAGCGTGATGAACGCCTGGGAAGAAATCAAAGCCAATCACGAAGCCGAAAAGAAGGACGGCGAACACCACGAACTGAGCGGCAGCGGCGCCGGCGTGGAAGGCGAATACGTCCCCACCGAACCGAGCGAAGAAGAAGTCGCGCCCGAAGGCGAAGGCGGCACCGAAGCGGCGCCGGAAGGCGAAGAAATCGCCCCCGAAGGCGCGCCGGCCGAAGGCGCGCCGGCCGAAGAAGTCGCTCCCGAAGCCACCCCGGAAGCGCCGGCGGAACCCGGCGCCGGCGGCGGTGGCGGCGTCACCGCGGGCTGAGGAAGCGCTGTCCCGAGCGCGCAGCTAGGGCCGCGGACGCGATACGAAGCGGCTGCCGGCGGCGCAGAAGCGCCAGGGGCGCTCGACCGCTTTGGTGATCCCGATCCGCGGGCCGACGAGCACCGCGGGCGGTTCGCCCTCCGGCGGCAGCAAGAGAAAGGGATCGCGGGCGAGGTCGGCCCCATTCAGCGCCAGGCCGATTCCGAGCGCCTCGGTCAGCTTGCCCGGGCCCGAGCAGAGTTCGGCGTCGGGACGGGGGCCGCGGCGGGCGCGCATCTGCTCGAGGCCTGCGGTCGGCTCGAGGGCGCGGATCAGGACCGCCGCCGCGTCGCCCTCCGCCTCGCAGACGGCGTTGAGCAGGCTGTGGATCCCGTAGGAGAGATAGACGTAGGCGTAGCCCGGCGGACCGAAGAGACCGCGGGTGCGCTCGGTCAGGCCGACGTAGGCGTGGCAGGCGGGGTCATCGCGCTCGTAGCTCTCGGTCTCGACGATGACGCCGCCGCAGCCTTCGAAGAGGAGCCGGCAGCCGATCAACTCGCGGGCGACCGCGTGGACCGAGCGGTCGAAGAAGCCGTGCTCGAGCCGTTGCCCGCCAGCCTGTCCGGCGAGCTTCAGGAGCGCCGCTCGCCGACCCGTGCCCGCACCGCCGCCAGCGTCTCGCGGGCGCTCTCGAGCTGGGCGGCGAGCGGCGCTGAACCGGTGCCGCCGGCGATCCGCTTCGACTCCAGCCAGCTGCTGCGCTGCAGAACCTCGTAGTAGGAGGCGTCGAGGTGCTCGGAGCGGCGCTGAACCTCCTCGAGGGTCAGCTCCGACAGCGCCTTGCCCCCGTCGACCGCGTCGCGGACCAGGTCGCCGACGATCCCGTGTGCCTCGCGGAAGGGCACACCGCCGCGGACCAGGAGGTCGGCGACCTCGGTCGCCGCCAGCATCTCGTCGCCTGAGGCAGCGGCCATCCGCGCGCGGTCGAAGCGGATCCCCGCCAGCATCCCGGCGCAGGCGTCGAGGCAGGCCTCGATCGTGTCGATCGCGTCGAACAGCGGCTCCTTGTCCTCCTGCATGTCCTTGCCGTAGGTCAGCGGCAGCGCGTGCATGACGCCGAGCAGGGTCGCGTAGGAGGCGGTGACGCGGGGGCTCTTGGCGCGCAGCAGCTCGGCCGAGTCGGGGTTCAGCTTCTGGGGCATGATCGAGGAGCCCGAGGAGAACGACTCGTCGAGCTGGCAGAAGCCGAACTCGGTCGAGCTCCAGATCACGATTTCCGAGCCGAAGCGCGAGAGGTGCATCGCGCAGGTCGAGGCAGCGGCCAGGTAGTCGAGGAGGAAGTCGCGGTTGGAGGCGCCGTCGATCGAGTTGTGGGTGACGTGCTCGAAGCCGAGATCGGCGGCTACCGAGTCGCGGTCGATCTCCCAGTTGACGCCGGCCAGGGCGCCGGAGCCGAGCGGCATCACGCCGGCGCTGTCGAGCGCGAACTGGAAGCGGAGGACGTCGCGGGCGAGCATCCAGAAGTAGGCGAGCAAGTGGTGGCCGAGGTACACCGGCTGCGCGCGCTGGAGATGCGTGTAGCCGGGCATCGGCCAGTCGCTGTGGCTCTCGGCCAGCGCCAGCAGCTGCGCCATCGTCTCGCCGCAGAGCTCGATCCCGCGCAGCGAGTGAGCCTGGACGACCATCGCCACGTCGGTCGCAACCTGATCGTTGCGCGAGCGGCCGGTGTGAAGCTTGCCCGCGAGGGCGCCGATCTCGTCGCCGAGCAGGCGCTCGATCGCCATGTGGATGTCCTCGTCGGCGTCCTCGAACTGGAAGCCGTGGGCGGCCATGCGGGCGCGGACCCGCTCCAGACCGGCGTCGATCTCGGCCAGCTCGGCGGCGTCGAGGACGCCGATCTCCATCAGCCCGCGGGCATGCGCCTGCGACTGGTCGATGTCGTACGCGGCCAGCTGCCAGTCGAACGGCAGCGAGCGGTTGATCCGCCAGAAGCGCGGGTCGGGGTCTTTGCGGAAGCGGCCGCTCATGGGCCCGATCGTATTGCCGCGGCGAGCTCCTCACAGACCCGCCCCACCTGGCTTTCGCTCATCGCCGGGAAGAAGGGCAGGGCCAGGGAGTCGGCCGAGGCGGCTTCGGCGACCGGGAACTGCCCCTCGCGGTAGCCGAGCTCGCGCAGGTGCGGGAAGAGGTGGATGCAGGGTAGGTAGGCCTTGCTGGCGATGCCGCGCTCGGCGAGGCGGGCGATCGTCGCGTCGCGGTCGATACCGGCGTCGAGCCGAACCGTGTAGACGAACCAGCTGCGCCGCTCGGAGCCGCGGGCGGCGATCGGCGCCCGCACCCCCTCGACCTCGGCCAGGCCCTGCGCGTAGAGCTCGGCGACCCCGGAGCGGCGCCGCAGCAGCGAGTCGAGCTTCTCGACCTGGGCGACGCCGAGCGCGGCGGCGAGGTCGGAGAGGCGGTAGTTGAAGCCGAGCCCCTCGTGCTCGAGCCAGCCCATGTCGGCGGCGCGCCCCTGGTTGCGGGCGCTGCGCAGGCCGGCGGCGGACTCCGGGCCGGTGGGGACGATCATCCCTCCCTCCCCCGTCGTCATCTGCTTGTTGGCGTAGAAGGCGAAGGTCGCGAGATTGCCGCGGGAGCCGACGGCGCGACCCTCGGAGTCGACTGCGCCGAGCGCCTCGCAGGCGTCCTCGAGGATCCCGAGCCCGTTGGCTGCGGCGAGCGCCTCGAGCTCGGGCATCGCCGCCGGGAAGCCGAAGATGTGGATCGGCAGGATCCCCCTGGTCCGCTCGCCGACGACGGCGGCGGCCGCACTGGAATCGAGGTTGAGGGTCTCCGGATCGACGTCGCAGAAGACCGGCCGTACCCCCTCGTAGAGCAGGCAGTTGGCCGAGGCGACGAAGCTGAAGGGGCTGGTCAGAACCTCGTCGCCGGGCCCCCAGCCGAGCGCCCGGACCCCGAGGTGCAGCGCCGTGGTGCCGCTGGAGACGGCGACGGCGTCCTGCGCCCCGAGCCAGGCGGCGAGCTCCCGCTCGAAGCGCTGGCCCATCGGCCCGAGCGAGAGCCGGCCGGAGCGCAGCACCTCGAGCACCAGCTCCTCCTCGCGGGCGCCGATCTCGGGCTGGGCGAGCTGAATCGGCCCGGCGTCGCTCACTGGAACGCGTACTCCAGCGAGTCGACCAGCGCCTCCCAGGAGGCCTCGATGATGTTTTCCGAGACGCCGATCGTCCCCCACTCCCGTTCGGAGTCGGCGGAGTCGAGCAGGACCCGGGTGACGGCGCCGGTGCCGTGGTCCTGGTCAAGGATCCGGACCTTGTAGTTGGTCAGCTCGATCTCGGCCAGGTGTGGGTAGCGGTCGACGATGGCGCCGCGCAGGGCGCGATCGAGGGCATTGACTGGACCGTTGCCCTCGGCCACCCGCAGGTAGTGCTTGCCGTCGACCTCGACCTTGATCGTCGCCTCGGTTTCGACCTCGCCGCCGGCGCGGCGCTCGGTCACGACCTTGTAGCTCTCGAGCCGGAACAGCGGCTTGTAGAGGCCCGCCTCGTAGCGCAGCAGCAGCTCGAAGGAGGCCGGCGCCGCCTCGTAGTGGTAGCCGTCGTGCTCGCGCTGCTTCAGCTTCGCGATCGCCCGCGTCGCCGCCTCGTCGTCGATCTCGATCCCGGCCTGCTCGGCCTGGCTGCGGATCGTCGCTTTTCCGGACAGCTCGGAGGGCAGCACGTTGCGGTTGTTGCCGACCAGCGCCGGCTCGATGTGCTCGAAGGTGCGGGCGTCGGCCTCGATCCCGGCGACGTGCATCCCGCCCTTGTGGGCGAAGGCGTTGCGGCCGACGTAGGGCGCGTCGGGATTCGGGGTCAGGTTGCAGAGCTCGTCGAGCAGGTGTGCGGTCTCGGTCAGCGAGGCGAGCTGCTCGTCGCTGACCACCTCGAAGCCCATCTTCAGCTGCAGCGCCGGCAGGATCGAGGTCAGGTTGGCGTTGCCGCAGCGCTCGCCGTAGCCGTTGATCGTCCCCTGCACCAGCCGGGCGCCCTCGCGGACCCCGGCGAGCGAGTTGGCGACGCCGCAGCCGGCGTCGTCGTGGACGTGGATCCCGAGCTCGGCCCGCTCGCCGAATTTGGCGCCGACGTCGGCGGTCGCGGCGGCGATCTGATCGGGCAGACTGGAGCCGTTGGTGTCGCAGAGGGAGACGTTCTCGGCGCCGGCGTCAATCGCAGCGGCGAGGCAGGCGAGGGCGTAGCCGGGATCGTCGCGATAGCCGTCGAAGAAGTGCTCGGCGTCGTAGATCACGCGCTTACCCTGCTCGCGGCAGAGGGCGACCGACTCGGAGATCATCGCCAGGTTCTCCTCGCGGGAGACCTTGGTCACCTTCTCCAGGTGCAGCGCCCAGGTCTTGCCGACCAGGGTGACGACCGGCGTGAACGACTCGACCAGGGTCGCCAGCGCCGGGTCGTCCTCGGCGGCGGTGCCGCGGCGGCGGGTCATGCCGAAGGCGCAGATCGTCGCCTGCTGTAGCTCGAGCTCGGCCAGCTGCGCGAAGAGCTCGACCTCCTTCGGGTTCGAGCTCGGGAAGCCGGCCTCGATCATCTGCACGCCGAGCGCGTCGAGCGCCAGCACCACGCGCGCCTTCTCGGATGCCGAGAGCGACATCCCCTCGCCCTGCATGCCGTCGCGCAAGGTCGTGTCGTAGAGCTTCACCTGTTCCATCTGCTGCCTTTCGAGTCTGATGATCGGGTAGGTCTCTCGCAGAGACCGAGCGCGCGGGTGATCTACCCGCGCCAGCCGCTAGGCGGCTGCGGTAATTCGCCCGATTGCCTCGTAAAGACGCTGCATCAGTTACTGACCTTATCCGTCGCGTCAACCGCGGCCGGCGCCTCGACGAAGTCGAGCCACTCGTGGTACTCCTCGGCGCGCCCGTAGAGGGCGTCTTCGAACTTGGCCTGGACGTGGGTGGTGATCTCGCCGGGGCGGCCCTCGCCGATCGCGTGGTCGTCGATCTCGCGGACTGGGACCAGCTCGGCGGCGGTGCCGGTGAGGAAGACCTCCTCGGCCAGATAGAGCTCGGCGCGGGCGATGTCGCGCTCGACCACGGTGTAGCCGAGGTCGCGGGCGATCTGGATCACCGATTTGCGGTTGATCCCGTCGAGGATCGAGGCGACGTGCGGTGGGGTGACGATCTCGCCGTCGCGGACGAGAAAGATGTTCTCGCCCGAGCCCTCGCAGACGAAGCCGCGTTCGTCGAGCAGGATCGCCTCGTCGTAGCCGGCGTTGTGCGACTCGGTCTTGGCGAGGATCGAGTTGAGGTAGGAGCCCGAGGCCTTGGCGTGCGGGATCGAGCCGCCGGGGCTGATCCGCCGCCAGCTCGAGACCTTGGCGCGGATGCCGACGCCCTTGCTCTCCTCGCCGAGGTAGACGCCCCAGGGCCAGGCGGCGATGACGACGTCGATGCTGGTTTTGGCGTAGAGGCCGAGCTCGCCGTAGCCGCGGAAGGCGATCGGCCGGATGTAGGCCGAGTTGAGGCCGTTGCGGTTCAGCAGCTCATGGGTTGCAAGGCGAATCTCCTCGGCCGAGAACGGCAGCTCCAAGTAGTAGAGCTCGGCCGACTTCTCGAGCCTGGCGAGGTGATCCGCGTGGCGGAAGACGGCCGGGCCGCGCTCGGTCTCGTAGCAGCGGATGCCCTCGAAAACGCCGGTTCCGTAGTGCAATCCGTGCGTGAGGACGTGGACCTGCGCGTCCTCCCAGCGAACGAACTCACCGTTCTTCCAAATCAAATCCTGCCGTTCCATGTTGGGGAAGTATGCCCGATCAAACGAAGGTGTCTACCTTCGCGGCCTCGAATCACGCCTGAAACCAAGCAAAGGAGCAGGAACCGATGAGAAAACGTCTTCTTCCGAAGCTGAGCTACTCGAACGTGATCGCCTCGATCGCGCTATTCGTCGCGCTGGGGGGCGCCGCGGTCGCCGCCGGGCTGCCGAAGCACAGCGTCGGCCCCAACCAGCTGAAGCGCGGCGCGGTGACCGCTGCGGCGATCCGCAAGCGGGCCGTGACCAGCGGCAAGCTGGCGCCCAAGGCCGTCACCGCCGACAAGATCGGCCCCAACGCCGTGCTTCCGGGCAACATCGGCAACGGCGCGATCACCAGTGCCAAGATCGGCGGCGGGGCGGTCATCGCCAGCTCGATCAAGAACGGCGTCATCACCAATCCCAAGCTGGGCAGCGCCGCCGTCAACACCTCGAAACTGGCCGCCAACGCGGTGACCACGCCGATCCTCGCCAACGGCTCGGTGACGCTGGCGAAACTCAGTCCCGAAGTGACGCCACTGGTCGGCACCCTTAAACCGGGACAGACGCTGCGCGGAGTCTTCGACGTCGGCGGCACCGGGGGCGTTGCAGCGGACACCTCGCACGGCGGGGTCAGCTATCAGTTCCCGCTGAGCGGTACCGCGCCGACGGCCACGGTTCTGAAAAAAGGCCAGACCACGGCGAACTGCCCGGGCATCGGCACCGGCTCGGCGCCCAGCGCGACCGCGGGCAACCTCTGCGTCTACCTGACCGAAGAAGTCAATCTCGACGGAACCGCGCCGCTGGCCGCGGAGAACAACACCCGCCTGGGCTTCGGCCTAATCGCGAAGGCGAAAGCCGGCGGCGACTACACCGCCTTCGGCCAGTGGGCGCTGACGGCCCCTTAGCCCGGCGCCTAGCTGGAGAGCTCCTCCAGCACCGCGGCGGTCATCTCCGCGGTCCCGACCTCGACCTCCTGGGGCACGTCGCTCAGCGGCGGCGGCGCGACGGTCCCGGAGGCGAGGTCGGGGGTGCGCAGGCCGCGTTCGAGCACGGCGTCGACCGCGATCTCGATCCGCACCGCCTCCTCGGCCCGGCCGAAGCCGTGGCGCAGCATCATCGCCACCGAGAGGAAGGTTGCGAGCGGGTTGGCGACGCCCTTGCCGGCGATGTCGGGGGCCGAGCCGTGGACCGGCTCGAACAGGCCGGGGGCACCGTCGGCGCCGAGGCTGGCGGAGGGCAGCATCCCCAGCGAGCCGGTCAGCATCGCCGCCTCGTCGCTGAGGATGTCGCCGAACAGGTTCTCGGTGACGATCACGTCGAAATCGGCCGGGCGCGAGACCAGCTGCATCGCCGCGTTGTCGACCAGCAGGTGGTCGAGCTTCACGTCCGGGTAGTCGGGGGCGACGCGGCCGACCACCTCGCGCCAGAGGCGGGAGGTCTCGAGCACGTTGGCCTTGTCGACCGAGGTGACCTTGGGCTCGCGGCCCGAGATCTCGGCCCGGCGGCGGGCGGCCTCGAAGGCGATGCGGGTGATGCGGTCGATTTCCTCGGCCGTGTACTCGCACGTGTCGTGGGCGGAATCCCCGTCGCGGCCGGAGTCGCCGAAGTAGATGCCGCCGGTCAGCTCGCGGACGACCAGTAGATCGGTGCCGGCGATCCGCTCCTCGCGCAGCGGGCTGGCGCCGACCAGGGCCGGGCTCGGGCGCACCGGGCGCAGGTTGGCGAACAGTCCCATCCCCTTGCGCAGGCCAAGCAGGCCCTGCTCGGGGCGCGGCGCATCTGGGTCGGTGGTGTCCCATTTGGGGCCGCCGACGGCGCCGAGCAGGACTGCGTCGGCCGCCTCGCAGGCGTCGAGGACATCGTCGGTGAGGGCGATGCCGTGCTCGTCGATCGAGCAGCCGCCCATCAGGCGGCGGTCGAACTCGAACTCGCCCAGCGACTCGAGCAACTCGATCGCGGCGCCGACGATTTCTGGGCCGACGCCGTCACCGGCGAGCACGACTATGCGGGGCGTGCTCACGCGACGAGACTCTACGACCTAGGCGGCAGCGATGGCGTCGATGTTGAGGCGGAGGCGGACGTGGCGCAGGCTGAACCGATCCCCCACCGCCTCGAGGACGTCGGCGAGGAAACGCTCGTGCAGCCGCCGGCCATCAGATCGCCGTCGTAACCGGGCCGCGGTCGGCGCCGCCGCCCTGCTCGAAGGTGTCGATCGCGGCTCCGTTCTCGAGCGTGATCCCGATGTCGTCGAGGCCGTTCAGCAGCCGGTATTTGACGTCGGATTCGACCGCGAACTCGAAGACGCCGGCGGCACAGGTCACGGTCTCGTCGTCGACG
This sequence comes from Solirubrobacterales bacterium, assembly GCA_013821475.1. Taxonomy (GTDB): domain Bacteria; phylum Actinomycetota; class Thermoleophilia; order Solirubrobacterales; family 70-9; genus VAYN01. The sequence goes on from JACDGU010000001.1 coordinate 12,338, forward strand.
TCGATCCGCGCCTCGCCCGCCTCGGCTACCGCGCGGCAGTGCTCCTCGTCGAGGATCGCCGGCAGCAGGCCGATCTTGGTGCAGTTGGCGTAGAAGATGTCGGCGAAGGACGGGGCGATGATCGCCTGGAAGCCGAAGTCCTCCAATGCCCAGGGGGCGTGCTCGCGGGAGGAGCCGCAGCCGAAGTTGCGCCCGGCGACCAGGATCGGGTTTGGCTCGAGCTCGATCTCGCCGTCGCGGATCCAGTCGTAGAAGAGGAACTCGCCAAAGCCGGTCCGCTCGACCCGCTTGAGGAACTGCTTGGGGATGATCTGGTCGGTGTCCACGTCGGCCCGATCCAGGACCGAGACCTTGCCCTCGACTACGTCAATTGGCCTCATGATCAGCTCCAGTCTCTGATGTCGACGAAACGTCCCTCGATGGCGGCCGCGGCGGCCATCTTCGGGCTGACCAGGTGGGTGCGCCCACCCTTGCCCTGCCGGCCCTCGAAGTTGCGGTTCGAGGTCGATGCGCAGCGCTCGCCCTCGGCCAGCGTGTCCGGGTTCATCCCCAGGCACATCGAGCAGCCCGCCTCGCGCCATTCGAAGCCGGCGCCGCGGAAGACATCGTGCAGCCCCTCCGCTTCGGCAGCGGCTTTGACCTGTTGGGAGCCAGGTACGACCATCGCCCGGATCGAGCTCGCGACCTGGCGGCCGTCGACGACCTCGGCGGCCTCGCGCAGATCCTCTATCCGCGAGTTGGTGCAGGAGCCGATGAAGACCCGGTCCGGCGCCACCTCGGTCATCGGGGTGCCGGGCTTCAGGTCCATGTAGGTGAGGGCGCGTTCGGCGGTTTCGCGGTCGGCCGGGGACTCCAGCGCCGCCGGGTCGGGGACGGTGTCGGTGACCTCGACGACCATCCCGGGGTTGGTCCCCCAGGTGACCATCGGAGAGATCGCCGAGGCGTCGACCTCGATCTCCTGATCGAAGCTCGCGCCCTCGTCGGTCGGCAGCTCGCGCCAGCGGGCGACGGCGGCGTCGAAGTCCTGCGGGGCGCCGGGGCGCCCGCGGACCCACTCGAAAGTGGTCTCGTCCGGCGCGATCATGCCGGCGCGCCCGCCTCCCTCGATCGTCATGTTGCAGATCGTCATCCGGCCGTGCATCTCCAGCGACTCGATCGCCGGACCCGCATACTCGACCGCGTGGCCGGTCATGCCGCCGGTGCCGAGACGGCCGATCGTCGCCAGGATCAGGTCCTTGGGAGTGACCCCGGCGCCGAGCTCGCCGCCGTAAGTGATCCGCATCGTCTTCGGCCGCTTCTGAACCAGGCACTGGGTTGCCATCACGTGCTCGACCTCGGAGGTGCCGATGCCGAAGGCCAGCGCCCCGAAGGCGCCGTGGGTCGAGGTGTGGCTGTCGCCGCAGACGATCGTCATGCCGGGCTGGGTGACGCCCAGCTCCGGGCCGATCACGTGGACGATGCCCTGACGGTCGGAGCCCAGCGAGTAGATCGGGATGCCGAACTCCTCGCAGTTGCGCTCCAGGGTTTCGACCTGGATCCGGGAGAGCTCATCGGCGATCAGACGCGCCGCCATAGTGCCGTCGGTGGGCGTGTTGTGGTCGGCGGTGGCAAGGGTCTTGTCGGTGCGGCGGACGCCGCGGCCTGCCAGGCGCAGTCCGTCGAAGGCCTGCGGCGAGGTCACCTCGTGGATCAGGTGCAGGTCGATGTAGATCAACCCGTCGGAGACCTCGTGGGCCCCCCAGATCTTCTCGAACATGTTGTTGGGCATCTGGTCCTCCTCCTAGCCGCGTCTTAAACCGGCGGCGATTACGGCGATGAACCGGGTCGGCTCCTCGCCATCGTTCTCGAAATGGTGCGGCAGGTCGGCGTCGAAAGTGACGCTGTCCCCTTGCGGAAGCTCGTAGCGGGTGCCGTCGACGACCAGCGCCAGGGTGCCGGCAAGGACGACCGCGGTCTCGCGGCTGCCGGGCTCGTGCATCGGCGGGTCGGTGCGGCCGCCGGTGGTGGCGCCGGGCTGCAGCATGTGCAGCGAGACGTCGGCGCGCAGGCCGGGCATCGGCGGCGTCAGCTCCTCGAAGCTGTGGCCGCCGCGGGTGTTGTGGCGGCGACCGCTGGCGCGGCTGACGGCGACGTGCTGGCCCTCGTCGAGCCGCAACAGCTGCGAGAGCGTCAGCTCCAGGCCGGCGGCGATCTTGGCGGCGACCGCCAGGGTCGGACTGGTCTCGCCGCGCTCGACCTGCGAGAGCATCGGCGCGCTGACGCCCGAGCGCTCGGCCAGGTCGCGCAGCGAGAAGCCCATCGCGTCGCGCAGGGCGCGGATGCGGGGGCCGGCGGTGGAGGGGGTGTCGACCCGCGCGGTAATACCGGCGGATACGTCCTTGGGCTGGGTCGTTTGGGTGGTTGGGGGCATCGGGTGGGGTGTACGTTATCACGGACGTTTGTAATGCACTCGCCGCTCCCCTGCCGGGACGCGTTGCTGGCAACTGCCCCGTCGAGCAATCCCCGGAACCGCCATCAGGTGTGGTTCCGGGGATTGCTCGACGGGCGCGAGAGGAGGGAGCGGAGGTCTTTGGCGAGGACCGAGGGTTCGTCGTCTAGCTGGGACCAGGTGATGCGGGTGACGTCGTAGCCGGCGACTCGGAGGGCTCGGTCGCGGGAACGGTCGCCGTCGAAGGCGGCGCGGGTGCCGTGTCCCTCCCAGCCGTCGAGCTCGACGACGTTCATCGTCTCCGGCCAGAGGCAATCGACCTGGACCATGCCCTCGGGGAGCTGGATCCAGGCGTTCAACTGTGGGCGCGGCAGACGGTGACCATCGAGGAAGGGCAGGAAGCGTTCCTCGAGGGGGCTGCGGGTGCGCCCAGGGCGTTCGGACCGGCGAGCCAGTGCCGTCCGGATCGCGCGGGCGCCGCGGCGACCCGGATAGCGCTCGAGGAGGTCGTGGAGCGAGAGGCGATCGTGCAGTCGCAGGTATTCGGATTGCCGCAGAGCGCTCTCGACCTGCTCCGGCGGCCCGGTTGCCGCGAGGTCGAAAACCGTGCGAGGGACGGTGGTGACCGGGATTCCGAGTTCGACCGTGATCTCATCCGCGGGCAGGGTCGCCAAATGCCGTCGGATCAGGACTGAAGAGCGACTTCTGCTGGGCAGGGTGACGTCGATTGGGCCTCGAGTCATGGGCCGTATCTCCCAGAGCGCAGCCGCGGAACGGTGGCTGAGCACCGCATCAGGCCCGCACGCAAGCACGGCGGCCATCCATCCGGCCTCCTTGGTGAGCGCCTCATGGCCTACGGCGTAGACACCCCAATGCAGGCGGTGCAATCTCCCGGCACGGAGGCGCCGGCCGATCGCACCGGGCCCAAGTCCGAGCCCCCCGAGTTGCCAACGCCCCACCACCCCGTGCTGAGTCCCCGCAATCGCGGCAATTCGCGCATCCACTCCGCGAGTTCGCACTTGCGTCCGCATATCGGACATAAGCGCGAACTCGCGGAGGATCTCCCCCCGGTCGGACTATGGGCCGGGGGTGCGTTCGATGGCGGCGTCGGCGGTGGCCGTCTCGGCCTCGCGGGTGGCGGCGCCTTCGAGGGAGTTGGAGAGGGCTCGCAGGTAGGCACGGGCCGAGGCCTCGATGATGTCGGTGGCGACGCCGAGGCCGGTGGCCAGGCGGCCGTCGGTGCGGAGCATCACGGTCACCTCGCCGAGGGCGTCCTCTCCCCCGGTCACAGCGTCCACGGTGTACTTCTGGAGCTCGCTTTCGGTCCCGGTCGCCTGCTGGATCGCGCGGAAGACGGCGTCGATCGGGCCGTCGCCGCTCGACTCGCCGACCACGGTCTCGCCGGAGGGCAGGGTGACGCCGATCTTGGCCAGGGGCCCGCGGCCGGAGGCAGCGGTGACCTCGAAGGAGGCCAGCTCGTGGGCGTCGGCGCGCTCGCGCATATCGTCGGAGACGATCGCCTCGAGGTCGAGGGCGGTCACCTGCTTCTTGCGGTCGGCGACCTCCTTGAAGGCCTTGAAGGCCGAGTTCAGGGCGTTGCCCTCGACGTTGAACCCCAGCTGCTCCAGGGCGTCGTGCAAGGCGTGGCGGCCGGAGTGCTTGCCGAGCACGATCGAGTTCGAATCGAGGCCGACTTCGGTCGCGTCCATGATCTCGTAGGTGCTGCGCTCCTTCAGCACCCCGTCCTGGTGGATCCCGGACTCGTGAGCGAACGCGTTGCGGCCGACGATCGCCTTGTTGGGCTGGATCGCGTAGCCGGTCAGGCGCGAGACCATACGGCTGGTGCGGGCAATCTCGCGGGTATTGACGCCGGTGCTGAAGCCGTGCACGTCGTTGCGGACGTGGACCAGCATCGCGATCTCCTCCAGCGAGCAGTTGCCGGCGCGCTCGCCGATGCCGTTGATCGCGCACTCGACCTGCCGGGCGCCGGCAATGACGCCGGCGTAGGAGTTGGCCACGGCCAGCCCCAGGTCGTCGTGGCAGTGGACGGACATCTCGACCCCGCGCAGCGCCGGCACCAGCTCGTAGAGGCGGCGGAAGAAGTCCGCGTACTCCTCGGGCGTCGTGTAGCCGACGGTGTCGGGGATGTTGACGACGGTCGCGCCCTCCTCGACCGCGATCGCGCAGACCTCGGCGGTGAACTCGATGTCGGACCGGGTCGCGTCCATCGGCGAGAACTCGACGTCCTCGCAGAGCGCCTTGGCGGTCGCGACGGCGGCGCGGGCCTGGCCCTTGACGTCCTCGCGGTCGGTCTGCAGCTGGTGCTCGATGTGGATGTCTGAGGTGGAGATGAAGGTGTGGATCCGCGGCCGCTGCGAGTCGCGGACCGCCCCCCAGGCGGCGTCGATGTCGGCCTTATGGGTGCGGGCGAGGCCGCAGATCACCGGGCCTTCGACCACCCGCGAGATCTTCTGCACGGCCTCGAAGTCGCCGGGCGAGGTGATCGGGAAACCGGCCTCGATCACGTCGACGCCGAGGCGGGCGAGCTGCTGGGCGATCTCGACCTTCTCGGCGGTGTTCAGCGAGACGCCAGGCGACTGCTCGCCGTCTCGCAGCGTGGTGTCAAAGATGTGGACACGGTTTACGTCAGTTGCGGGTCCCATGGGACCTCTCCTTCTCGACTCGAATCGAATGGCCTCTGTCTCTCGCGGCTATCGCGCCGCCCAGCGTTATTCCCCCCGAGGGGGGAGGAGAAGGAGCAGTGCGGGGCTGGCGATGCGGAGCGTCATTCGGCTCCGAACCTTAGCGTAGGCTGCCCCGATCGCAAAGCCGGAACGCACCAACTGGCTGGCTCTCGCCGCGATGGGAATGGCGGTCGTCGTGATCGCCAACGACTTCTCCGCGATCAACGTCGCACTGCCGACGATGGAGAAGGACTTCGACACGAACATCAACACGATCCAGTGGGTCGTCAACGCCTACGCGCTGACCTTCGGGGTCATGATCGTCACCGGCGGCCGGGGGCGGACATGTTCGGCCGCCGCAATGCCTTCTTTTTCGGCACCGCGATCTTCGCCTCGATGTCGGCCCTGGGCGGGGCGGCGCAGACGGAGACCTGGCTGATCGCGACGCGGACGCTGATGGGGATCGGCGGGGCGCTGATGTGGCCGGCGATCCTCGGCATGACCTTCGCGATCCTGCCCGCAGAGAAGGCCGGCCCGGCCGGCGGGATCATCCTCGGCGCCGCCGGCCTGGGCAACGCGATCGGGCCGCTGATCGGGGGCGTCCTCACCGACCTCGCCAGCTGGCGCTGGATCTTCTTCCTCAACGTCCCGATCTCGATCTTCGCCGTCGCCGTCGCCAGCGACCACGGCCGGCGTCACCTCCGTCGACAGCTCCCAGACCAGCCTTGCCGGCGGCATCGTCTACATGTTCCAGATCGCCGGCGGCTCGATCGGGCTGGGATTGACGACGACGATCTTCTCGGCCGCGATTCCGCCCTTCGTCGATGGCATCCGCGCCGGCTTCCGGCTCGACGCCGCACTCTCCCTGGTCGGCCTGCTGATCGCCGTCCTCTTCATCGGCGGCCGCGCCTTCACGCGCTCGCCGCCGCCGCAGAGCGCCGGCTGACCCCGGTCTCCTTCGCGCCACGGCTGCGCGCGCGGCGGCCCCGCGCAGTATTCAGCCGCCGAGCGGGCCGACCGAGATTTCGTTCGTCCCGGTGCCGCCGAGCATCCTGTTCTGACCGGGGCCGCCGTAGAGCGTGTCGTCGCCGGAGCCGCCAACCAGCTTGTCGTCGCCGGACCCTCCGGAGATCCAGTCGTCGCCGGCGCGGCCGACCAGGACGTCGTTGCCAGGGCCGCCGATCAGTTTGTCGTTGCCGGCGGCGCCGACGAGCTTGTCGTCGCCGCCACCGCCGCGCAGGGTCACCGGCACCGGGACTTCGTGGCCGACGCTCACCACGTCGTCGCCGGCTCCGGCGTTGACTTCGAAGCCGGCGATCGGGGCCGTTTCGCAGAACAGTTCGTCGGGGTTGCCCGCCGGATGCGTGCAGACGCCGCCGCCGACTTCGAGCGCGGCGATCGAGGCGATCGTGTAGCTGCGGCCGTCGGGGCTGAGCCCGATCGTGATCCCGTCGGCTTCCGCGGCGCCGGCAAGGACGATCGTCAGCGACCGTTCGCCCGCGTGGGCGACCGAAGCGAAGCTTGCCACCAGCACGGTGAGCGCGATCAGGATCGTCTTTTTCATCTCAGGGTCTTTTCGGCCCCGAACGTCCAGGGCACAACTACGGCAACAACACGACCTTGCCGACGTTGCGGCGCTGGGCGATGAATTCGTGTGCGTCGCCGGCCCGGTCGAAGGGGAACGCCTCGGCCACCACCGGGTCGATCCGTGCCGCCTCGAGGTCGGCGAGCAGCGGTGCGGTAACGCGGTCGAGGTTGCCCTCGCGATCCCACCAGCTCAACATGTTGAGTCCGAAGATCCCTTTGTTCTCATTCATCAGCGAGAGGCTCTTCCACCAGGGCATCGTCGCCAGCGGCATCGCCAGCAGGCTCTTCACCGCGGTGGGGATGCTGCGAGCCCCGGAGACCGACGCCTCCGAGAGGCCGAACATCACCATCCGGCCACCGGAGCGCAGTAGCCGGTAGTCCTTGCGGAAGGAGGCGGGTCCGATCGCGTCGATCACCAGGTCGACGCCCTCGCCGCCTGTGATCCGCATCGTCTCGGCCTCGAAGTCCTGACTGCGGTAGTCGATCGCGTGGGTCACGCCCTGGGCGCGGATCGCATCGTGCTTGCCCGGCGAGGCGGTACCGAAAATCTCGGCACCGACGTTGCGGCCGATCTGGGTGGCGGCGATGCCGACACCCCCGGCGGCGGCGTGGATCAGCAGCCGGTCGCTCTCGCGCAGGCCGCCCATCAGAATCAGCGCCGCGTAGGCGGTTCCGTAGTTGACCGGGAAGGCGGCTCCCTGCTCGAAGCTGAGGCGATCCGGCAACGGCAGCACCTGCCCGGCGGGGACCACGGCGAGCTCGGCCTGGCCGCCGAAGCGGGTCCCGGCCATCACCCGGTCGCCTGGGGCGATGGCACTCACGCCCTCCCCCACCGACTCGATCTCTCCGGCCACCTCGTAGCCGAGCACGCAGGGCGTCTTCGGCGCGTCGGGGTAGAGACCGACGCGGGCCATCGTGTCGGCGAAGTTGATCCCGGCGGCGCGCACCGCAATCCGCACCTCCCCCGGTCCGGCCACGGGATCTGGCCGCTCCTGAACCTGGAGCACCTCAGGACCTCCCGTCCCCGTCAGTACGACCGCCCGCATCTGATCACCCTAAACCTCAGAGGACCTCGGATCAAAGGTCGACGGAGCGGCCGACGGAAAATCCCTCGAGGGCGAGGATCTTCTCGATCGTCTCGGCCCGCACCGGCGCGTCGGTGGTCAGCGCCATCACCGCGCTCTCGCCTTCGTGCTCGGCGCCGACCGCGGCGGAGACGATGTTGACCCCCTCTTCGCCGAACAGGGTGCCCACCCGGCCGATCATCCCCGGCTGATCGGCGTAACGGAAGACCGAGATGTGGCTGGCGAAGGGCAGGTAGAAGCCCTCGCCCCAGGCGGACACCAGATAGGGCTCGTTGCGGGGACCGACGCTGGTTCCCGCGACCTCGACCTCGCCGTTCGCGTGGTGGACGCGGACGGTGACGAGCTCGGTGAAGTCCTCGGTGCTGGCGTCCTTGGTCTCGATCAGCTCGATCCCCCGCTCCTCGGCCATCTGCGGCGCGTTGACGAGGTTGACCGGCTCCTCGGTGTGGCCGGAAAGGATCCCGACCAGCACGGCGATCCCGAGCAGGCGGGTGTCGTGGGAGGCGATTCGGCCGCGAAATTCTGCGGTGACGCTCTCGACCGAGGCGTCGCCGAGACCCTGAGCAAGGCGGCCGAGCTTTTCGCAGAGCGGTACGAACGGAGCCAGGGCTTCCATGGCCTCCGGTCGCACGGCGGCGATGTTGACCGCGTTGGTGACGACGCCACCGGTCAGCGCCGCGGTCACCTGCTCGGCGGTGACGACGCCGGCGCGGTCCTGGGCCTCCGCCGTCGAGGCGCCCAGGTGCGGGGTGACGACGACGTCGTCGCGGGCGAAGATCGGGTGCTCGGTGAACGGCTCTGACGGGAAGACGTCGAGCGCGGCGCCGCCGAGCTTGCCGGACTCGAGCCCGGCGAGCAGGTCGTCGAGGTCGATCAGCTCGCCGCGGGCGCAGTTGACGACCATCGCCCCGTCCTTCATCAGGGCGATCGCCTCGGCGTCGATCAGGTTGATCGTGTCCGGGGTCTTGGGCACGTGCAGGGTGACGAGGTCGGCGCGGCCGAGCAGCTCCTCGACGCTCTCGACCCCCTCGACGCCGAGCTCCCGGAAGCGCTCAGCGGAGACGAACTTGTCGAAGGCGAGGACGTCCATCTCGAAGCTCTGGGCGCGCTTGGCGACGAGCTGGCCGATGCGGCCGAAGCCGATCACGCCGAGCGTCTTGCCGTAGAGCTCGGAGCCCTTGAACTTAGCCCGGTCCCAACGGCCGGCGACCAGCGAGCCGTGCGCCTGAGGGACATTGCGGACCAGCGAGAGCGCCAGCGCCAGGGTGTGCTCGGCGGCGGCGACCGAGTTCGACTCGGGTGCGTTGGCGACGATGATGCCGCGGCGGGTGGCGGCCGGGATGTCGACGTTGTCGACGCCGGTGCCGGCGCGGCCGATCACCTTCAGGTTGGTCGCCAGCTCGATCAGCTCCGGCGTCATCTTCGTCGCCGAGCGGATCAGGATCGCGTCATAGGTGCCGATCTTCTCGCGCAACTCATCGTCGGACATCTCGAGGCCGAGGTCGACGTCGAAGTTGGCCTTCAGCAGGTCGACGCCGGTGTCAGCGATCTTCTCCTTGACCAGGACCTTCATCAGGCGACCCCGTCGACGTTCTCGATCACCCAGTCGATGCACCCGGTCAGCGCCTCGACGTCGTCCGGCTCGACCGCCGGGAACATCCCGACCCGCAGCTGGTTGCGGCCGAGCTTGCGATAGGGCTCGGTGTCGACGATGCCGTTGGCGCGCAGCGCCTTGGCCAGCGCCGCGGCGTCGATCGAGTCGTCGAAGTCGATCGTGCCGACGACCAGCGAGCGCTTGGCGGGGTCGGCGACGAACGGCGTCGCGAACTCGCTGCTCTCGGCCCAGCCGTAGAGGCGACTCGAGGAGTCGGTGGTCCTGCTGACGCACCAGTCGAGGCCGCCGTTGGCGAGCATCCACTCGAGCTGATCGGCGAGCAGGATCAGGGTGGCAAGCGCCGGCGTGTTGTAGGTCTGCTCCTTGCGCGAGTTCTCCAGCGCCGTCTGCAGCGAGAGGAAGGCCGGCTGCCAGCGGTCGACGGCGCCGTCGAGCTCCTCGATCCGGGCGATCGCCGCCGGGCTCATCAGCGCCAGCCAGAGGCCACCCTCGCTGCCGAAGCCCTTCTGTGGAGCGAAGTAGTAGGCGTCGGCCTGGGAGACGTCGACCGGCAGGCTGCCGGCGCCCGAGGTGGCGTCGATCAGAACGAGGGCGTCGCCGGATCCGGCCGGACGCTGGACCGGGACCATCACCCCGGTCGAGGTCTCGTTGTGGGCCCAGCCGATCGCGTCGGCGGCGGGGTCGGCGCTCGGCTCGGGCGCGTTGCCCGGCTCGGCCTTGACGACGATCGGATCGGCGAGGAAGGGCGCCGCCGCGGTCGAGGCGGCGAACTTCTGCGAGAACTCGCCGTAGGTCAGGTGCAGGGCGCGCTCGCGGATCAGCCAGGCCGTGGCCGACTCCCAGAAGGCGGTGGTGCCGCCGTTGCCGAGGATCACCTCGTAGCCGTCCGGCAGCGAGAAGAGCTGGCCGAGGCCCTCGCGGACGCTGCGCACGAGGTCGCGGACCGGCGCCTGGCGGTGCGAGGTGCCCATCAGCGCGGCGCTGGCGGCGAGCGCCTCCAGCGCCTGTGGGCGGACCTTCGAGGGTCCGCAGCCGAAACGGCCGTCGGCGGGCTTGAGGTCGGCGGGGATCTGGGCGGTATCTGTCGCTGGGGTGGTCATCGGCTGGACAGGTTATTGACCGCCGCCGGTGGACTTGGCGCCGAGGCCGAGGGTAGGCTGGCGCCGCGGTTGCCTGGGGACCTTCCAAGACGAGGGAGAAGCATGTATCCGATCAGCTACGAAGCCGATTTCAACCCGACGCCGAACCGCGGGACCACCTTCTTCCGGATCCTGCTGGCGATTCCGTGGCTGATCGTCGGCGCCTTCTGGGGCATCCTCTTCCTCTTCACCCATCTCTTCGCCTGGGTGGCGATCGTGATCATCGGGCGCTACCCGCAGTGGCTCTACGAGTTCAACTCCGGGGTCGTCCGCTTCAGCATCCGCGTCTCCGCCTGGGTCTACCTGCAGACCGACGCCTGGCCCCCGTTCGGCCTCGGCGAGGACACCAGCTACCCGATCCGGGTCAACTTCCCGCCGATCGCCGAGCGCCAGAGCCGGCTGAAGGCGTTCTTCCGCGTGATCCTGGCGCTGCCGATGCTGGTCCTCTCCTACGCGGTCAACTACATGCACCTCTGGGTGGCGGTGATCTCCTGGCTGACGATCGTCTTCCGCGGCTACCAGCCGGAGGGCGTCGACAATGCCCTCACCTTCCTCAACGGCTTCTACGCCCGCCTCTACGGCTACCTGGTCTTCATCACCGACGACTACCCCCCGGTCGGGGTCGAGGCGGCGAGGGGCGCGGCCGACTCGCTGGTCAGCCCGCCACCCTCCACGCCCCCGATCCCGCCCGCGGCGCCGACGGTGTGAGGGGCTGAGATGAGCGAGGAGAACCAGAAGGTCGCCAAAGGCGAGGGCTACGCGGTCGCCAACCTCGACGACCTCGGCCAGGGCCCGGGCTTCCGCAAGATCCGCAAGGAGCTGGGCGTCACCGCCTTCGGCGTCAACGCGATCGTCCTGCCGCCGGCCTACGCGACCGGCGGCCACTTCCACGACGAGCAGGAGGAGCTCTACTTCGTCCACAGCGGCCGGGTCGAGATCGAGTTCGGCGACGGCTCGACCCAGCAGCTCGGCCCCGGCGGCCTCGCCCGGGTCGACGCCCCGACCGAGCGCAAGGTCCGCAACCTCAGCGACTCAGAGGAGGCCGTCTACGTGATCGTCGGCGGCAAGGACGGCTACGTGGGGCGCGACGGGAAACTCGGCCAGGGCGAGACGCACCGCTAGAGGGACGCTTCGAACGACGGTTCGCGGCCAGTGGCACATGTGCCACCTCGGCGTGACTGATCCTCCGAGACGGCTAAAGGTGCGGCACCGCCAGCTGTAGGCAGGGATGGATACCCCTCTCCCGGAGGCTCAAGGAACCGCGCTTGAGCTCCCGGGCCTCGCCCCAGCTGCACAACGGTCTCCGGGAGAGGGTATCCATCCCTACTGCCGAAATTGCCCCCTACTTCGTGTCCCTGAACCCCTGGTCGATCCAGGGCATCATCGAGCGCAGCTCGCCGCCGATCTCCTCGATTTCCTTGCCCTCGGCCTCTTTGCGCATGCGGTCGAAATTCTCGCCGCCGGCCTTGTTCTCGCCGATCCACTCGCGGGCGAACTCACCCGACTGGATCTCGCTGAGGATCTGCTTCATCGCCGCCCGTGACTCGTCGCCGATGACCCGTCTGCCGCGGGTCATGTCGCCGTACTCGGCGGTGTTGGAGATCGAGTAGCGCATTCCCTGAATGCCCTTCTCGTACATCAGGTCGGCGATCAGCTTGAGCTCGTGCAGGCACTCGAAGTAGGCCAGGCGCGGGTCGTAGCCGGCCTCGACCAGGGTTTCGTAGCCGGCCTGGACCAGCTCCGAGGCGCCGCCGCAGAGGACGGCCTGCTCGCCGAAGAGGTCGGTCTCGCACTCGTCTTTGAAGCTGGTCTCGATGATCGCCGCGCGACCGCCGCCGATCCCGGAGGCGTAGGCGAGGACGAGGTCGTGGGCCTCACCGCTGGCGTCCTGGTGGACGGCCATCAGACAGGGGACGCCGCTGCCTTCCTCGTACTGGCGACGGACCAGGTGGCCCGGGCCCTTCGGCGCGACCATGCCGATGTCGATGCCGGGCGGCGGCGCGACCTCGCCGAAGTGGATCGCGAAGCCGTGGGCGAAGAGCAGGAGGTTGCCGGGGGCGATCCCGTCGGCGATCTCGGAGATCCAGATCTCGCCCTGTTTCTCGTCGGGCAGGAGGATCATCACGATCTCGCCGCGGCTGGCGGCTTCGGCGATCTCGAGGACCTCGAGCCCCGCCTCCTCGGCCTTGGCGCGGCTGGAGGAGTCGGAGCGCAGGCCGACGACCACGTCGACGCCCGAGTCCTTGAGGTTGAGGGCGTGCGCGTGCCCCTGGGAGCCGTAGCCGAGGATGGCGACGGTCTTGCCGCTCAGCTTCCCCAGGTCGGCGTCTTTGTCGTAGTAGATGTCGTCGGTTTTCATGGCGGCAGGCTACCTGAGCGCCCTTCTCATCAGCTTGCCCGAGGGGGTGCGCGGCAGCGCCGCCGCGAGCTCGACGCGCTTGGGGACCTTGAAGCCCGCCAGCGACTCGCTGCAGTGTCGGCGCAGATCATCGGGAGTGATCTCCGAGCCGGCCTCGAGCACGACGACGGCGGTTACCGCCTGCTGCCACTCGGGGTCCTCGCGGCCGATCACGGCGGCGTCGGCGACCTCGGGGTGGCGCAGCAGCACCTCCTCGACCTCGGCCGGGACGACGTTCTCGCCACCGCTGACGATCAGGTCGTCGATCCGGTCCTTGACGTAGAGGAAGCCTTCCTCGTCGATGTGGCCGAGGTCGCCGGTGTGCAGCCAGCCGTCGGGGTCGGCGTGCCCCGGCGCGACGGTCGGGCTCTGGACGAGGATCTCGCCCTGGCGGATGCGCAGGTGGGTGGTCAGCAGCGGCCGACCGGCGGAGCCGAGCTTGCGGGCGGCATCCTCGGGGGCAAGGGTCGTGACCTGCGAGCAGGTCTCGGTAAGGCCGTAGGTCTGGACCACGGTCGCGCCCTTGGCGATCGCCTCCTCAAGCGGCTCCTCCGGGACCGGGCCGCCGCCGACCAGGATCGCCCGCGGCGCCGAGAGGTCGACGCCGGCGGCCAGGAGGCGGGTCAGCATCGTCGTCACCAGCGAGACGACGGTGATGTCCTCCTCGGCGATCGCGCTCGCGACGCGGTCGACCTCGAAGCCGTCCTGGAGCACGGCGGTGGTCCCGTAGATGACCGAGCGCATGACGATGCTGAGGCCGGCGATGTGGCTGAGCGGCACGCAGCAGAGCCAGCGGTCCTGGGGGTCGACACCGATGTTGAAGCCGGAGCCGACGGCGCTCCAGAGGAAGTTGCCGTAGGTGAGGCCGATCGGCTTCGGCGCGCCGCTGCTGCCGCTGGTCAGGACCCGGCAGCAGACGTCGTCCATGTCGTTCTCGCCGAGCAGCGGCAGGTCGGCCTCGGTCTGGGTCAGCTCGCCGGCGTCGTCGAGGTCGACGGTCGGCTCCTCCACGGCGACGATCGCGTTGCGCTCGGCGGCTGTCAGCCGGGGGCTCAGCGGCAGCAACGTCGCCCCGACCTTCATCAGCGCGTGGAAGAGGACGACCTGCTCGCGGCGCGGATGCATCGTCAGCGCCGCGGTCGAGCCGCGGCGGACGCCGTGGGCGGCGAGCCGGCGGGCGATCCACGTCGCCTCGGCCTCGAGCTCGGCGTAGGTGACATCGACGCCGTCCGCTGCGAGGGCGATGCGGTCGGGGCAGCTTTGGGATCTCTGGGCGAGCCAGTTGTCGAGTTTCATCGCTGGGCGTCTGCCAGGGGTTGCTGGCTATCGTTGCCACGCATTCTTAGCGCTCCGCGTCAGCGGGGCGCGAGACCCCCACCGGAGGAACACTTGCCGCGACGTCACAAGGAAGCCCCGCCCGAAGAGAGCCTCTACGCGCCGATCGAGTGGCAGAGCGCCGGCGAGTTCGGCGACATCCTCTACGAGAAGGCCGACGGGATCGCCAAGATCGCGATCAACCGACCGGACGTCCTCAACGCCTTCCGGCCGCAGACGCTGATCGACGTCTCCGCCGCGCTCGAGGACGCCCGGGAGGACCCCGAGGTCGGCGTGATCGTCCTCACCGGCGTCGGCGAGCGGGCCTTCTGCTCCGGCGGCGACCAGACGGTCCGTGGCGACACCGGCTACGTCGCCGAGGGCGCCTCGATCGGGCGCTTCCACGTCACCGACCTGCAGGTGCAGATGCGGCGCCTGCCCAAGCCGGTGGTGGCGATGGTGGCCGGCTACGCGATCGGCGGCGGCCACATCCTCCATGTCTGCTGCGACCTGACGATCGCCGCCGACAACGCCGTCTTCGGCCAGACCGGGCCGCGGGTCGGGTCCTGGGACGGCGGCTTCGGCGCCTCACTGCTGCGCGACCTGGTCGGGACCAAGAAGGCGAAGGAGTTCTGGCTGCTCTGCCGCCAGTACGACGCCGAGGAGGCACTGGAGATGGGCCTGGTCAACACCGTCGTCCCGCTCGACCGGCTCGAGGCCGAGACGGTCGCCTGGTGCCGCGACATGCTGGCGCTATCGCCGTTCGCCCTGCGGCTGGTCAAGGCCAGCTTCAACGCCCACGAGGACGGCTACGCCGGGATCCAGCAGCTGGCCCACGACGCCAACCTCCTCTTCTACGGCAACGAGGAGGCGCGCGAGGGGCGTGAGGCCTTCAAGGAGCGCCGCCGGCCCGACTTCTCGAAGTTCCCCCGCCGGCCATGAGGATCTGGCTGATGGCGGCGCGTCCGCGGACGCTGCCGGCGGCGATCGCGCCGGTCCTGGTCGGCACCGCGGCGGCGGCACAGTGGCTCGGGCACCTGCCGCGCTGGGGCGCGTTCGTCGCCGCCCTGGTCGGCTCGATCTTCATCCAGATCGGGACCAACCTCGCCAACGACTACTCCGACGCCAAGCGCGGCGCCGACACCACCGACCGGCTCGGCCCGGTCCGGGTCACCTCGGCCGGGCTGGTGACGCCGCAGCGGGTGATGACGGCGACCTGGATCGCCTTTGCGGTGGCGGTCGCCTGCGGCATCTACCTGGCGACGGTGGCGGGGGTCGTAATCCTCGTCATCGGCGTCTTCTCGATCGCCGCCGGCGTCCTCTACACGGGAGGCCCGCGGCCCTACGGCTACGCCGGCCTCGGCGAGGTCTTCGTCTTCCTCTTCTTCGGCCTGGTCGCCGTCAACGGCTCCTATTACGCGCAGCTCGAGCATCTCGACCCGCTGCCGCTGGGCCTCTCGATCTCGGTCGGCTTCCTCGCCACCGCGATCCTCGTCGTCAACAACGTCCGCGACCTCGAGACCGACCGGCGCGCGGGCAAGATGACCTCGGCGGTGCGGATAGGGCGGGCCAATGCCGTCAACCTCTACCGGCTGCTGGTGATCGGCGCCTTCCTCGTCCTGCCGGTCTCGCTGCTCGGCGGCGAGAATGGCAGCGCGCTGCCCCTGATCGGGCTGCTGGCGGCGCCGATGGCGATCAAACCGATGCGGGCGATGGCGAACCACACCGATGGCCCGGCGCTGAACGGGGCGCTGGCCGGGACCGGCGCCCTGCTCGGCGCCTTCAGCCTGCTGGTCACCGCCGGACTGCTGATCTCCAGCTGAGCGGGTCGCGCCTGGCGGGAACGGCGGGATGAAAGGGTGTCGGGATGCGACTCGCGACCGTCGAGGTGATCCCCTACGCGCTGCCGTTCCGACAGCCCTACGTGACCGCGTGCGGGGCGCTGAGCCGGCGCGAGATGGTCCTGCTGCGGCTGCGCAGCGACGAGGGGCTGACCGGGCTCGGCGAAGCGGTGCCGCTGGCGCTGCGCGGCGGCGCCGACCTGGCCGAGGTGGTCGCCCAGCTGCAGGCCCTGGCGGCTGCGGCCGAAGGCAGCGCCAGCGCGCTGGCGGCCGGGGTCAGGAGCCTGGCGCCGCCGGCGCGGTGCGCGGTCCTGATGGCGCTCGACGACCTCCACAGCCGCACCCGCGGCAGCAGCTGGAGCAACCCGGCCGAGCCCTGGGTGGCCGGCGTCAACTACGTGCGGCCCTCGCGCTCGGCGCGGTGCAACGCGACGCTGGTCGCGGGGGCACCGCACGAGGTCGCCGCCGAGGCGGAGCGCTGGGCGGCCGACGGCTTCGGAACCTTCAAGCTCAAGCTCGGGACCGGCGAGGACGCGGCGCAGGTGCAGGCGGTGCGCGAGGCGCTCGGCGCCGAGGCGAAGATCCGGGTCGACGCCAATCAGGCCTGGGAGGTCGCGGATGCCGCGCAGATCCTCAGCGCGATCGAGCCCTTCGACGTCGAGCTGGCCGAGCAGCCGGTCGCCGGCCTCGAGCAGATGGCCGAGCTGGCGGCGCTGACCTCGATCCCGCTGGCCGCCGACGAGAGCATCGAGAACCGGCAGGACGCCGAACGGGCGGTCGAGCTCGGCGCCTGCGCGGCGACCGGGGTCAAGCTCTCCAAGGTCGGTGGCGCCGGCGAGGCGAGCGCGATCTCGATGCTGCTGCCGATCTACCTCTCCAGCGCCCTCGACGGCCCGGTCGGGATCGCCGCGGCGGTCGAGCTGGCCAGCGAGCTCGACGACCCCTCTGCGCCCCGATTCGCCCATGGGCTTGCCACCCAGCGCCTCTTCGCAGCGACGATCGCCGCCGTCGAGTGTGAGATCCGCGACGGCGTCATCCACATGCCCCCCGGCCCCGGCCTCGGGGTCGAGATCGACGAGGACGCGCTCCAGGCGCACCGGCTTTAGCCTGGATTGGCGCTTTATTCGGTGTATGGCCGAATAAAGCGCCAGAGCTACCCATGGATCCGACCAACACCAACACCGCGCTCGCCTCGGCTTTTGCCGAGGAGCTGGCACGCGGCGGGCTGCGCCACGCGGTCGTCTCCCCCGGTTCCCGCTCCACCCCACTGGCGGTCGCGCTCTGGCGCCAGGAGGGGATCGAGGTGACGGTGATCCTCGACGAGCGCTCGGCCGGCTTCTTCGCCCTTGGCGCGGGCCAGGCGAGTGGAGAGCCGGTGGCGCTCCTCTGCACCTCGGGGACTGCGGCCGCCAACTACCACCCGGCGGTCTGCGAGGCCGACGAATCGGCCACGGCGCTGCTGGTGCTGAGCGCCGACCGTCCGGCAGAGTTGCGCGGGATCGGCGCCGGGCAGACAATTGACCAGCTCAAGCTCTTCGGCTCGTCGGTGCGCTGGTTCTGCGAAGTCGGCACCCACGAGGCTGACGACGACGGGCTCCTCCACTATCGCTCGGTCGCCTGTCGGGCGCTGGCGAGGGCGCGCGGCGAGACGCGACCCGGCCCCGTCCACCTCAACCTGCCCTGGCGCGAGCCGCTGGCACCGGTTCCGGTCGAGGGAGCGGTGATGGCGACGGACCCGCTGGCGCTGCAGGGTCGAGCCGGGCGCCCGCTGACCGCGGTGACCCGGATCGACCTCGAGCCCTCGGCCTTCCTGCTCGACGAGGTCGCCGACCACATCGGCGATGCGATCGCGGGGGTGATCGTCGCCGGGCGCCAGCTCGATCCCGAGCTGCGCGAGCCGCTCGCCCACCTGGCGCGGGCGTCGGGCTTCCCGATCCTGGCCGAGCCGACCTCGCAGCTGCGCTGCGGCCCCCACGACCGCTCCCACATCATCGGCAGCTACGATCAGCTGTTGCGCGACGAGCACTTTGCCCGTTCGGTCGTCCCCGACCTGGTTCTGCGCTTCGGCGAGATGCCGACCAGCAAGCCGCTGCGTGTCTGGCTGGCGGCGGGCGGCGCCGACCAGATCGTCGTCGACCCCTACGGCGGCTGGAACGACCCGAGCCGGCGGGCGGCTGCCATGCTGCGCGCCGACCCGACCGAGCTCGCCTCGGGCTGGGCGACGCGGCTGGAGAAGGAGGATCGAGGCGCGCCGCAGGCGTGGATCGACGCCGAGCGGGCGGCCAGCGAGGCGATCGAGGCCGAGCTGAGCGGGGCGGGCGAGATCTCCGAGCCGGCCCTGGCCCGGGCCCTGGGCGGGGCTCACCGCGACGGCGACCTCGTCTACACCGCTTCGAGCATGCCGATCCGCGACCAGGAGTCGTTCCTCGCCGCCGGTGAGGCCGACGTCCTCTTCCTCTGCAACCGCGGCGCCAACGGGATCGACGGCCTCGTCTCCTCCGGCATCGGCGCCGCCCACGCAAGCGGGCGACCGACGACGATCCTCACCGGCGACCTCGGCCTGCTCCACGACATCGGCGGCCTGGCCGCCCTGCGCGACGTCTCCACCCCGGTCCGGATCGTCGTCGTCGACAACGACGGCGGCGGCATCTTCCACTTTCTGCCCCAGGAGCAGGCGCTGGCCGGCGAGGAGTTCGAGGCCCTGTTCGGCACCCCGCGCGGCGTCAGCGTCGAGAAGGCGGCAGCGCTGTTCGACCTCCCCCACCGCAGGCTCGATTCGCTCGCCGAGCTGCCCGAGGCGCTGGCGGCCGGCACCGGCCTGATCGAGGTTCGGACCGACCGGCAAGCAAACGTCTCGGTGCATCGGCGCCTGACCAAGCGCGTCGCCGCGTCCCTTGCTTCGCTCGGCTGACCGCGAGTTTGCATTTATGTCCGCTATGCGGACCTAACTGCGAACTCGGCGAGAACTGGGCGGGGTGACAGGCGAGCGGGCAGGTGTCGCCGATGCCGCGATTCCTCTGCCGGCAGCTTGGGTTCCTCGACGCTACCCCGAGGCGCTCACCACCGCTCGGCCTGATCGAGGTCAAAACCGATCGCCAAACCAACGTCGCGGTCCACCGGCAGTTAACCCAACGCGTAGAAGCCGCTCTCGCGGAGCGGCGCTGATGAGGGATCGGGGGGACCCTCGGCGGAGCCTCCCGCTGTTCGTGGCGGCGAGGGTCCCCCCGATCCCTCTCCGTCCGCTACTCGGCGACGAGCGGCAGCAGTGCGCCCAGCTTGACCTCGGTCTCGGCCAGCTCGGCCGCCGGGTCGGAGCCGGCGACAACGCCGACGCCGGCGAAGAGATGGGCCTCGCGGTCGCGTAGGAGGGCGCTGCGCAGGGCGACGCAGAACTCGCCGTCCTCGGTCGCGTCCATCCAGCCGACCGGGCCCGCGTACCAGCCGCGGTCCATGCCCTCGAGATCCTCTATCGCCGCGGCGGCGTCGGGCCAGGGCTCGCCGCCCACTGCCGGCGTCGGGTGCAGCATCCCGGCCAGCTCGATCGCCGAGCGGGGGTCGGCCAACTGGGCGATGACCGGCGTCGCCAGGTGCTGGATGTTGGCGACCTTGACGATCTCCGGCGCGGGCGCGGCCTCGACCCAGACGGCGTGGGGACGCAGGGCGCGGACGATCCGCTCGGCGACGATCCGCTGCTCGCGGCGGTCCTTGTCGCTGCGCAGCAGCTGCTCGCCGAGGTGGTCGTCGACGGCGGGGTCGGAGCTGCGGCGGGTCGAGCCGGCGAGGGCGACCGTGGAGACGCTGGCGCCCGAGCGCCGGACCAGCAGCTCCGGGCTGGCGCCGATGAAGGCGGCCTCGGGGGTGCCGACGCAGAAGCAGAAGCAGGCCGGGAACTGGACCCGCATCGCCCCGAACAGCGCCGCCGGGTCGTGGGCGGCGCCGGCGCTGACGATCACCTCGCGGGCGAGGACGACCTTGCTCATCCCCCCCGCGTCGATCCGGCCTGTCGCCGCGGCGACAGCGGCTTCGAACTCGGCCGGTGGGCGGGCGCTGCGGATCGCGGCGTGGGCGGTCGGGTGCGGGTCGAGCATCGGCAGCGGTGCCTCACCCCGCAGCCCGGCCAGGCGGGAATCGATCGCGGCACTGCGGCGATCGGCGTCCTCGCCCGGGTTGACGACGGCGTTGACGGTGAGGAAGGTCCGCTCGCCGCTGCGGCACAGCGATAGCTCCGGCAGCACCAGCGAGCTCGGCGAGAGCGAGGACCAGGTCGAGGACGAGCCGCCTTCGGGGTCGAAGGCGAAGCCTCCCAGCCAAACCGGGCCGGCGCCGGCGGGCAGCCCGCGCGGCTCGTCCCGCACCGCGTCCCCCCCGGTTCGCATGCACTCGCGGGCGACATCGGCGAAGCGCTGCCGGCCGCGCGAGGCGGACTCGTGGGCGACGCCGAGCCCGGCCAGGGCGAAGTCGCGATCGGGCTGCTCCCAGCAGAACCAGCGGTCGGAGGCCAGCCGCGAGGCGAAGACCGCAGCGCAGGGATCGCCGACATCGACTTCCACCGTGATGCTGACCTGAGTCCGTCGTCCCCGGTCAAGGGCCTTCTCGACCCCCGCGTGAACGCGATCTGGGGCGAGGACGGCTACTCGGCGCCTCGCGCTATCGCGATCTCGCCGGTGCGGACCATTTCGACCAGGCCGTGGGGACGGATCATCCGCTCGAAGGCCTCGATCTTGTCGGCCGAGCCGGTCACCTCGATCGTCATCGTGCGGCGGGCGACGTCGACGATCTTGGCCCGGAAGATCTCGGCGAACTGGATGATCTCGGCCCGGTTCTCGACCGCCGAGGAGACCTTGAACAGCGCCATCTCGCGGGCCACCGTCTCGTCGGGCTCCATGTCGCGGATCTTGAGAACGTTGATGAGCTTGTGCAGCTGCTTGGTCACCTGGTCGATCGGGTGGACGGCGCCGTCGAGGGTGAGCGTGATCCGCGAGATGCTGGGGTCGTCGGTCGGGCCGACGGCGAGGGTGTCGATGTTGAAGCCGCGACGCGAGAACAGGCCGGCGACGCGGGCCAGGACGCCGGGCTTGTTCTCGACCTGGATCGAGAGGATGTGCTTGCGGCCGGTCAGCTGACCCGGCAGGTGCAGGTCTTCGAGCTTGACGACCTGTGGAGTTCCGGCCTCCATCAGCGCACCGCCCTCGGCGCCTCGACCATGTCGCGGGCGGCTTCGCCCGGGGCGATCATCGGGTAGACGTTCTCCTCCTGGGCGACGCGGACGTCGAGCAGGACCGGGCCCTCGGTCTCCAGCGCCTTGACCATCGTCTCCTCGAGGTCGGCGGAGCTCTCGCAGCGCATGCCGGTCGCGCCGAAGGCCTCGGCCAGCTTCACCCAGTCGGGGCTGGCGCCCATCTCGACCGAGCTGTAGCGGCGATCCCAGAACAGCTCCTGCCACTGGCGGACCATGCCCATGTAGCCGTTGTTCATGAGGAAGATCTTCACCGGGATCCGCTCGGTGACGCAGGTCGCGAGCTCCTGCACGTTCATGATCAGGCTGCCGTCGCCGGCGAGGCAGACGACCGTCTCGGCGGGGCAGGCGACCTTGGCGCCGACCGCCGATGGCAGGCCGAATCCCATCGTCCCGAGACCGCCGGAGTTGATCCAGCGCCGCGGCTTGTCGAAGCCGTAGTACTGCGCCGCCCACATCTGGTGCTGGCCGACGTCGGAGGTGATGATCGCGTCGCCCTGGGTCGCCTTGTGCAGCGTCTCGACCATGAACTGCGGCTTGATCTCGCCGTCCTTGCCGGGCTCGTAGAAGAGCGGGTGCTCCTGCTGCCAGCCGCGGATCTGGTTCCACCAGGAGTCCAGGCGCGAGGAGTCGGTCTGCAGCGCCCGGTACTCGCGGGTCAGTTTCGGCAGCACCAGCTTGACGTCGCCGACGATCGGGATGTGGGCGCCGACGTTCTTCGAGATCTCCGCCGGGTCGACATCGATGTGGATGATCTTTGCGTGCGGCGCGAACTCGGCCAGCTTGCCGGTGATGCGGTCGTCGAAGCGGGCACCGATCGCGACGATCAGGTCGGCCTTGTCCATCGCCCAGTTGGCGGTAAAGGTGCCGTGCATGCCGAGCATCCCAAGCCAGTTGTCGCCCGAGGCCGGGTAGGCGCCGAGCCCCATCAGAGTCGAGGTGACCGGGAAGCGGTCGGAGGCGGCGAGCTCGCGCAGCTCCTCGGAGGCGTTGCCGTTGATGACGCCGCCGCCGCTGTAGAAGATCGGCCGGCGGGCGTTGGCCAGCGCTTTGGCGGCGATCCGGATCTGTTTGATGTTGCCCTCGGTCGAGGGCTTGTAGCCCGGCAGGTCGACCGGCTCGGTCCGCGGCTGGTAGTCGATGTCCGCCCGCGAGAGGTCCTGCGGGATGTCGAGCAGCACCGGTCCCGGGCGCCCGGTCGAGGCGATGTGGAAGGCCTCGTGGACGTACTCGGGGATCTGGCGCGCATCGGTGGCCTGGAAGGAGTGCTTGACGAAGGGCAGCGTCGCGCCGAGGATGTCGGCCTCCTGGAAGCCGTCGGTACCGATCAGCTCGGTTCGCACCTGGCCGGTGATGAAGACGGTCGGGACCGAGTCCAGCATCGCGTCGGCGATCGCCGTCACCAGGTTGGTGGCGCCGGGGCCGGAGGTTGCGAAGGCGACCCCGACCCGGCCCGAAGCCTTGGCGTAGCCCTCGGCGGCGTGGCCGCCGCCCTGCTCGTGACGGACCTGGACGTGGCGGAAATCGGCGTCGACGAGCGCGTCGTAGGTCGGCAGGTTGGCCCCACCGGGGATCCCGAAGACGTCTTTGACGCCCTCGGCCTTGAGCGATTCCATCAGCGTGTCGGCTGCTCTCATCGGACTGGCGATCCTACCAGCGGCGGCACGCCTGGCCCCAGGCAGGCGCCTACGCCTGCGCTGCAGGAGATTTCGCCGGGTTCCAGCGGGTGCGGGGATCGATCGAGGACTCGATCGCGTTCCCCTTGTAGCGCTCGATCGTGTGCAGCAGCGACTCGACCAGCTCCTCGCCCAGCAGCGTCGGCTCGAGACCGAGATCGAGCAGCTTGGTGTGGATCGGGTTGTAGTAGTGCTCTTCCTTCTCCACCCGGGGGTTGTCGTAGTGCTGGATCTCGACCGTGTAGCCGAGGTGCTCGGCGGCGCCCTTGACCAGCCCGGCCAGCTGCATCACCGAGAAGTGCTCGGTGAACTGGTTGAAGACGCGGAACTCGCCGACCGGGGCCGGGTTGGTCACCGCCAGCTCGACACAGGCGAGGGTGTCGCGGATGTTGAGGAAGCCGCGGATCTGCTGGCCGGCGCCGTAGACGGTCAGCGGGTGGCCGATCACCGCCTGCAGGCAGAAGCGGTTGAGCACGGTGCCGAACAGCTCGTCGTAGTCGAAGCGGGTGAGCAGGCGCTCGTCGCCGGCGGTCTCGTCGCTCTCGATCCCGTAGACGACTCCCTGGTTGAGGTCGGTCGCGCGCAGGCCCCAGGTGCGACAGGCGAAGTGGATGTTGGTCGAGTCGTGGACCTTCGCGCAGTGGTAGAGCGAGCCGGGCAGCTTCGGGAACGGCAGGTTGTCCTTGCGCCCCTTGTGCTCGATCTCGATGTAGCCCTCCTCGATATCGATGTTGGGCTGGCCGTACTCGCCCATCGTCCCGAGCTTGACCAGGTGCGCATCGGGGACGTGGTCGCGCATCGCGAAGAGCAGGTTGAGGTTGCCGATCGTGTTCGCGTACTGGGTCTCGACCGCGGTCTCGCGGGAGATCATCGAGTAGGGCGCGGAGGCCTGCTGGCCGTAGTGGATCACCGCCTCGGGGCGGGTCTCGGCGACGACCTCGTCGAGGAAGTCGCCGTCCTCGATCGCGCCGACGTAGCTGGGGATGCGCTTGCCGGAGACCTGCTCCCAGGCGTCGATCCGGTCCTCGAGGTCGGCGATCGGCGTCAGCGAGCCGGAGCCCGCGTCGCGCACCCAGCGGCGCCGGGAGAAGTTGTCGACGACGCTGACCTCGTGGCCGCGGGCCGAGAAGCGGAGGGCCGTCGGCCACCCCAGATAGCCGTCGCCGCCAAGGATCAGAACTCGCATAGGCGCGGCAGCTTAGTTGAATCCGGACGATGGCAAACGGACTGACGGCGCGCAACGGGGGACGATTCGGCCTGGCTGCCCTGGTCGCGATCCTGCTGCTGGGCGCCGGTTTGCGCGTCGGCGAAGCCTGGGACGGGCGGGCGCCGGTCTACGACGCCGCGGCCTACGCGGCGATCGCAAGGAACCTCGACCAGGGCAACGGGTTCACCGTCGGCGCCGGCGCGACCCAGCCCTCGAGCAACTACTCCCCCGGCCTGCCGCTGCTGACGGCGGGCGTCTACGAGCTCAGCGGCAGCGTCCACGAACGGCTGGCGCGAGTGCTGCTGGCACTGGTCGGCACGCTCTCGGTCCTCTTCGCCTACCTCCTCGGCCGCCGCCTCTCGCGTTTCCTTAATTCACCTCGCCATAGCGAGGTCAACACTGGAAACGTCGTCGCCGGGCTGATCGGCGCCGCCGCGGTGGCGATCTACCCGGCACTGCTCGAGTACCAGGGGATGCTGATGAGCGAGCCGCTGGCGGCGTCGCTGCTCTCGGGCGCGGTGCTGGCGATGTTCTGGGCTGCGGCTCGCGGCGGCCTGCTCCGCTGGCTCCTGCCCGGCATCCTGCTCGGGGCGCTGGCGATGGTGCGACCCGAGTACCTCGGGGTCGCCGTCCTGCTCGGGCTGGTGGTGCTCGCGCGGGGGCTCCGGGACGACTGGAGCCGTTCGCTGGCCGCGGCGGCGGTCCTGGTCGCGGGGGTCGTCGTCGTGGTCGCGCCCTGGACGATCCGCAACGCGGTGGCGCTCGACCGGATGGTGCCGATCTCGACCGGCAGCGGGCAGGTGCTGTTCGCCGGCACCTACCTCCCCTCCGACGGCAACCCGGAACGGGTTGGCGAGGAGGTCGTCGCCGAACATCCCCGGCTCTTCGCCTCAGGCGACGCAGAACGGCTGCGGCTGGAGCAGATCCTGGCGACCCTCGCCGCGCACCGCTATCCCGAACTGGAAAGCGACGCGGCGCTCTCGAAGATGGGCAAGGAACAACTCTGGGACGACGTCAGCGAAGAGCCGCTGGAAACGTCCGGCTTCGTCGCCGCCAAGGTCGGCAGGATCTGGTCGCACGGGCCGCGGGCGGTGATGCGCGAGCCGGTCTGGGAGGCGCTGCACTGGGTACTGCTCGTCCTCGGCCTGCTCAGCCTCGCCGTGCTCGCCTGGTGCCGGCGCTGGGAGGCGCTGGTGATCGGCGCTGTCTTCCTCGCGATCACCGCGATCAGCGCCCTGCTGGTCGCCTCACCGCGCCGGGTCCTGGTCCTGGTGCCGCTGCTCGCCGCCCTCGCCGGGAGCGCCACGGTCCGGCTCTGGGCCGAGGCTCACAAGTGGAAGCTCGGTCGCGCGCCTTCCCAGTAGAGGTCGCCGAGCTTGCCGGCGGAGTAGGCGTAGTAGAAGGTCCCGTGGCCGCTGAGGTGGAAGATCGCGCTGCCGGCTTTGTTCGCGGAGCGGGTCTTGCCGCCGGAGATTTCGTAGCCGTATTCGTCGGTGACGGCGATCTTGACCGGTTCGCTGGTCCCCTTGACGGTGATCTTGACCCGGCCGCCGCCGAGCTTGGTGACGCTGGTCGAGAGCTGGCGCGAGACCTGGGCTTCGACCGCGGTGGCCGAGACGCCGAGCTTTTCGTCGGCGACGGTTTCGAACTTGAGGCCGATCCGGCTCGAGGTCTTGACCGGCAGCGAGAAGCTGCCGTTGGCCTTGGCGGTAATCGTCCTGGTCGAGGTCGGTTCGAGGTCGAAGGCGCCTTCGCCGGCCGGAGTCCAGGAGATGAAGGTGACGGTGATCTTCGCCGCCACCGCCTTGCCGGAGTCGCTGCGGACCGTGCCGGTGACCGTCCGCGGCTTGCCGACCGCGGCGGCGCAGAGGACGGTGCCGAGGCTGTCCTGGTTGCGCGATCCCGTGCCGCCGCAGGCGAGCTTGATCGTCGCGGCCGAAGCGGTCGCAGCGAAGAGGAGGATGCCCAGCGCCGCAAGTGCGGCGAGGAGGGCGAGGCGGTTCAGGCGGGGACGGTTCATCCGGGGAGTCTCCTGGCTCGGACGGCGGGACGAAGGCGGCGGCAGCATATGCGACCCGGATAGCCTGAGCCGCCTGTGAGTGCCGTCGCCGACCGGATCCGCGCGCTGTCCCAGCGCCACGGGCGCAGAGTGCTGATCGCGCTGTCGCTGATCGCCGTGCTCGGCCTCGGCCTGCGCGCCTACGCGGTGGTCGACCCCGTCGCCAACCCGGCCGACGACTCGCACGCCTATTACGCGCTCTCCAAGGCGCTCTACGAGGAAGGCAGCTACGGCGGCCCGACCTTCCACGACTCAAGCGACTGGTCGCCGGGCGCGCCACTGCTCTACGCGGCCGGCTTCTACGCCACCGGCGGGCCGCGCGAAGGCACCGCGCGGATCATCGAGGCGCTGATGGGGGTGGCCGCGATCTTCGTCGTCTTCCTGCTCGGCGAGCGCCTCGGCGGGCGCTGGGTCGGCCTCTTCTCCGCCTTTGCGGTCGCCGTCTACCCGCCGTTCATCCACTCCACCGGCGAGCTGATGAGTGAGCCGCCGGCGATTCTCACCCTGCCGGCGGCGGTGCTCGCCTTTCTCTGGGCGAGCGAGCAGGAGCGGCTGCGCGCCTGGCTGGTGCCGGGGCTGCTGTTCGGCCTGACCGCGATGTTCCGGCCCGAGTACCTGCTGGTCGCCGCCGCCTTCGTCGTCCTTGCCGCGGTCAGGGTCGGCTTCGCCCGCGGTTGGAAGCCGGGACTCGCCGGCGCCGCGCTGCTGCTGGCCGCGCTGCTGGCGCCGATCGTGCCCTGGACGATCCGCAACGTCGACGTGCTCGGCCGCGTGGTGCCGATCTCGACCGGTAGCGGCAAGGCGCTCTACGTCGGCACCTACCTGCCGGCCGATGGCGAATACCAGCGGGTCAAGGCGCTGCTCTACGAACGCTACGAAGGCAAGTCGCTGCCACCTGACTCCGAAGCGCTGAACGAAGTCAACCCGACGCCGCTCTTCAACCGCGTCGCCAAGGAATACAAGGCCGAACAGGGGGAACCCGACCTGCCGCGCGACTCGGCGCTGGGCAGGGTCGGCAAGCAGAACTTCTCCAAGTACTTCGGCGAAGACCCGATGGGCTACCTGGCGATGACGGTGCGCAAGGTCGGGCGGATGTGGTCAAGCGGCGTCGGCGCGGCGATGAGCAGCACCCTCGGCCGCGGCATCCAGATCCTGCTGGTGGTGCTCGGATTGGTCGGTTTCGTCCTGCTCGGGCTGCGCCGGCGCTGGTGGGAGCTGATCGCGCCGGCGACGCCGATCGTGCTCGTCACCCTGGTCGGCGCCGCCTCGCTGGCGGCCCCCCGTCGCAACGAGGTGCTGATGACGCTCGTCTTTCCGCTTGCCGGGCTGGCCCTGGTTTCCGCGGCCACGGCCATATCCTCCGGTCGCGAATGGTCCCCCAGGCAGGCATCTTCCCCTCCGAGCTGACCGCGCTGCGCAGCGCCGGCCTGCTGATCGGCCTGGCGATCGTCGCCTACACCCTCGCTCGCCGCCGCTCGCTGCGCAACGCCGACGTCCTGATCCTCCTGCTCGCCGGGCTCGGGCTGATCCTCGTCACCGGCACCGAAGCGGTCGACGGCCTGCTCTCGGCCTTCTCCTTCGAAAAGGGCAACGGCGGCCGCATCCTCGGCCTCGCCGTGTTCGCGATCTTCATCCTCTTCCTGATGATCCTGCGGGCGCTCTCGCAGGCCTCGCGCAACTCGCGCCAGCTCTCAGCTGCGCTCGAGGGCCTGGCCTGGGAGGAGTTCCGCCAGGCGGGCAACCCGGAGCGCTTCCGCGGCAAGATCGCGATCCTGGTCCCCGCCTACAACGAGGCCGAAAACATCGGCCAAGTGCTCGACCAGATGCCGGCCGATGTCTGCGGCCTCGCCACCGCGACGCTGGTCCTCGACGACGGTTCGCGCGACGGGACCGGCGACGTCGCCGTCGCCCACGGAGCGACGGTCGCCCGCCACGTCACCAACCGCGGTGGTGGCGCGGCGCTGCGCACCGGCTACCGGCTGATGGTCGACTCCGGCGCCGAGATCGTCGTCACCCTCGATGCCGACGGCCAGCACCTGCCCGCGGAGATGGAGAGGCTGGTCAAACCGGTGCTCGACGGCGAGGTCGACGTCGCCCACGGCTCGCGCGTCCTCGGCCACGCCGACCGCAACCATTTCGCCCGCGAGCTCGGCATCGTCTTCTTCAACCGCCTCGTCTCCTTCATCACCCGCACCCACGTCACCGACTGCTCCAACGGCTACCGCGCCGTCCGCACCACCGTCCTGCCGCAGCTGGTCCTGCGCCAGGAGCAGTTCCACACCTCCGAGTTCATGATCGAGGCGATCAAGCGGGGGATCCCGGCCAAGGAGATCCCGATCACGGTCGAACAGCGGCTGCACGGGCACTCGAAGAAGCCGGCGGTGTTCCGCTACGGCGTCGGCTTCGCCAACGCGATCTTCAGAACCTGGCTGCGCTGAGCGGCCGGGCGGCGGCGACTACCGAACGCCCGGGTGCCGCACGGCCGCCGGGTCGGGCAGGTACAGGTCGGTGCCGCAGCGCGGGCAGACCTGGACGTAGAGCTTCAGCGCCTTGGTGCAGGTCGGGCACTGGCGTTCGGGTTCGTCCTTCTCCACCCGGTAGAGGACGACGGCGACGAGGCCGAGGATCGGCAGCACCGCTCCGACCAGGAACCAGATGAAGAAGGAGCTGCCCTTGCTGCGGCCGACGATCGCCGTGGCGAGGCCGAAGAAGAAGACGATGACGAGGTACTCGAGGCCCATGCGCCCACATTGTGGCGGGTCGGCGACTAGGCCTTACGTCCAGGCAGACCGACACGGCTAAGCCCCGGCGGCCTATGGCCGACAACTGAAAGAGGGCCAGCCGGCCACCCTCGTCTATGGCGATTCCCCAGACCACAGGTCGCAAGAACAAGAGCAGGCGGCACGCCCACCGCAAGCAGAAGCACGTCTGGAACGACAAGCACTGGCGCTGGGTCCCGACCGCCGACGGCGACTGGCGGGTCCAGGGCTACGTCTTTCACCACAAACACAAGCCTGCCAAGCACCACTTCCGCGGCCCCGGGCCGAAGCCGGTGCGGCGGCTGGCGGCAGCCGCGGCGCTCAACCCCGATCCGCGCCCGGCGGGGGCCTACCAGGGCCCCTTCGGCCACGACCAGGCGGTGCGACTGCTGAACCGGGCGGGCTTCGGCCCCAGCCTCGGCCAAGCCGACCCGCTCGCCTCGCTCGGTCTCGTCGGCGCGGTCCAGTCGTTGACCAGACCCAGCGGCGCGGCGATCCTGAGCGGGCCGGCGCCGGTCGACGACAACGGCAAACCGCTCGCCCCCGCCGACTCCTGGGGCCACGACCACCTCTGGTGGCTGGACCGGATGGTGCGCAGCAACCAGCCGCTGGTCGAGCGCATGGCGCTGGTCTTCCACGACTGGTTCGCGACCTCGAAGCGCGGCGTCTCCAAGCAGCAGCAGATGATCGACCAGTCGAACCTCTTCCGCGCCGCCTGGGGCGGCTCGTTCCTCGACCTGTTCAAGGCGGTGGCGATCGATCCGGCGATGCTGCAATGGCTGAACGGCGCCGAAAACGAGAAGTGGGCGCCGAACGAGAACTTTGGCCGCGAGATGATGGAGCTGTTCAGCCTCGGTGCCGACCGCGGCGCCTATACCGAGGACGACGTGCGCGAACAGGCGCGGGCGCTGACCGGCTGGCGCAACGACTGGTCGAACGAACTCGGTGCCCACAACTTCCGCTTCGAACCCGGCTGGCACGACACGGGCAGCAAGTCCGTCTTCGGCCGCAGCGGCAACTGGGGCTGGGAAGACGCCTGCCGACTGTGTGTCGAACACCCCCTCCATCCCTCCTTCTTCGTCGACAAGCTGTGGAGCTACTTCGTCCCCACGCCGGCCCCCGAACCCCTGCGCGCCAGCCTGATCGACACCTACGTCGGCTCCGGCTGGCAGATCCGGCCGGTGTTGGAGACGATCCTGATGAGCCCGGCGCTCTACGAAGGGCCGCCGATGGTCAAACCGCCGGTGGTGCAGCTGGCTGGGATGCTGCGCGCGGTCGGCCGCTACATCGACACCACCGCCTGGGTCTGGCTCTGCGAACCGGCCGGCCAGGTGCTCTTCCTGCCGCCCAATGTCGCCGGCTGGGACGACTCGCGCTGGCTCGACACCTCGCGCATGCGCGCCCGCTGGAACATCGTCGACTACGTCCTCGACGGGATCTCCGTCGACGCCTGGCGGCGGCCCTACAGCACGACCGAGACCGCTGAGGAAGCGCTGGCGCGGGCGCTGGGCTCGTGGGGCTCGCCGGGCCTGCGCGAAGAACATCGCGCCGAGCTCCTCGAATTCGCCCGCCGCGCCGAAAAACAAGTTTCCGCCAACTGGCAGAAGGGCCCCTACCGGGCGATGCGCCAGAACGCCCTCCTGCAGCTGATCGGTATCAGCCCCGACCTGATCCTGCAATGACCTGGAGCAGATCGTGAAGAACAACTGCTGCGACGAGTACACCCGCTCCCAACTGCTGCGCTCGGCCGCGGCCGAAGCCGGCAAGGGCCTGCCGGCGATCGAGGTCGGGATGCCAGAGCCGGCGGGGACCGGGCTCTCGCGGCGGCGGTTCCTCTCGCGCAGCGCCGGGCTGGCGCTGGCCGTCTACGGCGCCTCGAAGATCCCGCTCTCGGCCTTCGAGACCGGGATCGCCCAGGCGGCGCCGACCGACAAGGTCCTGGTCTCGGTCTTCTTCGAAGGCGGAATCGACGCGCTCAGCCTGTTGGCCCCGGTCGGCGACCCGAAGTACGCCCAGCTGCGCCCGAAACTGGCCGAGGCACCCGGCTCCGGGACCAGCTTCAGCGAGGACTCGCGCCTGCAGTGGCACCCGGCGGCCGCCGGGCTGGCGACGCTGCACGACGAGGGCAAAGTCAGCTCCTTCCCGGCGATCGGCTACGACCACCCCGACCAGTCGCACTTCACCTCACGCCACTACTACGAGATCGGCCAGCTCGAGGTCGGGTACCGGACCGGCTGGCTGGGCCGCTACATCGACGCCGTCGGCGACGACGAAAACCCGCTGCAGGGGCTCTCGATGGACGGCTCGCTCTCGCCGATGATCGCCACCGCGGAAAAGCCGGTGGCGGCGATCGACAGCGTCGACGGGTACGACCTCTGGTCGGCGGTGAGCGAACCGATCCAGAGCGAGATGTTCAACAGCTTCGCCCGCTTCGGCTCGCTGCCCTCGGACTCGCCGGGGCTGGCCCAGGTCCGCCACGCGACCTCCCAGACCGACAAGCTGCGAACCGAACTCGGCGGCGTCGGCAAAGCCAGCAGCCCAGTCGAATATCCCGACACCGACTTCGGCCACAAGCTCGCCGGCCTCGCCGCCTACCTCGCCTTCGGCTTGCCGATGCGGGTGGTGACGATCCGCGCCGCGGGCAGCTACGACACCCACGCCGGCCAGGCGCCGGACCTCGAACGGAACCTGCGCGAAACCTGCGAAGGCCTGCTCGCCTTCCAGCGCGACCTCGAGAACCGCGGCCTCGCCGACCGGGTGCTGACCGAGGTCTGGAGCGAGTTCGGCCGCCGGCCCGAGGAAAACGGCTCCGAAGGCACCGACCACGGCGCCGCCGGCTGCGCATTCGTGATCGGCTCCAAAGCCAAGGGCGAAATGGTCGGCGAATTCCCCGGCCTCTCGAAACTCGACGGCGACGAAAACCTCCGCGTGACCAGCGACTTCCGGGCGATGTACTGCTCGCTGCTGGAGCAGTGGCTGGGTTACGACGCCGCCTCGATCATCCCCGGGGCCTCCGGCTTCGCCCGCCCGCCACTGGTGGCGTGAGCCGATGAGGCGGGCGCTCGCGGTCACGGTCGGAGTGGCGCTGTTGGCGGCGCTGCTGCTGTCGACCAGCATGGGGTCGATCCTCCATCCGAGCGGAGCCGAGGCGGCGGAATGCACCTGGCAGCGACACGGCAAACGGGTCGTAAAGCACATCAAGCGCCACGGGCGAGTACGGCGGGTCGTGGTCGTCAGGCACTCGTGGAGCTGCGAGGAAGTGCCCCTCGCACCGGTGGCGACGCCGAACCCGACCCCGGCGCCGCCGGTGACCGCGCCGTCGCAGCTCGAACCGGAAGCGAATGCGCTCAGCGTCACCTCCCGGGACCAGACCGCCTACTCGTACACGCTGTCGCGGCCACAGACCAAGGACGGCGAACTGACGGTCGAACTCAACAACCAGGGCGAAGACCCCCACAACCTCAACCTGCAGCTGGAAAGCGGCGAAGGCAGCGTCTACAAAATCGGCAAAACCCTGCCCACCGAACACCAGGTCGCTAGCTTCAACCTGCCGGCGGGCACCTACCGCCTCTGGTGCAGCTTCATGACCCACGACGAAAAAGGCATGCACGCCACGCTCGTCGTCGCCCCGTAGCGAGGGCAGCGCCCAGCTAGCCGAGTGGCTTGCGGTGCCCGATCGAGCCGAGCTCGGAGATGTCGCGCTTGAACGGCAGGCCGGCGGTCCAGTCGAGCACCGCGCGCACCTTGCGAGCTGCGCCCGGGATCTGGCTCATGTGGTAGCTGCGGGCGAGCCACCAGGCGGGGAAACCGCGGAAGGTCATGTCGCCGATCCGGCCCACTGCCTTGTAGCGACCGAGGTTGACGAAGGACGCCTCGCTGCGGTACTCGAAGGCCTGTGGGTTGCCGATCCCGAGCTCGGCGGCGATGTTGCGGGCGACGACCGGGCCCTGGCGGACGGCGTGCTGGGCGGTGGGCGGACAGACGCCGCCGCGGGGGTCGGGGGCGGCGGCGCAGTCGCCGATCGCCCAGACGGAGTCCGAGCCCTGGACCCGCAGGTACTCGTCGACCGGGACGCGACCGCGCTCGTCGAGCGGCAGGTTGAGTTCCTTGAGAATCGGCTGCGGAACGACGCCGGCGGTCCAGACCACGGTCCGGCTCGGCAGCGTCTCGCCGCTTGAGAGGCGGGCGAACTCGGGGCCGACCTCCTCCAGAGTGGTCTGCAGGCGGATGTCGATGCCGCGGCCGCGCAGCTCGCGCAGCGCGTACTCGGCCAGCTGCAGGTCGATCTCCGGCAGGACCCGGTCCATCGCCTCGACCAGGACCCAGCGCATCCCGTGCAGCCGTGCGCGCGGGTAGCTCTCCATCGCGTCGGCGGCGAAGTCCTGCAGCTCGGCCAGCGCCTCGAGGCCGGCGTAGCCGCCCCCGACGAAGACGTAGGTGAGCAGTTCGTCGCGGCGGACGGGATCCTCGGTCGCGTTGGCTTCCTCGAGCGTCTCGACCACGTGGTTGCGCAGGTAGATCGCGTCGGCGAGGCTCTTGAAGCCGACCGCGTGCTCGGCCAGCCCGGGGATCGGCAGCACCCGCGAGACCGAGCCCAGCGCCAGCAGCAGCTGGTCGTAGGGCAGCGTCTCGGTTTCCCCGTACTTGGCCCGCAGCTCGACGGTCTTCGCCGCGGGATCGTGGGCGACGATCGAGCCCAGCCGCAGGTAGGTGCGCTTGAGAATGTCCCGCAGCGGCGTCACCACGTGCCGCGGCTCCAGCGTCCCCGCGGCGGCCTCGGGCAGGAACGGCGTGTAGAGCATGAAGTTCGTCTCGTTGACGAGCAGCATCCGCGCCGACTGCTTCGGCATCGTCTTCTCCAGCTCCCGGGCAGCCGCCGCCCCCGCGAACCCTCCACCGGCGATGACTACGTTCCAGGCCATGCCCCCAACGTAGCACTTTGTAACAACGTGTCACAAAGTGCGAAGAATCACATTCCGCGCCGCGTCCGAAGGTACTTCTTCCCGCACAACGGGAACAACTGCGTTCGAGTCAGAGGCCGAGCTGGGCGCGGATCAGGCGGTTGACGTCGCCGCCGTCGGCGCGGCCGCTGGTCTCGCGCATCACGGCGCCGACGATCGAGCCGATCGCCTTGCCGTTGCCAGCCTTTATCTGCTCAGCGGCCGCCGGGTCGGCGGCGATCGCGGCGGCGACAATCGACTCCAGGTCGCCGTCGTCATCCCCCATCGCCAGGCCCTCGCGCTCGACGATCACCTGGGCGTCGCCGCCCTCCTCGACCAGGGCTGCGAGGACGGTCTTGCCGCTGCCGTGGGAGATCGTCTTGCGGGCGACCAGCGTGATCAGCTCCGCCAGCGCCGCCGGGGTGACCTTGGACTCGGCGGCGGTACCGCCGCCGGCCGCACGCAGCGCCGCGGCGAGCTCGCCCGTTACCCAGTTGGCGACTACCTTGGGCTCGACGCCGCTGACGTCGGTGCTCACCTGCTCGAAGTAGGCGGCCGTCTCGGGATCGGCGGCGAGGACGGCGGCGACGTCGCGGGCCAGGCCCTCGCCGACGTAGCGCTCGATCCGCGCCGCGGGTAGCTCGGGCAGCGACTCGCGGGCGGTGCGCGCCATCTCCTCGGTCGGTGCGATCGCGACCAGGTCGGGCTCGGGGAAGTAGCGGTAGTCGTGGGCTTCCTCCTTCGAGCGCAGCGAGGTCAGGCTGCCGCTCTGGGGGTCGAAGTGGAGCGTCTCCTGTTCGACCTCTCCCCCGCTCTCGATCAGCCGGCGCTGGCGTTCGAGCTCGGCTTCGACCCCGCGCTGGAGGAAGCGGAAGCTGTTCATGTTCTTCAGCTCGGTCTTGGTACCCAGTGTCTCGGTGCCCGCGGGACGGACCGAGACGTTGGCGTCGACCCGCAGGCTGCCCTCCTCCATGTTCACGTCGGAGACGCCGAGCTGGCGCACCGTCTCGCGCAGCAGCCGCGCCCACTCGGCGGCCTCGGCAGCGCCGCGCAGATCCGGCTCGGTGACGATCT
Source organism: Solirubrobacterales bacterium (assembly GCA_013821475.1). Classification (GTDB taxonomy): domain Bacteria; phylum Actinomycetota; class Thermoleophilia; order Solirubrobacterales; family 70-9; genus VAYN01. The sequence continues at coordinate 47,380 of JACDGU010000001.1, forward strand.
CGACCAGGGGCGTGCCGCCGCGGTTGAAGTCGACCAGCGAGGCGCTGGAGCCGTGGATCCGACCCGACTCGCCGGCGTGGATCATCTTCGCCGCGTCCTCCTCGAGGTGGGCGCGGTGGATGCGGACGTCGCCGAGCCGACCGGCACCCGCGATCGGGGTGTCGTATTGGCTGATCTGATACGCCTTCGGACTGTCGGGATAGAAGTAGTTCTTGCGGTGGAAGATCGAGCGCGGCGCCACCTCGCAGCCGAGCGCGGCGGCGATCTGCAGGGCGTAGAGGATCGCCTGTTCGTTGACCACCGGCAGCACCCCCGGGTGGGCTAGGCAGACCGGGCAGGTGTGGACGTTCGGCTCGTCGCCGAAGGAGAGTTCGCAGCCGCAGAACATCTTCGTCTTCGTCGCCAGCTGGACATGGATCTCCAGACCGATGACCGCCTCCAGCTCAGCCATCCGAGCCCACCGGCTTGGCATCGAAGCCGATCGCCTGCTCCAGCGCGTATGAGGCCTCGAGCAGCTTCTGCTCGGCGAAGGCGGGGGCGGCGATCTGGAAGCCGACCGGCAGCTGCCTGCCGCCACCCTCGGGCTCGGCCAGCCCGGCGGGGATCGAGATCGCCGGGATTCCGGCCAGGCTCATCGGCACGGTGAAGAAGTCGTTGAGGTACATCGAGAGCGGGTCGGCGGTCTTCTCGCCGAGCTCGAAGGCGACCGAGGGCGAGGTCGGGGTGACAACGAAGTCGACCTTCTCGAAGGCGGCCTTGAAGTCCTCGGCGATCCGGGTGCGAACCTTCTGCGCCTGGCCGTAGTAGGCGTCGTAGTAGCCGGAGGAGAGCGCGTAGGTGCCGAGCATGATGCGCCGCTTGACCTCGGTCCCGAAGCCCTGCGAGCGGGTCGTCTCGTACATCTGCAGGAGGTCGCCATCGCCGCCGGCGCGGACCCCGTAGCGGACGCCGTCGTAGCGGGCGAGGTTGGAGGAGGCCTCGGCCGGGGCGATCACGTAGTACGCGGAGATGCCGTGCTCGGCGCTCGGCAGCGCGACCTCGGCGAGCTCGCCCCCCAGGTCCTCGATCCACTTCAGCGTCGCCTCGAAAACCTCGCGCACGCCGGCGTCGAAGCCGGCCCCGGCGAGGTCGCTGGGAACGCCGAAGCGCAGGCCGCCCAGATCCTCGCGGCTGGGGGCGAGGATCCCGCCCTCGATCCCGACCGAGGTCGAGTCGCAGGGGTCGCGCCCCTCCATCGCGGCCAGCAGCAGCGCCGCGTCGGTGACGTCGCGGGTGAACGGCCCGCACTGGTCGAGCGAGGAGGCGAAGGCGATCATCCCGTAGCGCGAGATCGCCCCGTAGGTGGGCTTGAGGCCGACGATCCCGCAGAGCGAGGCGGGCTGGCGGATCGAGCCACCGGTGTCGGTGCCGATCGCGCAGGGGGCGAGGCCGCCGGCGACCGCGGCCGCCGAGCCGCCCGAGGAGCCGCCGGGGACGCGGCCACGGTCCCAGGGGTTGAGCACCGGCCCGTAGGCCGAGTTCTCGTTCGAGGAGCCCATCGCGAACTCGTCCATGTTGGTCTTGCCGAGGACCCTGGCGCCGGCGGCGTCGAGGCGGCGCACCGCGGTCGCGGTGTACGGGGGGCGGTAGCCCTCGAGGATCCGCGAGCCGGCGGTGGTCGGCGTGCCCTCGGTGCAGAAGATGTCCTTGACCGCAACCGGGATGCCGCCCAGCGGGCCGTCCATCGCCTGGTGGTCGACCGGGTGCTCGACGTGGAAGAGGTAGGCGTTGAGATCGTCGCCGGCCGCAGCCTCGCGCCAGGCGTCGAAGTACTCCTCCGCCGAGAGCTCGGTCGCGGCGATCTGCGCCGCCGCTTCGGCGACGGTGAGCTCGAGGATCCCGGCCATCAGGCGTCGGCCTGGGGCGAGGGCACGCGGAAGGCGCCGTCCTGCGGTTCGGGCGCCGAGGCCAGCGCCACCTCCGGCGGCAGGCTCGGCCGCGGCTCATCCGCCCGCCAGACGTTCTCCAGCGCGACCACGTGCGAGGTCGGCTCGACGCCCTCGAGATCGAGGTTGGAGATCCGATCGACGTGCTCGAGGATCCCCGAGAGATCTCCGGTCATCGTCTCGACTTCGTCCTCGGTCAGCTTCAGCCGTGCCAGTCTCGCCACGTGCAGCACTTGATCGCGATCAATCACGGCCGGGATTCTAGGGTGCGTGCAGGGGGTGAAGCGTGTTGTACTTTTTTCGTCGCTTCGGACCGCGGAACCCCCTGCACGCACCCTGGCTAGCCAGCCAGTTATTGTCCGCACCGATGCAGGGAGCCGCGGCCGAGAGATTCGTCGTCCTCAACCTGCGCCTGCTCGCGGCCACCTTCGCCGTCGTCGGACTGCTCTTCATCGCCGTCCCCGACGGCACGCTCGACGTGATCTCCGATTTCGGCGAACTGCTCGGCAACCACACCCGCGCCCCGCACGGCGACGAGCAGCTCTGGCTCTCGCTCGGCTTCGCCTACATGGTCGTGATCACCGGGATCTGCCTGGTCGTGCAGATGGACGTCGTTCGCTACCGGCCGCTGCTGCTCGTCCTCGCCGCCGGCAAGACCGCCTCCTCGCTGGCGACGCTCGGCTTTTTCCTCTTCGACGAACAGGTCTTCGCCTACCTGCTCAACTTCCTGCTCGACGGCTCGCTGGTGGTGATCTCGCTGGCCCTCTGGGTTCTCGCCGGGCGGATCGGCCGGCGGCTCGACCCCGGTTGACAGCGCCCGCCAGGGCTGTCGGCCGCTGAGCAACGAACCCTGGGCGCGATCTGCGCGGCGATGGCGCCGGGAATCGACGGCCTGCCCGCCGCCGAGCGCGACGTCGACGTCTCCGGCCCGGTCGCCGAGTTCCTGACCGCGGTCTCCCCCCGCGTCCTCACCCGCCTCAGGCTCGGCCTGCGGGCCTTCGAGTGGCTGCCGTTCCCGCGCCGCTTCAGCCGCCTCGACCCGGCGGCGCAGGAGGCCTTCCTGGTCAAGCTCGAGAGCTCTCGCCTCTCCTTCAAGCACGACCTGCTGCTGATGGCGAAGCTGTTCTCGACGCTCGGCTACGCGGTCGTGCCCGAGGTCGAGGCGCGGATCGGGTTCGAGATCTCCTGCCGCCTCGCCGACGGCTCGCTGCCCGAGCCCGCCGGCAGCCTCGGCGACACCGAACCGGCCGGCGAGGGCGAGGAGTGCGACGTCGTCATCGTCGGCTCTGGCGCCGGCGGCGCCGTCGCCGCGGCGACGCTGGCCGAGGC
>JACDGU010000236.1 GCA_013821475.1 Solirubrobacterales bacterium
GGTCTCAGCGCTTCGGGCCCAATTCAGCCGGGAGTCATTCCCGAGGTAGCGCCCTCAGACGTCCAGACCCGGACGATGTCGCGCATCGAGAGGACGCCGACGGCGTCGCCGTCCTCGAAGACGACCAGGTGGCGGACGCCGCGGCGAGACATCTCCGCGGCGGCGCGCTCGAGGCTCCAATCGGGGGCGGCGGCGATCACCCGCTCACTCATGTGGTCGGCCACCAGCTCGACGTCCGGGTCCTCGCCGGCGCCGACCGAGATCAGCAGGTCGCGCTCGGTGACGATGCTCGGGGTCGGCGACTCCGCGTCGCTGACCAGCGCTGCCCCGGTTCCCTTTTCGACCATCATCGCGGCGGCCTCGCGGAGCGTGTGCGAGGGGCCCACGGTCAGCGACACCTCCGACATCCCGTCACTCACCTGCATCGTCGTCCTCCTCTGGCCGCTTGTAGAGATAGTGCGAATCGCCTCAAGATTACCCGAATCGCCGCCTGCACTAACGCTTTCGCGCGGCCCCGACATATAGACTCCCGCCCGCCTCCGCGCCTATGCCACGCCCGTCGAAACTCATCCGCCCGCTGATCATCCTCGCCCTTCTGGCAGCCACGGTCGTGGCCGCGTCGGGCTGCGGGACGACGACGGCCAACACGGCCCGCGGACGCACCCTCTTCGTGCAGAAGTGCGGCGTCTGCCACACGATGGCGCAGGCAGGGACGACGGCCCAGATCGGGCCCAACCTCGACGACGCCTTCGCCGCCGCCCGCTCGAGCGGCCAGAACAGCGAGACGATCGAAGGGATCGTCAAGGCCCAGATCGAGTACCCGCGTCCCGAAAACGGCGACCCGGCGGTCTCGATGCCGCGCGACGTGGTCAGCGGCCAGGATCTCGACGACGTGATCGCCTATGTCGGCTCTGTCGCCGGCGTGCCCGGCGCCCATCCGCCGGAAGTGCCCGGCGGCCCCGGCGCCCAGGTCTTCGCCAACAACGGCTGCGGTGGCTGCCACACGCTCGCCGCCGCCGGCTCGGGCGGCGTCACCGGCCCGAACCTCGACGAAGTCCTCCCCGGCCAGGCGATGGCGGAAGTCCAGGAATCGATCGAAAACCCGAACGCGAAGCTCGCCCAGGGCTACCCGGCCAACGTGATGCCGCAGAACTTCAGCGAAACGATTTCAAAAGAAGAAATCGAACAGCTGGTCGAATACCTGATCGAAAACACCTCCGGCTCGAAGTCCAAGGGCGGCTGAGCCCGGCGGCCGAGCGGCCGCTGCGATCATCTTCGTAACGATGCGGGAACGCCTCAAAATCCGCCTCGAGATCTCCCCGACGCGCTACGCCCAGGTCACCGCAGTCGCCCTCGCGGCCCTGGCGCTGATCGTCCTCACCGGCGCCGCGGTGCGGCTGACCGGCTCCGGCCTCGGCTGCCCGGACTGGCCCAAGTGCTACGGCGGCACCTCCCCCCCGCTCGAATCGCACGCGGTGATCGAGTACACCAACCGGATCCTGACCGGGTTCGTCGGCTTCGCCGTGATCGCCGCCGCCGTCCTCGCCTTCTACCGCAGGCCCTACCGCCGGCACCTGGCGCTGTTCGGCATCCTGCTGCCGCTGGGGGTGATCGGCCAGGCGATACTCGGCGCCCTGGTCGTCAAGTACCACCTGGCCCCTGGGCTGGTGATGTCGCATTTCATCCTCTCGATGATGCTGCTCGACGCCTCCTTCGCGCTCGCCTGGTGCTCGCGCTACGAACCCTGGGAGCGGCGCAAGTCGAATGACCGCCTCGGCGTCTGGGCGGTGCGCTGCCTGCTGCCGCTCGGCCAGCTGACGATCGTCGCCGGCACGATCGCCACCGCCGCCGGGCCCCACGCCGGCGCCCACGCCGGGCAGCTCGTCCACCGCTTCACCTTCGAGGGCGCGCGGACGCTGGAATGGGTGGTCCAGCGTCACGCCGTGATCGCCACCTTCTACGGCTTTGTCGCGATCGGCGTCTGGTTCCTCCTGCGCCGCCCAGGAGGCGACAGGAGGGCTGCCAAGCCGCTGACGGTGGTCCTGGGGCTGCTGGCGCTGCAGGGGGCCGTAGGAGGGCTCCAGTGGTGGCTGGAACTGCCGACCGAGATCGTCTGGGTCCACGTCGCGCTTGCGACCTGCAACTGGCTGGCGATGCTGTGGACGGTCGCCGCCGCCGGCCGGCTCGAGCCACGGGGCGAAGCCGCGCCCGCCGGGGACGCGCCTGCCGAGGCGCCCGCCGCCACCACCGCCTAGCCGGTGCTCCCCTTCTGGCTCTCGATCGGAGCGCTCAGCCTCGTCCAGGCCCTGCTCGTCGCCGCCCCGCGAGCCGCCTCCCAGCCGCGACTCAACCGCCTGCGCAGCAGCTGGTGGGCGCTGGTCCTGCCGCTCTCGATCGTCGTCGCGATCGGCGCCATCGCCCTCGACTCGGCCAGCGCCGACGCGCTCACCTACCTGGCGCTGGTCGCGGTGCCGCCGCTGGCCGCCGTCGCCCTGGCC
>JACDGU010000237.1 GCA_013821475.1 Solirubrobacterales bacterium
CCCCCAGCTCCACCAGGTCGATTCCTACCCGGCGGCGGGCGGCGAAGTAGGCTCGCGCTGCGATGGGACTACTCGATCCGGCCCCACCCCCGTTCGACGTCGAGGAGTGGCAGCAGCGACCCCACCTGGAGCGGATCAAGCCGCTCGCCCAGGACTGGGCACTGAACGGGTTCGGCACTCCGGTCGCGGTCTACCTGCTCTACGTGGTCAAGCTCGTCCTCTACGGGCTGGGCGGGCTGCTGCTGATCTCGGCGACGACCAAGGGGCTCGGCGGGCTCGGCGACCTCGGCAGCTGGTGGACCGAGCCGATCGTCTTCCAGAAGGCGGTGGTCTGGACGATGCTGTGGGAGATCCTCGGCCTCGGCGCCGGCTCGCTGCCGCTGACCCTGCGCTTCTCGCCGATGATCGGCGGCGTCCTCTACTGGCTGCGGCCGGGGACGACCAGGCTGCCGCCCTGGCCGGAGAAGGTGCCGATGACCCGGGGCACGACGCGGATGCCGGTCGACGTCCTGATCTACGGCGGCGTCCTCCTCGCCGCCCTACACCTGGTCTTCGCCGACGGCGCCGGCGCCGCGGGGACGGCGGCGGGACGGATGGATCCGGTCGCGGTCGGCATCCTGCTGGCGCTGCTGGCGGCGCTCGGGCTCCGCGACAAGGTCCCGTTCCTCGCCTCGCGGGCGGAGATCTACGGCAATCTGATGATCATCTTCCTCTTCCCGCTGAGCAACCTGATCGTCGCCGCGCAGCTGGTCTTCGTCTGCATCTGGTGGGGCGCCGCGTCGTCGAAGCTGAACCGCCACTTCCCCTTCGTGGTCACGGTGATGATCAGCAACACGCCCTGGAACCGCTCGCGCAAGGCGAAGCGGCGCCTCTACACCGACCACCCCGACGACCTCTTGCCGTCGGCGATCGGCCGCCTCTCCGCCCACATGGGCACCGTGCTCGAGTTCACCCTGCCGCTGCTCCTGCTCATCACCAGCGGCGGCATCCTCGGCACGATCGCCGTCGCTGGGATGATCGCCTTCCACGTCCACATCCTCTCGACCTTCCCGCTGGCAGTGCCGCTGGAGTGGAACATCTTCATGGTCTTCGGCCTGCTCTTCCTCTTCGGCCACTACGGGTCGGTCCCGTTCTCCACGCTTGAAGAGCCGCTGCTGATCGCGATCCTCGCCGTCACCTGCGTCGGCCTGCCGGTGCTCGGCAACTTCCGTCCCGACCTGATCTCGTTCCTGCCCTCGATGCGCTACTACGCCGGCAACTGGGCGACCAGCCAGTGGCTGTTCCGCAAGGACAGCGAGGCCGAGGCGAAGCTCGACAGCCAAGTCGTCAAGTCGGCGCCGATCCCGGTCGAGCAGCTGGTCAAGTTCTACGACCGCGAGACCGCCGAGCTGCTGCTCTACAAAGGCCTAGCCTTCCGCTCGATGCACTCCCACGGTCGCGCGCTCAACGGCCTGATCCCGCGCGCGGTCGAGGACGTCGAGGAGTACCGGGTGCGCGAGGGCGAGCTGGTCGCCGGCGTCGTCCTCGGCTACAACTTCGGCGATGGCCACTTCCACGATCACCGGCTGCTGGCAGCGGTCCAGGAGCGCTGCGAGTTCGAGCCCGGTGAGCTGCGGGTGATCACGCTCGAGTCCCAGCCGGCCCACGTCCAGCGCCAGCACTACCGGATCTTCGACGCCGCGACCGGGCTGGTCGAGGAGGGCTGGGTCGACGTCGCCGACATGGTCTGCCGCCAGCCCTGGCTCGACGGGCAGCCGTTCCCCACCGCCGCGTCGGTATGAGTGAGGCGATCGTCGTCGGCGCCGGGCCCAACGGCCTGGCCTGCGCCGCGACCCTGGCCGGCAAGGGTGTCGCGGTGACCGTGATCGAGGCGGGGGAGACGATCGGCGGCGGCACCCGCAGCGCGGAACTCACCCTGCCGGGGCTGATCCACGACGAGTGCTCGGCGGTGCACTCGGCCTCGGTCGGGGCGCCGTCGATGACCTCGCTCGGGCTCGAGCGCCACGGCCTCGAGTGGGCCTGGCCGGAGGTCGACCTGGCGCATCCGCTCGACGACGGCGGCGGCGGGGCGCTGCTGCGCTCGATCGCCGACACGGTGGCCGGGCTCGGCGCCGACGGCCCGGCCTGGATGCGGACCTTCGGCGCCTCCTCCGCCCACTTCGACGCCCTCGCCGAGGACGTCATGCGGCCGATCCTGCACCTGCCCCGCCACCCGCTGAGCCTCGCCCGCTTCGGCCTGCTGTCGCTGCCCGCGGCGACCCTGCTGGCGCGGCGCTTCGACACCGAGGAGGGACGGGCGCTGCTCGGCGGCGTCGCCGCCCACTCCTTCAGCCCGCTGACCCAGCCGCTGACCTCGGCCGCGGCGATGCTACTGATCTGCTCCTGCCACCGCTACGGCTGGCCGGTGGCGAAGGGCGGCTCGCAGGCGATTGCCGACGCGCTCGCGGCCGTGATCCTCGAGAGCGGCGGCAAGATCGAGACCGGGCGGACGGTGCGCT
>JACDGU010000078.1 GCA_013821475.1 Solirubrobacterales bacterium
GCGCTCGCCCTCCGGGCTCGCTACGCGAGGTGGCGATCAGGAGCAATACTCAACACAGACCAACCCCGGACTCTCACTCGGGGTGGACCGATGAACGGGGTCCGGTCAGTTGCGTCCGCCGACGGACGAGAAGGCGCCGGCCGGGCATGATCATACCTTGACAAGGACTTTCGCGTTCCGATACTCTGCACGAGTCTGGCTGGGATCGGACAGAGGGGGAGGCGGGAATCATCAACATGGGGACCGGGAAAACTTTGAGGTTGGATCAACCCACACCAAAGCGCAGGCGACCTCGCCGGATCTACCCGCCTGCCATCAAACGAGTCCACATCCGCGGTTAACTCAATAGGGAGGGTTCGATGATCTCGAAACTTCATAACCGGCTCGGCACCGCCGGGCTGACGGTAGCCATGATTGCTCTTGTCGTCGCACTCGGCGGTACTGCATTCGCGGCCCAGCAAGCGCTGAACGGAAAGCAGAAGAAGGAAGTCACGAAGATCGCGAGACAATTTGCGGGCCAGCCGGGCACCCAGGGCGCCAAGGGCGATGCCGGCGCCCAGGGCACCCAAGGCGCCAAGGGCGATCCTGGCACCAATGGAAAAGACGGCAAAAGCGTAGCGACGTCGGCAGCGTCCACCGGAGTTGGTGGTGAATGCCCCACCGTCGGCGGCGCCAAGTTTGAAGTCGAAGGTTCCGGCTCTTCGAGCCACGTCTGTAACGGAAAAAACGGAACCAACGGAACTACCGGCTTCACCGAAACCCTCCCGACCGAAAAAACCGAGACCGGTCTATTCGGATCCTTTGTGGCTTTGCCGATAGGGCGCAAGGCCTACCCGATTTCGTTTCCTATCCCTCTGGCCGAAGGGTCTGAAGTTGAACCGGTCGTCGTCGATTCCCTCGTAGACGGTGTGGCGGGCAAATGTCCTGGTCGTGGGGGAGGAACGCTTCCTCCGACCGGCGAATACACGCCGACCATTCCAGAGGCGGAACCTGGCTTCCTATGTATTTACCTGATGGAAAAAGACGAAGCGGTGATTCCTGGCTCCTCGCCAAAGATCGGCGTCTACGAAGAAGGATCCTGGTTCGGGGAAAAAGGCGTCTCCGAAATTGGCACTGTGTTCGAATTCGAATGCCCCAATGCCTGCGTTCTGGCGGCTACTTGGGCGGTGACCGCGCCGGCGGAATAGCCAGTCCCAGTCAAGTCGAATCAGTGTTTGGAATCGCGCCCCGAGAGATCGGAGCGCGATTTGCCTGCTGTTCCCACTGACGGCAGTCACGGCGACGCCGGCTCAAGCGGCCTTCGGGGTAGACGGCTTTGCAGTCGACTCCGAAGATGAAAGCGGCGGCCATCCGACGAGCAGCGACGACCTCGACGCCGTCCTGCCCTGATTTCAACCGCGGTTGGTCATCACCCCGGAAATCCTCGAACCGGGCTCCGGCGCCACCCGTGCGGTATTCAACCTCGAGCACTCACCGGGAGCGGCGGCTGAGATCGGCTTCATCATCGCCCGCTTGCCGGTGACGAATCGACTTCTCCGTCAACCAGTCCCCCGGCCGGAAGAATGAAAGTTGACCGCCGTCTCGGTGGAATCAATCGCGCTACAAAGGCCAGTCAGGGCGTGATTCGTTGCCGAGTCAATATCCGTTCGGTTATGTAAGTTCCTTGACATAGACGTAGTAGTTCCGATACGTTCACCGGTGCAGGAGGTCTGTCCGGCTTAGGGAGTCGGCGGCCGTCAAGCGGACGAGAGCAATGGAGAAGTAGGGAGGCGCGGGATATATCTCTGGGATAGACCGCGACTCAAGACTCGCCGAGCCGTGCCTTGCTTGACTTCTTTCGGTAAAACAATAAAGATATCTACTGTTAATCCAGGATTCTTGAGTAACTACTAGGGAGACCAGATATGAAGAAGAATCATCTCGCCAAGCTGCTTGGGGCAGCGGTCGCGGCCCTCTTGGCCGTCGCCGTCGTCGCCCCGATGGCCCAGGCAACTACGCCGGCACCCAATTACACGCAGTTCGCCGGCTGTCCGAGCCCGTCCGAAATCCCATTCATCACCAGCTGCCTTCGCTCGGAAGTGAAAAGCGGCTACGTCAAGATGGGGAATAAAGAAGTGCCGATCACCAGTCCTCCTGGTCCGATCACGCTGAGCGGCGGAACGGGTGAAGAACTTGGCCCGGTCTACGCCAACTCAAAAGGCGGTCTCTCACCGGTCAAACTGAAAGTCCCGGGGGGCATCATCGGCCTCACCGGCCTCACCTGGCTGGCCGAATTCCTCGGCAGTGAAGCGCTCACCCTCTACGCTGAAACCCAGATCGCGGGCCAGCCGGTGGTCAACGCGCTCAACAGCATCACCCTGCCGGTCAAGATTCATCTGATCAACGGCGCGCTCGGTAACAACTGCTTCGTCGGTTCGGTCTCGAACCCGATCACGTGGCATCTGGTTACCGGCACCAGCGGGAAACTGACCGGTACGCCTGGGAAAATCACCTTCCAGGAAACGCCGGCTGAAATCCTGTTCTCGAAAGGCGGAAAATACGTAGACAACACCTGGGCGGCTCCGGGCGCCAGCGGTTGTGTATTGACCCTCTTCGGGTTCATCCCGATCAGCATCAACGGCCTCGTCAACTTGGCATCGGGTCTTCCCGCGCCTGCTGGCGTCAACGAAGTCGTTCAGTTCATCGACACGGAAGTCGCTGCCTCGGAAGTCGTTTACCCGTAGCGACAGTCCACGGCTCGAGATCCTGAGCTGAGCATCAAAGCGCGCGGCGGGGTGACCCGCCGCGCGCTTTGCGTTGTGCGGCGAGCGGCTCAGGACCTTCACCTCCCGCGGCGAGACCGCCTTGCTGGCGACCCGGCCGTCGCCGTCCTCGCCCTTGCCGGCGTGGTTCTCGCCTACTAGAGCATCTCGACACGATTGGGCATCCCGGCCGGCTGGAGGCAGGGTCAGGACCTGGACCGGGGTCGATGGTTGGCTCTGCCGGCGGCGTTCGTCAGCGCCGCCCTGCTGGCGATGCCCGGCTCCCGCGGCGTCGTTTGGACCTGCCGATCCCCGACCTGGAAGCGTTCGCCCTCTGGCGCTCCCGCGGCCGATTTCCAGGCGGTCGGGATCCCGCCGGCGGTCGACGAGACGGTGAGCGCGATGAGGTGCGAGCTGGCCGAGGGCCACGGTCGCGACGACCAGCGGCGGCGCACGGCCGAGCAGCGGCAACTTCCGGACGCGCCTCCCCGGACCGTGAGGGACCAGGCTCGGACCCCCAACTTCGATCGGGATCGCTGCCGTTTCACCTGTAGGGCAGCGTCCGCAAAAGCCTCGCCCCTGCTTGTCGACGCCGCCGGAGTCGGTTCGCCACAAAAAGGAGGCGGCCTCTCGGCCGCCTCCCGTCAAGTCCTGCTTTGTCCTGAGAAATGCTCGGGGAGACTCTACCTAGCCCTTGCCGGTGCAGGTGCGGAGGATTTCGGCGGAGGCCTTGGTGCCATCGCTGAAGACCGCGGTGGCGTGAGCCTGGATCTTGCCGTCGGGGCATTTGGCCGAGAGCACGCTGACCTTCTTGCCCTTGTAGGTGTATTTCTTGTCGATCTTGAGGCTGAACGAGGTGACCGAGCCGCTGCCGCCGGCGATCTTCGGGATCGAGGCGGTGGAAAGCAGGCCGTAGCGACCGTTGTGGATCTTTTTGATTTTCACGGTCGTGACGATCGCGGCCGGGGTCGGCACGGTGATGTAGGCGTGGATTAAGAAGGTGATCACGCCACCGCTTTCACCACCGTTGAAGACCAGCAATTTGCTCGAGACCGGGATCGGCGACTGTTCGGGGAAGGCGATCTCGACGTTGGTCGTGCCGGACCCGATCAGGGCGCTCTTGCAGATCGCCATTGCGTGAGAAGTGTCCTGCGACTGCAGCTGGCCGGATTTGCAGGTCGGGTAACCCTTGACCTGCACCGTGCCGTTCTTGTCGGTTTCGATCAGGGCTTCCTTCAGTGCCGGCGGGTGAGTGCCGTCGATCGTTTTGATCTTGCCTTCGGCGGTCAGCGAGATCGGCGCCAGCGTCTTCTTCGGCAGCGCCGTCGGGCTGAAGCCGCCGTTGAAGGTGAGTTCGAGGTTGCCCGCCCGCACCGTGGTCGGCTTGTTCGGCGTCGCGGCGCCGCTGGCGATGCCGGCGGCGGTGAGCGCCATCAGGGCCCCGAGGGCCATCGTCAAAGTCAGGTACTTGCGCATATCCCTATATCTCTCCTTTGTGCGGCTGCCCTTCCGAGGCGAAGCCGTCGAAAGCTTGCGTGAATCCGTGGACCTTCTCTCCGGGCCAAACTACCAACTTTTCTCAATTCATAAACCCGGTGCTCCACAGAGCATAAACCCGCTGCTGAACAAGAAAGAGCGCCCGGCCGTCGCGATGCCTACGCCTGGCGCATCGAGAGCCGCACTCGCTCGCGCTCGGCGGCGGCGCCGTCGGCCCCCAGGAACGGCAGCGTGATCCAGAACATCAGGTCGGGCAGGCGGGCTGGTAGGCGCGCAGCGGCCCCGTGCAGGATCTCGCTGTAGAGCAGCTCGTTGACGCCTCCGGCCAGCGAGAGGGAAGTGATCCCCGGCAGTTCGACCGACGTCTCCGACCGTCCCGACTCGAGGAAGCCGGTGAACTGGCGCAACGCCGCATCGCGCCGGGCGAGGGCTTTGGGCCCGGCCGCGAGCACCTCGACGATCGCGAAGCGCGCCTCGTCCGGGTGGTCGGCGAGGTGCTGCAGCAGCGCCCCCAGCCCGGCCGCGGTCCGCTCGGCCCAGGGCGCTCCCGGCCGCGACTCGAAGCCGTTGGCGGTGTCGCCGAGCAGGTTGCCCAGCAGCACGTCGTAGGCGGCGAGGAAGCAGTCCTCCTTGCTGTCGAAGAGCTCGTAGAAGGTCTTCCGTGAGACCCCGGCGTGGCCGATCACGTCGACCACGCGCGTCTCTGGGTAGCCGCGCTCGGAGACGACCTCGATCATTCCCTGGTGGATGCGCTTGCGCTGAGAATCTGTGACCGCCTCACGCGGAAGGCCGTGCCGGCCGCGGGGCCGCCGCTCGCTGAGGTTCGCCACGCGTCTGCTCGGAGCCACGATCAGACTGTAGAGCAGGCTCCCGAATTTATGCCAAGCACGCAGAGATCCTCAATTAGTTTAAGCTTTTTAATGCATGATGGGAAGCAGATCAAGACTAGCCATTGCGCTGATCGTCGCAGCGATATTTGCCCTGACTCTTGCAGCCTGCGGAGCCTCGGGCGGCTCCACGACCTCCGACGGTTCCACGGCGGGCGAATCTCCCGCCGCAGAAGCGAACAAGAAAGCGAAGCAGGAATTCAACAGCAGCAAAAGCAAGGTTCCGAAGTTCGGCCAGGAAGCGAGCGTCGGGGAACGCGAAGCTGCCTCGGCAGTACTTGCCGAGAACCTGCAGGCACGAGGCGCCAAAGACTGGGCCCGACAATGTGCCTCGCTGTCGAAGGCTCAGGCCAAGGCATTTGCGGAACGGGCGACCTACTACCACGTTGGTAAGACCTGCGCCAAAGGTCTCGAGCGGGAAGGCAAATCGGCGCCAGCCGCCGTCTTCGTCGACACGATGACGGATCCCATCGTGGCCCTGCGCGTCAAGGGTAAGAAGGGCTACGCCCTCTACCACGGCAACGACGGGAAGAACTACGCGATGCCGATGGAACTGGAAGGCGACGAATGGAAAGTCGCCGAAGTCGTGACTACGGAAATCCCCTAAGCGTCGATCCGGATCGTCTGTTCGCGGTCGGGCCCGACGCCCACCAGGCGGATCGGGACCTTGACGAAATCGGAGATGTAGGCGAGGTAGTCGCGGGCGGCCTGGGGAAGGTCGGCCTCCTCACGGCAATCGCCGATCTCCTCCTCGAAGCCCGGCAGCTCCTCGTACTCGGGGGTCGCCGAGTGCAGAATCGACTGGTGATAGGGGAAGCTGTCGAGGACGGCGCCCTCCTTGGAGCGGTAGCGGACCGCGACCCGCAGCGGACCGAGGCCGCTGAGCACGTCGAGCTTGGTGATCGCCAGCGAGTCCATGCGGTTGAGGCGGACCGCGTAGCGGAGGGCGACCAGGTCCATCCAGCCGCAGCGGCGGCGGCGGCCGGTGGTGGTGCCGAACTCGTGGCCGCGCTCGACCATCCGCTCGCCCGTCTCGTCCTCGAGCTCGGTCGGGAACGGTCCGGCGCCGACCCGGGTCGCGTAGGCCTTGGCGATGCCCCAGACCTCGGTGATATCGGTCGGGCCGACCCCGGCGCCGACGGTGGCAGCGCCGGCGATCGGGTTGGAGGAGGTGACGAAGGGATAGGTGCCGTGGTCGAGGTCGAGCAGCGTCGCCTGGGCGCCCTCGAAGATCACCGTCTCGTCGTCGTCCAGGGCGTCCCAGCAGAGCTTTGCGGTGTCGGCGATATGGGGCTCGAGGCGGTGGCCGAAGTTGATGTGGTCCTCGACCATCGCGTGCAGGTCCAGGCGCGGATCGGGCCCGCCGGCAGTCGATCCCTCCGGGGCGGCTTTGGCGTCCTCGCCGGCTTCCTTGCGCTGTTTGCGCCGCTGCACCCCGAGCTCGCGCAGCGCCTGCTGCTTGGGCTCCAGCGCGGCGCGGATCTTGGTCCGCAGGATCTTCTCGTCGAGCAGATCCTGGACGCGGATGCCCAGCCGCAGGGCCTTGTCGGCGTAGCAGGGGCCGATGCCGCGGCGGGTGGTGCCGATCGAGAGCTTGCCGAGTTTGGTCTCGCCGGCCTGGTCGAGCAGCACGTGGTAGGGCATGATCAGGTGCGCGTTGGCGGAGATCCGCAGGTTGGCGACGCTGATCCCGGCGCGTTTGAGGTTGTCGATCTCGCCGAGCAGGACCCGCGGGTCGACGACGACGCCATTGCCGATCACGCAGGTCTTCTGCGAGTGCAGGATCCCCGAGGGAATCAGATGGAACTTGTACTCCTTGCCCTCGCGGACGATCGTGTGGCCGGCGTTGTTGCCGCCCTGGAAGCGGACGATCATGGTTGCCCGCTCGGCGAGCAGATCGGTGATCTTGCCCTTGCCCTCGTCGCCCCACTGGGCACCGACTATGACCACGCCTGGCATCAGCGGGGGATTCTGACGAGTGTGAGACCGCTACGCGTTCTTATCTCAGCTGGCAAGAGCCTGCATCGGCTCTCGGTGGTCATCGCCGTGCAGAGGAATCATGCACGAGCCGCACATCTCCACTAGACGCGAGACCGTCCGCTCTCCAATTTGCTCTTTGAGCTCAGGCTCGTCCAAATTGGTCGTAACCAGTATCGAGCGCTGTGACTCGTAACGCTCATTAACCAGGGCGTAGAGTTGCTCGAGCACCCAATCCGAGCGTTTCTCCGCTCCCAAGTCGTCGATGTGAAGCAGATCGACTGCGGTCAGGCGCTCAAAAAACGTGAGGTATGAGTCACCGCCGGGCGCTGCGTCGTAGGTACGTCGAATCCGCGCCAGAAGCTTCGGCAGCGAGTAGATCGCAACAGAATGACCTGCCTCGAGGGCCATCCTCGAAACGAGCATTCCAAGGGTGGTCTTTCCAGTTCCTGGGCCACCGTAGAGCCAAACTCCCCGACCCTCGGCAAGGTTCTCGTCAAGTTTGTCTAGGTAGCTTCGGATCTCGCTGACGGCCCCGCGAGCAGAGAAGTCTCGGGCCATATCGCTGATAGGCGGCCGATCAAACGAGACACCTTGGAACTTGCGTGGGATCACCGAGGAGACGCCGCGGCTGCGACCGCGGTTGAGCCGCTCGGCCCGGCACTCGCAGGGCCGAGCCACGTCTTCGGGGCCGAGGATCCAGCCGGAGCCGTCGCAGACGCCGAGCGGGCAGGAGCCGGCGCTGCGGAACGGTTCGGAGCGGGCGATCGCCGGCATCAGAAGTCAGGCCCCGCGGCGGCGGCGTCGGCGAACGGCGGCTCGTCGCTTACCGGCTGTTCGATCGGCGCTTCCTGGCCGGAGTGGTCGGCGAATTTGGGGAAGCGGTCGAGGAAGACCAGCTTCCTGGTCCCGATCGGGCCGTTGCGGTGCTTGGCGATGATCAGGTCCGCGAGGCCGTCCGGCTCGTCCTCGGGGTCGCGGTAGTAATCCTCACGGAAGAGGAAGGCGACGACGTCGGCGTCCTGCTCGATCTGCCCCGACTCGCGCAGGTCGGAGAGCTGGGGCTTGGGCGGCGTGCGTTGCTCGGGGGCGCGGGAGAGCTGGGAGATCGCGACGACCGGGACCTCGAGCTCGCGGGCGAGGATCTTCAGCCCACGGCTGATCTGGCCGACCTGCTCGACCCGGTTGGCGCGGTGGTCGTCGGAGCGCATCAGCTGCATGTAGTCGAGGATGATCAGGCCGAGGCCACCGCGGTCCTGTTCCTGGGCGTGCAGGCGCCGCGCCTTCGCCCGCAGGTCGAGGATGCCGAGGTCGGAGGAGTCGTCGAACCAGAGCGGCGCCTCCTCGAGTTCGTTGCAGGCCCGCACCACCTTCGGCCAGTCGCGCGGTGAGACCTGTCCCTTGCGCAGCTTGTCGCCGGAGATCCGCGCCCGGCAGGCGATGAAGCGCTGGGCGAGCTCGACCTCCGACATCTCGAGCGAGAAGAAGGCGACCGGCATGTCTTTCTTCACCGCCACGTTTTCGGCGATGTTGGCGACCAGGGCGCTCTTGCCCATCGCCGGCCGGGCGGCGACGATGATCAGGTTGCCAGGCTGGAAGCCGCCGGTGATCGCGTCGATGTCGCGGAAACCCGACGGCGTGCCGGTCATTTCGATCTCGCCGGTGGAGAGCTTCTCGAGCCGGTCGACCTCGTCGTGGAGGATCTCGGAGAGCAGCCTGAAGTCGCTCGCCTGCTCTTTGTGGGCGACGTCGAAGAGCAGCTTCTCGGCCCGCTCGGAGAGCTCGCGCGGCTCGCCGGAGCGCTCGTTGACCCAGCCCTGGATCTCCTGGCCGGCGCCGAGCAGCCGGCGCAGCAGCGAGTTCTGCTGGACGATCTCCGCGTAGTGCTTGGCGTTACCGGCAGCGGGGACTTTGGCCGCCAACTCGGAGACGTAGTGTTTGCCGCCGGCCTGGTCGATCATGTTGTGCTGGGTCAGCGCCTCGCTGACGCTGAGCTCGTCGACCGGCTTCGACTCGGCGTAGAGGTCGTGGGCGGCTTCGAAGATCGCCCGGTGGCGGTCGAGGTAGAAGTCGGCGGCGTTGAGCTTGACCTCGTCGATGACCCGGGTCAGCGCCGGCTCGGCGACCAGCATCGCCCCGAGCACGGACTCCTCCGCCTCGATGTTCTGCGGCGGTACGTGGGTGGCAGGAGGTTGGGGCATCTGGGTCTAGTTAAGGCGGCCGAGCGGCGGAGAATCGGCGCGAACCGCCTGCGACTCCAAGCAAATCAAAGCCGCACGCCCGGCGGGCACTCTTCCGTGCATTCACGGCCGAAAGAATTGACGCTTTCGTTACAGATTTGCGCCAGTTGCGTGGGAGAGATGATCGCCGCCTGGCGGGATCAGTCCCTCCTGCTCTCCCTGGCGCTCGCCCCGGCGCAGCATCCGCTGGGTCAGGATCGCGATGCTGAGGATCGCGGTGGCGCCGAGGCTGAGCTGGACGCTGAGCAGGCCCTCGCGGGTCCAGTAGACGTCGCGGAGGTCGAGCAGCAGCGCCGCCTCGTCGAAGGTGAGGCCGATGCCGGCGCCCATCGGCACCGCCAGGCGCTGCTCGAGCTCGTCGTCGTCGCTGAGCAGGGCGACGGTGCCGGAGGTGAAGGCGATCAGGATCCCCGGCACGAAGTGGTGGATGTGGCGGCCGCGGAAGCTGACGTTGCGGAACGGCCCCCAGCGGTCCCGGATCCCCCAGGTCGAGAGGCGGACCAGGGCGAAGGAGCCGAGGAAGCCGGCGAGCAGGTTGAAGAGGACGGTCTCGCTGCGCGGAGCCGCCGTGTAGCCGCGGACGGCCACGGTGACGGTGTCGAGCGCCGCCGCCGGCGCCGCCTCGATCAGGACCTCCGGGTTGCGACTCTCCCGCTCCGCCGAGCGCCGCCCCAGCATCCGGCCGAACTGGTCGACGAGCACGGCACCGCTTCCGGCCAGGGCGACAGCGGCCAGCCCCACCGTGGCCCGCTCCGCCCGAGCCCACCCAAACCGAGTCCGCGCCCGAGCGCGCCGCCGAATCCGTGTGGGAAGTCGCAGAGAAGCCACAGTGAGCGAGCCTAACGCCCACCCGGCTGGACCTGGGCTTACTTCTCCTCGGAGATGATCGTCTTGACCGAGGCGACGGTGTCGTCGGCGAGCTCGATCTCGACCATGAAGGTGCCCAGTTCGCGCAGCGGCTGCTCGAGCCGGACTTTGCGGCGGTCGATCCGCAGGTCGCGGGCGTCGCGGAGGGCGTCGACGATCTCTTTGGCGCCGACCGAGCCGAACAGCTTGCCGTCCTCGCCCGCACGCTGGTGGATCGTGATCACGGTCTTGGAGAGTAGGCCGGCCGCCTGGGCTTCGCGCTCGGCGCGGGCCTTGTCGGCGCGTTCAGCCGTCTCGCGGCGGCGCTGGGCTTCCACGAGGGCCCCGGCGGTCGCCGGCTGGGCCAGCTTGCGGGGGATCAGGTAGTTGCGCAGGTAGCCCGGGGAGACGTCGATCGCCTGGCCGCGCTCGCCGAGTGCATCGACGTCCTGCAGGAGGATGGCCTGTGCCATCAACGCTCTCCGACGTAGGGAAGCAGGGCGATCTCGCGCGCCCGCTTCACCGCCACCGAGAGCTGGGCCTGGTGACGGCGGGAAAGTCCGGTGACGCGACGGCCGCGCGTCTTCCCCTTGTCGGAGAGGAAGCGCCGCAGGAGGTTGAGATCCTTGTAGTCGACCGTCTCGGCGGTGACCCGCGTGTACTTGCGCGGACGGGCTCGATCGGCGCCACGGCGCCCGCGCTTGTTGTCCGACGAGGTCTCTCTTGCTCTAGCCATGCGGCGCTGGATGCTACAGACATCAGCCAGGGCGCCGCTTGGCGACGCCCTGGAAGCTGGCTAGAAGGGGATGTCGTCTTCGGATCCGCCGCCACCCCCGGCCGCGGCGCCTTCGAAGTCCGAGGTGTCAGCGGGGACGTCGCTGGTCGGCGAGAAGCCGCCGCCGTTGCCGTTACCGCCGCCGCCCTGGCCGCCGCCGCCCCCACCGGAGCCGTCGCGGGAGCCGAGGAACTGGACCGAGTTGGCGACGATCTGGACCGCCTGGCGTTTGCCGCTGCCGTCTTTGGCCTCCCACTCGCGCCAGTCGAGCCGCCCCTCGACCGCCACCGGGCGACCCTTGGAGAGGTAGTTGGCGCAGTTCTCACCCTGCGCGCCCCAGACGGTGACGTTGAAGTAGTTGGGCTTGTCGACCCATTCGCCGGTCTGGCCGTCTTTGCGGCGGGTGTTGACGGCGACGCGAAGCTCGCAGACCGCAGTGCCGCCACCGGTGTGGCGCAGTTCTGGATCCTGCGTCAGATTCCCGGTGATCACGACTACGTTCACGTTCGAAGCTGCCAAGGTCACTCACTCCCTTTGAAGTTGCTTTCTGAACTCCAGTCTAAGAGGGGCAACGGCGCGACTTCGCCCCCTCGACCGGGGTAATTCCCGCAAACAGCGGCGGCGGAGCGGCGTTACTCGTCTGAGTCGTCGCGGGAGTCGCCGCGATCGTCGCGGGCTCCGTGGGCGCTGCGCTCACGCGGTCCGGGTGCGGCCGCGGTGGCGGGCGGGACGATCACGGGGGCGCTGGGGTCGACTTTGAAGACCCGGAAGCGCAGCACGCCGTCGGCAATCTTCAGGTTGTGGTCGAGCGAGTCGAGCAGGTCGCTCGTCGCCTCGAACCGCATCCAGCGATAGTCGGCCTCGGTGCGCTTGTTGATTTCGAAGGCCATCTTGCGCAGGCCCCAGCTGTTCTCGTGCTTGAGGTTGCCGGCCGCCTCGATCTGGCCGCGGGCGTCCTGCGCCAGGCCATCCCGTGCGGGGGCATCAAGTTGGGGGTCCAGCATCAGGACCAGCTCGTATTCGCGTGGGGCTGCCAAAACGGCGACGGACTATAGCGGTGGGAATCGCGCGGGACCGTGCGGTCAGTGGGGGGCGAAC
>JACDGU010000079.1:0-1070 GCA_013821475.1 Solirubrobacterales bacterium
CTCGGGGAGCTGCGCGAAGCCGGCGCGCCGGCGGCGCTGCTGAGCGGTTCGGGCCCGACCGCTGTCGGCCTCTTCGCCGACCTCGCCGCCGCTCAGGCCGCGGCCGAGAGGATCGACCGCGATGACGCGATCGTCTGCGAGGCCGGGATCGTGGCGTGAGGCTGCCGGGGACCGAGAAGCAGCGCAAGTGGGGGCTGCGCCTCGCCGCCGTCGCCGCCACGATCGCCGCCTACGTCGTCTTCACCCAGCTGCTCGACATCGAGAAGCTGCTCGAGGACGTCGCCAACGCCCTCGGCGCTTGGACCTATCTGCTGGTCGGTTTCTTCGCCTTCGCCGAGACCGGCGCCTTCGTCGGTCTCGTCGCCCCCGGCGAGACGGTGATGCTGCTCGGCGGCGCCGTCGCCGGCCAGGGCGCGACCGACCTCTACCTGACGATCGCCGTCGCCTGGATTGCCGCCTGCGCCGGGGACACGACCAGCTTCTTCGTCGGCCGCCGCCTCGGCCGCGGCTTCCTGCAGCGCCACGGCCCCCGCTTCGGCCTCGGCCACGAGCGCCTCGAGCAGGTCGAGGACTTCTTCTCCCGCCACGGCGGCAAGACGATCTTCCTCGGCCGCTTCGTCGGCTTCGTCCGGGCCTTCGCCCCCTTCATCGCCGGCAGCTCGGGCATGCGCTACCGCGCCTTCGTCCCCTACAGCGTGCTCGGCTGCGGGCTCTGGGTCAGCACCTGCGTCGTCATCGGCTACCTCTTCTCGCGCAGCATCGGCACCGCGATCGACTACGCCGGCAAAGGGACGCTGCTGCTCGGCACCCTGATCGTGATCGTCGTCGGCGCGGTCTCGCTCAGCCGCTACCTGCGGGTGGCGGCGAACCGCGAAGCGACGCTGGGCCGGCTGGAGGCCCACCGCGCGACCAGCTGGCTGGTCCGCCTGGGACGGCGCTACGAATCCGAGCTCCGCTTCCTCTGGAACCGGGTCACGCCGGGCGGCACCTTCGGCCTCGAATTCACCTCGCTGATCGCGACCCTCGCCGTCTCCCTCTTCGTCCTCGTCGCCTACATCGTCGTCGTCGGC
>JACDGU010000079.1:1080-12015 GCA_013821475.1 Solirubrobacterales bacterium
AAGCCGGGCCGACGCCGGGGGACCTGACCGCGATCGAAGTCGCGGAATACCTGCGCGCCGGCTGGTTCACCGACTTCACCAAGGTCTTCACCTATCTCGGCTCCGGCGTCTTCACCTGGAGCCTGACGGTCGTCTGCGCCGCCCTGCTCCTCGCCCGTCGCCGCTTCACCGAGTGCGCCGTGCTGCTGGCGGGGATGACGATCGCCACGGTCGGCTTCCACGAGATCAAGGTCGCCGTCGACCGGCCGCGGCCCGACGGGGCCCTGGTCCATGCCTCGGGCTCCTCCTTTCCCAGCGGCCATGCCGCCCACTCGGTCCTCTACGTCTGGCTGGCGGTGACGATCGTGCTGCGCTTACGACCGGGGATGACCCGCGCCACCGCCGTCGTCGCGGCCGGCCTGGCGCTGACGATCCTGGTCGGTCTCTCGCGCGTCTACCTCGACGTCCACCACCTCAGCGACGTCAGCGCCGGCTGGGCGCTGGGTGCCGCCGCCTTCTCGCTCTGCGGGGCGGTCGGGCTTGTCATCTCCCAGGTGCGGCAGAATCCAGGCCAGTGACCATTTTCGCGCTGGCCAAACTCGGCCACCAATACTTCCTCTGGGGTGGTGCCGGGCTGGTCTGCCTGGTCACCTTCGTGATCCTGATCCTCAGCCCCGCCCTCAGCGCCCAGGGCCGGGTCTGGGAGAAGGCCGCTGCCGGCTTCCTGGCCGTCTTCGTCCTCGCCGCGCTCGTCCTCGGCGGGGTCGTGATCGGCCTGATCGTCGTCTACTACTACACGGACATCGTCAACTTCCTCCAAGGCGAATAGCCGCCCAGGTCGGCCCGGCGATCGCGCAGACTGCGCCAGGCGGGGATAATGGGGCGATGCCAACTACGTCCGAGGGAACCGAAATCCCTGCAAAAACTGAAGATCCGGGTCTCCTAGACGCGCTCTCGGATGCGGTCGAGTCCGGCGCCGGCCTGCCCGCGGTGGCGCGTGCCGCGGCCCGGCTGCTCAGCGCCAGCGTCGCCCTCATCGATCGCTCCAGCGCCGTTCTGGCGGTCGCCGGCGCCTCGCCGGATCAGGAGCAGAAGCTGCTCTCCGGCGGCGACGGGGTGACCACGGTCGAGCTGCGGGTCGCCGACGCCGCGGTCGGCGAGCTGCGCTACCGGGCGACGGTGCCGCCGGACCCGGCGATCGCGCGGATGGTGACGACGCTGCTGGCACTTGAGCTGGAGCGCTCGCGGGCGCCGGAATGGGCGAGCGAGGAGGTCGCGAGCGTCTTCGTCTCTGCCGTCCTCGCCCGCGAAGTCACCGACCGCGGCGACATCGTCGCCCGCGCCGCCGAGCTCGGCGCCGACCTCGATCGCGGCGCCGGCGTCCTCGTCCTCCGCGCCGCGCCGCGAGCCGCGCAGACGGGGGAGTGGCGCGAGCGGGTCCTGACCCTGACGATGCGGACGCTGCGCTCGCTGGCGCCCGGCTCGCTGGCGACCACCGACGACAGCGAGGTCGCGGCGGAGGTCTCGGTGATCGTCCCGGCCGAGGACGACGAGCGCCTCGCCCGCGCCGCCGCCGGCCTGGTCCGCGAGCTCGACGACAGCCTCTCCGGCTTCCATATGACCACCGGCCGCAGCCGCCGCTGCGCCGACCCCGTCGACCTCTACCGCGCCGGCAGCGAGGCCCGGCTGGCGGTCAACGTCGGCGAGGCCGAGGGCCACTCGACCCTGGCCTTCGAGGACACCGGCGCCTACCGCCTGCTGCTGCCGGCGATGAGCGAGGACCCCGGCGAGCTCGAACGCTTCTACGGCGAGACGATCGAGCCGCTCGCCAAATACGACGAGCAGTACGAGACCGAGCTGGTCGCCACGGTCGAGGCCTACCTCGACAACGACGGCAACGTCGCCGCCACCGCCAAACAGCTCTTCACCCACCGCCACACGGTCCGCTACCGGTTGGAGCGGGTCCGCGAGCTCTGCGGCCATGACGTCTCGGCGACCGAAGGCCGCGAGAAGCTCGGCCTCGGCCTCAAGGCGATGCGCGTGCTCGGGATCGCCTCGCCGCGCGGCCCGGCGCTCGAGCCCGGCGCCAAGGGCGGCAAGGTCACCCGCGGCACGTCGGAGGAGTAGGGCGCGCTGGAGGTCCGCAGTTCCGGGGGAAGGACTCGAACCCTCTCTTCCTGGACCAAAACCAGACGTGCTGGCCGATTACACCACCCCGGATCGGCCACGAGCCTAGCGCCCGATTGCGTCCGCGGGGCCGCTTAGGGTTTCGGCCATGGAGATCGGAGGAGCGTCGATGGCCCCCCAGGTCCGCGAGGGCCTGGCCCGCAGCTGGAAGACCCTGATGACGGTCGGCGTGCTGGCGATCCTCGTCGGCGCCGTCGCGATCCTCGTCCCCGAGGTCGCCGCCGTCGGCACCGCGATCTTCATCGGCTGGATCCTGCTCGTCGCCGGTGCCTTCCTCACCGCCGCCGCCTTCTCCGCCCACTCGATCGGCTCGCTGGTGATGCGCCTGCTCTGGGCGGCGCTGACCGTCGTCGTCGGCGTCTGGTTGATCATCGAACCCCACAACGGGACGCTCACCCTGACCCTGACCCTCGGCATCTACTTCCTCTTCATGGGCCTGACCCGGATCGCCGTCGCCTTCATGGCCCGCGGTCAGCACAACGCCGGCCTGGTCGGCCTCAGCGGCGTCTGCGGCCTGATCGTCGGCATCCTCGTCCTCGCCAAGTTCCCCAGCTCCGCCGACTGGGCGATCGGACTGCTGGTGGGAATCGACCTGATCTTCGCCGGCTGGACGCTCACCTCGGCCGCGCTGGTCGGCAAAGAGCTCTCCCGCGGCTGAGGCTTCCCGTAGCGGCGTCCTCGCTCGCTCACGTGCGGAGCACGCTTCGCTCCCTGCGTCCTTGCTCTGCTTCTCCTCAGTCACGGGAGCACGACAGGACCCGTGCGGCGGCGCCTCGCATCTGACAGCGACGTCTTCTCCTGAATACGATCCGAGGGTGAGCTTGCCCCTGGTTCTCGTCATGGCGGCGGGAGAGGGAACGCGTATGCGCTCCTCTACGCCGAAGATGCTGCATCCCGTTTGTGGACGGGCGATGGTCGCCTGGCCGATTCTCGCCGCGCGCGAGGCTGGGGCCGGCCGGGTCGCCGCGATCGTCTCGCCGGGCAAGGACATCTCCGCCGGCCTGCCGGCCGAGGTCGAGACCGTAGAGCAGCCGCAGCCCGACGGCACCGGCGGCGCGATCCGGGCGGCGCTGGCGCTGATCGAGGCGAGCGAGACGGTGCTGATCCTCTCCGGCGACGTGCCGCTGATCTCGACCGCGACGATCGCCGGCCTGCTCGCCGCCCACGAGGCCACCGACGCCGCGGCGACGATGCTGACGATCGAGCTCGACGATGCCGGCGCCTACGGCCGCGTGGTCCGCGGCGAGGGGGGCGCGGTCGAGCGCGTCGTCGAGGCCAAAGCCGCCGGCGACGCCGATCCCGAGCAGCTGGCGATCCGCGAGGTCAACGCCGGCACCTACGCCTTCGACGCCGCGCCCCTGGCCGCCGCGCTGGCGACGCTGTCCAACGACAACGCCCAGGGCGAGTACTACCTCCCCGACGTCTTCCCGGCGCTGCGCGAGGCCGGCCACACCGTCGCCGCCCACATCGCCGCAGACGTCGCGGTGACGATGGGCGTCAACAACCGGGTCGACCTCGCCGCGGTCGAGGCCGAGGGCCGGCGGCGCCTGCTCGAGAGCCACATGCTCGCCGGCGTCACCGTCGTCGATCCGGGCACCACCTGGATCGACGTCGGCGTCGAGATCGCCGCCGACGCCCGGATCGAGCCCGGGACCAGCCTGCACGGCGAGACCAGCGTCGGCGCCGGCGCCGTCGTCGGCCCGATGACGACGCTGATCGACAGCGCCGTCGGCGCCGAGTCCCGCGTCGTCCATTCCTACCTACTCGAGTGCGAGGTCCGCGACGGCTGCTCGGTCGGCCCCTTCGCCTACCTGCGACCAGGCGCGGTCCTCGATGTCGGGGCCAAGGCCGGGACCTTCGTCGAGGTCAAGAACTCCCACATCGGCAAGAGCGCCAAGGTCCCGCACCTCTCCTACGTCGGCGACGCCGACGTAGGCGCAGGCAGCAATATCGGCGCCGGCACGATCACCGCCAACTACGACGGATTCCGCAAGAGCCGGACTACGATCGGCGTCGACGTCCGCATCGGCGTTGACACGATGCTGATCGCGCCGGTAGAAGTCGGGGACTCCGCCTACACTGCCGCAGGCGCGGTGATCAAGGACGACGTGCCCGAGGGGGGGCTGGCGGTCAGCGAGAACGCGCAACGCAATATCGACGGCTATGCAGCCGACAAGGCGGCGAAGATGCGAGAGGAACAGAACCCGTGAGCACGATCGAGGAGCAGCCGCAGGTGGGCACGGCGATCCCGCACGACTACTCGAAGCGGATGATGGTCTTCGGCGGCCGCAGCTCGCTCGAGCTCGCCGCCAAGGTCGCCGGCAAGCTCGACATCGATCTCGGCGCGGTGACGCTGAAGACCTTTGCCAACGGCGAGGTCTACTGCCGCTACGAGGAGTCGATCCGCGGCGCCGACGTCTTCATCGTCCAATCGACCTGCGCCAACGAGCAGAGCGAGATGACGCCGAACGACTCGCTGATTGAGATGCTGACGATGATCGACGCCGCCCAGGGCGCCTCCGCGCACCGGATCATCGCCGTCATGCCCTGGTACGGGTACGCCCGCCAGGACAAGAAGTCGGCCCCGCGCGAGCCGATCTCGGCCCGCATCGTCGCCAAATGCCTCGAGGCCGTCGGCGTCGACCGGGTGCTGACGATGGACCTCCACGCCGGCCAGGTCCAGGGCTTCTTCCACGTCCCCGTCGACCACATGACGGCGATGCCGATGCTGACCCAGTGGTTCATCGACCAGGAACTCAAAGACGAGCTGGTGATCGTCTCCCCGGATGCCGGCCGGGTCAAGACCGCGCGCAACTTCGCCCGCCGCGTCGGCACCCACTGGGCGGTTATGGAGAAGGAGCGCCCCGCTCAGCAGGTGGCCGAGATCGGCTACGTCGTCGGCGACGTCAAGAACCGCACCGCGGTCCTCGTCGACGACATGATCGACACCGCCGGCACCCTCTGCGCGGCTGCGCAGACCGTCCTCGACGAGGGCGCCGCCCGGGTCATCGCCTGCGCCACCCACGGGGTCTTCTCCGGCCCCGCATACGAGCGCCTCGCCTACGAGAACTCGGGGATCGAGCGGATCGTCGTCAGCGACACCCTGCCGCTGCGCCCCGGCGCCCCCGACAACATCACCGTGCTCTCCACCGCCGGCACCTTCGCCGACTCGATCCGGCGCATCTTCACCGACGACTCGGTCTCCGAGATCTTCGCGGGGGAGAATCAACTGTTTTGAGCGGGTGGCTGCGGTGGGGCGCGATGGCTGGACGCCCAGCCATTCACGCCCACCTCGCCGACCGCTCTTGAAAAAGGAAATGCATCGAGGGGCGAGCCACAGGTCGGGGTCGATGACTGAGAAGAGCCTGCTCCGGGTCGGGCACAAGGGTGCCGACGCGGTCGTGCCGGGGAACACCGTCGAGAGCTTTCGCAAGGCGGCTGAGATCGGGGTCGATGTGATCGAGCTCGACGTGCTCTGGCTGCAGGACGCGCACCTGCCGGTCGAGCAGCGGGCGCCGCTGGTCGCCGCCCACGACTGGGCGGATGCCGAGCGGCGCACGCCGCTGACGCTGACCGAGGCGCTCGACGCCTTCCTTGAGCCGCCGCTCGACAAGGTCGAGATCGACCTCGACATCAAGCTGCCGGGCCGCGAGGAGGAGATCGTCACGGCGCTGCGTGAGCGCGACCTCGTCGGCCGGGCGATGATCTCGACGATGGAGCTGTACTCGCTGGGACGGATCCTCGACCTCGAACCGAAGCTGCGCCGCGGCTGGACCTATCCCAAGGTGACCAAGGACTGGACCTCGAAGCCCTGGGCGAAGCCGGTCCTGCCCGCCGCCCTGATCGGCATGCGCTACCGGCTGCCGGGGCTGGCCGCCGAAAAGCTGCCGAAGTTCAACGTCGCCGCGATGTGGGTCTACCACCCGCTCGTCAGCGCCCGCCTGGCGCGGATCTGCAGGCTCGCCGGGGTCGAGCTGATCGCCTGGACCGTCGACGACCAGGCACGGATGCGGAAGCTCCTCGACGCCGGCGTCACCGGCCTCGTCTCCAACGACCCGCGCCTCTTCGCCGAGTTGGACCTCCCGACCTGAACAATCCCGTGGTTCCTTTTGGACGGCATGCGTGCAAAACGAACCACGCGCCGGCTCAGACCGTGCCGGGCGTCGCGGTAGGCGGTGCGTTGCGGCTGCCCTTGTTGCCCTTGACCCGCACCGCGGACTCGAGCTCGGCGGCGGTGAAGCCACCGACGGCCTTGCCCTCGGTCGCGTAGCGGTAGAGGGCGACGCCGAAGATCCCGCTCAGCGCCCGCGAGACCAGGATCGCGATCGCGAAGATCAGGGCGCCGATCACGACCAGCAGGGCACCGAGGAAGGGGGCGGCGGACCAGAGCGCGATGCCGGCGACGATCAGGAGTGCCGCCGGCAGCATCCCGAGCAGGAAGACGGCGCCGCCGATCGCGATGTTGCCGGTGATCTGCGCGCCCCACTTCTGGCGGAAGATCGAGGCCGAGCGCTTCAGGGTTTCGACCGGCCCGGTGCCCTCGATCGCGATCACCGGCACCGCCAGGAAAGTGACCAGAGACCAGGCCATCCCGACCAGGCGGGCAGCGATGTTGCCGGCCAGGCCGCCCTGGTTCTCGAGCACCGCCATCAACAGGCTGATCGCGGTCGAGATCGCCGCCCAGCCGCAGATCCGGCTGAAGTTGGCGCGGGCGACGGCGAGGCCGTCGGCGACGGTCACGTTCGCCTGGCCCTCGAAGATCAGGTTGGCGGCCGCGGCGAGACCGACGCTGAAGTAAAAGCCGACGACGCTGAGCACGTAGACGCCGATCACCAGCAGTGGGATCGCGCCGGCCAGCGAGCTCTTGTCGAGCAGGTAGAGGCCGGGGCCGAGGAAGAGGATCGCCAGCGGCACCGTGGCGATGGCGCCGTAGAGCGGGAAGCGGATCAGCTCGCGGTGCTCCTTCAGCAGCGCCCAGCTCTTCTTCGTCAGTCCCCAACCGCGTTTGATCCTGCTCATCGTCGCTCCTCCCGAATCGAAAAAGTGCCTGGTCCTCAGCTGATCTCGGCCAAACCAGGCGTCCGCTTTAGGCCGCGCTCCTCGAAATACTCCCACTCTTCGCGGCCGAGCTCGGTCGCCGGCGCGTCGGCGTAGACCCACTCGCGGGCGATCCGGTGCCAGTTGCGTTTCGCCCGCAGCTGCCCCAGCACGGCGACCACGCCGATCTCCATCCGCCGTCCCATCAGCTCGTCGGCCGGGATCGACTCGCGGCGCATCAGGTCGAAGTACTCCGAGCGGGGGTCGTTGGTCGCCTCGATGATCTTCATCACCCGTTTGGCGGTGATCTCGATCTCGCGGTCTTCGACGTACCAGCCGCCGACCGCGCGCATGTGGTCGAGCAGGCGCTCGGCGTCGAGCTTGGAGGGCTTCTTGACGAAGCCGAGGTCGTGCAGCGCCTGCCGGAAGGCCTCCGGGTCGTTGCGCGAGGCGGCGTCGAAGGCGCGCTGCTCGAGCAGGATCTGCTCGCGGTCGAGCTTCTTCGTCATCCCGAAGTCGAGGAAGGCGACGCGGCCGTCCTCCATCAGGATGAAGTTGCCGGGGTGCGGATCGGCGTTGAAGTGCTGCAGGTGGTAGATCGAGCCGAAGCTGCCGCGGAAGACGATCTCGCCGAAGCGGCTGCGCTCCTCGTGCGAGAGCTCCTTGATCTCCTCGAAGCCCTTGCCGACGACCAGCTCGGTGACCAGGATCCGCCGCCGCGAGAGCCGGGTGATCACTTCCGGCACGTAGATGAAGGGGTGTTCGCGGTAGGCGCGGGCGAAGGAGCGCTGGTTCTGCGCCTCGTACTCGTAGTCGAGCTCCTCCATCACCCGCTCGCTCAGCTCCTCGGCGATCGCCTTGGCGTCGAGCCCGGGGGCGATCGCCTTCGCCAGCCGGACCAGGGTTCCGGCATTGCGGAGGTCGGCTTCGAGCGCCTCGGCGATCCCGGGGTACTGGATCTTGACCGCGACCTGGCGCCCGTCGAGGAGCTCCGCCCGGTGCACCTGGCCGATCGAGGCGGCGGCGAAGGCCTCGGTCTCGAACTCGGCGAAGAGCTCCGACAGCGGTTCGCCGTCGTACTCCTCCTCGACCAGCTTCTCGACCTTCTCCCAGGGCATCGCCGGCGCGTCGGTGCGCAGCTTGGCCAGCTGCTCCTGGTAGATCTCGCGGTACTCCTCGGGGATGAACTCGGTGTCGATGAAGGAGGCGAACTGGCCGAGCTTCATCGCCGCGCCCTTCATCTGTCCCAGGGCGCCGACCATCTTCATCGCGGTCTCCAGGTGGCGCTGCTCGAGATGCTCTTTGCCACCCTCCTCGGAGCGGCCGACGTTGGCGGCTTTGGTCCCCGCGTAACGGGCGCCCTGCACACCGACGATCGAGCCGAGCTTGGCCGAGCGTCGCAGCCTGCCCTTGGGGATCTTTGAGTCCTCAGACACAGTCGAAGGTTCCCACAGCTGCCGCCCCGGCCCCGGGTTCTCTATTCTCTCCCGTCCGATGGCTACCACCCGCTCAACCCTGAAGGTCGCTCCCCGCGCCGCGTTCGGCTCGCGAGCCACCCGCCGTATGCGCGGCGAGGGCCTGGTGCCCGGCGTCGTCTACTCGGGCGGCTCGGAGGCAACCGCGTTCCAGGTCTCCGAACGCGAGGTGCGGACGATCATCCACGAGGGCGCCGCCCTCTTCGACCTCGAGATCGACGGCGGCAAAGCCGTCCCGGTCGTCGTCAAGGAGCAGCAGCTGCACCCGGTGCGCGGCAGCATCCAGCACATCGACCTGCAGCAGGTGAAACTCGACGAGGCGATTCAGGCCGAGGTCGCGATCGAGCTCGAGGGCGCCGAGGTGTCGCCCGGGGTCAAAGGCGGCGGCGTGCTCGAGCACGTCACCCGCGAGATCACGGTCGAAGCGCTGCCGACCGACATCCCCGACCGGATCGTCCTCGACGTCTCGGCGATGGAGATCAACGACACCCTTCAGCTTTCCAGCGTCACCGCCCCCGACGGCGTCACCTTCATGGCTGACGACCCCGAGGAGGTCACGATCGTCACCCTCTCTCCGCCCCGCGTGGAGGAAGTGGTCGAGCCCGAGCTCGAGGAGGAGACCGAGCTGGTCGGCGAGAGCGCCGAGGGCGAGGACGACTCCGAGGGCGACTCGGGCGACTCCGAGGGCGAGTAGTCCCTGTCACTGTTCCGCCGCCGCGCTGGTAGCGGCGAGCCCGGAGACCGGATCCTGATCGTCGGTCTCGGCAACCCCGGTCCCGCGCATGCCGGCGACCGCCACAACCTCGGCTTCGACGTGGTCGAGGAGCTGGAGCGGCGCTGGGAGCTGGGGAAGCCGCGGAAGAAGTTCGGCGGTCTGCTCAATGAGGGCAGGACGGGCCCCGGCGGGCCGCGGGTGGCGACGCTGCTGCCGCAGACCTTCATGAACGAATCCGGCGAATCGGCCGGCCCGGCGTGCGGCTCGCTCAAGGTGCCGCTCGCGCGGGTGATCGTCGTCCACGACGAGATCGACCTGCCTTTCGGCGAGGTCAAGGTCCGGCTCGGCGGCGGGCTCGCCGGCCACAACGGCCTCAAGAGCCTCAAACGCGGCTTCGGCGATGCCGAGTTCTGGCGGGTGCGGGCCGGGGTGGGGCGGCCGGACTCCACCGATCCCGAGATCGTCGCCGCCTACGTGCTATCGGGTTTCCGCGAGCCGCGGGCCGAGGTCGAGGCGCTGATCGGCGCCGCCGCCGACGAGACCGAGCGCTTGATCGAACGGCTAGGTTCCCAGTGAGTGCGGAGCGGGTGACGAGCTACTCCGTCGACGAGCGCGGGGTCGCGCTGATCCGTCTCGAACGACCGAAATCGCGCAACGCGATCGACACCCAGATGCTGGTCGAGCTGCTCGAGCACCTGGCGGTGGCTCGCGCCGACGAGGCGGTCCGGGTCCTGGTCTTCAGCTCCGCCGATCAGATGGGCTTCTCCGCCGGCGCCGACATCAAGGAGGAGCTCGACCCCGAGGCGCACGTCCGCCGCATGCAGCTCTTCGCCGACCTCTACGACGCGATCGTCGCCTTCCCCAGGCCCACCGTCGCCGCCTGTCACGGCGACGTCGTCGGCGGTGGGGCCGAGATCGCGATCGCCTGCGACATGCGGGTCGGCGGCTCCAACCTACGGATGCGCTTCCCCGGCGCGGCCTTGGGGATGCCGGTCGGGCCCGCTCGCCTGGTCACCCTCTGCGGCCTGGCCGCCGCCAAGTACCTGCTCTTCTCCTCGCGCACGGTCGGCGCCGACGAGGCGCTGCGGATCGGCCTGGTCAACCGCGTCGCTCCGGCCGCCGCGACCGAGAGCGCCGCGCTCGAGCTGGCCGCCACGGTCGCCGCCCACCCACCCGAGGCGCTGGCGCAGCTGAAGCGGATGCTGCACGAGTGGGACGACGTCGAGGGCCGCTCCGCCGCCGAGGGCGTCGGCCAGGTCGAGCACGTCCGCGGCGGCGCCGAGCTGCCGTTTGGCGGCTAGACGAGGAAGCTCGAGTAGCCGCCTCGGCGGTCTCCTAGAATCGATCGCCAGGAGCCGGATCCCGCGATCCGGCCTTCTTGCGTGTCATGAGCCTCCGCCCCCTGGTCGAGATCGCCGCAGAGAACGAGCGCGTCCACGCGCTCAGCGGACGCGTGCGCGCCGCTGCCGACGGGGGAGAGGCGCAGACCGTGCGCGTCTCCTCGATGCTGCGACCGCTGCTGCTGGCGGCGTTGCTGGAGGA
>JACDGU010000238.1 GCA_013821475.1 Solirubrobacterales bacterium
CGCCGGGCTCCCGTCGGCGCGCGCGGACTTTGCGCCATCGGCGCAGCCGACCAGCGCGAGCGTCGCCCAGCCGATCGCCAACAGCGTCCCGGCCCGCTTCGCGCGGCTCCGCCGCTCCTCGCGCGGTTGCCGCTGGCTGGTGAGGAACCAGAGCGCCCCGGCCAAGGTCAGTCCGCAGGCGACCCAGAAGTTGAGGCGCTGGCCGAGGATGTAGTGGGCGGGATCGACCCGCAGCGTCTCCTCGAAGATGCGGAAGGCCGAGTAGGCGTCCGTCGACCGGGCGGAGCGCCATTTGAGCTCGAGCTCGAGCTCGCCGCGCCGGTGCCGCTGTCGCCCGAGGAGCCGCCGCAGCCCACGGCGAGGAGAGCGCTGGCCCCAAGCGCGAACAACAGCGCAGCTGCGGGTCGGCGGAAAGCGGCGGACGAGAATTGAACTCGCATCATTAGCTTGGAAGGCTAAGGCTCTACCATTGAGCTACCGCCGCACGGGCGAAGCCACCCCGTCGAGCGGTGCGGCGCCGGTGACAGTTTGCACAAACCACCTCGCACTTTGCAATCTCGTCGAGGACGCTCTGCCAGCCCCGATCCCAGAAGCCCTGGCCGATGCAGAACTTTTTGTCCCGCAGGTGATCGAACTCGAGCACTACCGGGTCAGTTTCGCCGCAATCGACGCAGGGGTGCTCGCGTAGATAGCCCATCATATACGTGAGTCTCTCAGCTGTCTGAGCCTTCTTGCGGCGCCGTGCTTGGTCGATATACCGTCGCCGGTGCGCTCGATAGTGCGCTTGCTTATGGCAGCGCGACAGGGGCGGCAGTAGTTGTCCCGTTGCCCGCTCGCCTTGCGCCGCCAAGCGAAATCCTCCAACGACTTGGATTTATGGCATCGCCCGCATCTCCGCATGCAGACAAAATATTGCCCCGGGCAGACGGTTCCAGGAGCGATCCAAGGCCCGGGGCCGAGCCCGACGAGCCATCGTGCTCAGCATCAGTCAGAATGCAAGAACCTCCTCGGGGAGTGGCGCAGTCTGGTAGCGCACTCGGCTGGGGGCCGAGCGGTCGCAGGTTCAAATCCTGTCTCCCCGATAACACAGTTTCCCCGCATGGCTCGCATAGCCACGCGCCAAGCGCGATCAGACGACGGTGCGAGCCTATGCGGGGCAATGCGCGGCAATCCGTGATACGCGAGTGATACGAGGCTTGAGGCGGTAGTGATATAGGTCGCGGGTCGGCTTGGCCCTGTTAGGCGGCTCACGCAATGAGTCGAGCGCTGCGGGGGCGAGCGGTCCTATTTCTGCGGAAATCGCTATCAACGTCCTTATCGAAGCTGGAACTGACCGGAGCGAAGGTAGGCGTTCAGCAGCTCAATGACATGAGCAGTTGGGCGGTGTATGGGCGAAGGCGGGTTCGCGGGGTCGACAAACTCGACCCGCGTCGTCTCCTCGCCATCTGGCTGAGGCTCGCCGCGCCAGCGTTCGGCGAGGAGGCAGACGGCGAAGCAATGGGTCTCGTCTCCGTTCGGATAAATGATCGTGTGCAGCTCTGCCTCGGAGAGCGTCGCGAACGG
Source organism: Solirubrobacterales bacterium (assembly GCA_013821475.1). Taxonomy (GTDB): domain Bacteria; phylum Actinomycetota; class Thermoleophilia; order Solirubrobacterales; family 70-9; genus VAYN01. Next base: position 1,564 of record JACDGU010000238.1, read on the forward strand.
GATCAGGTCGTCTTCGACCACTGAGACGCCGGCCTCCTCCATGAGCTCACCGATCGCCGTGCCGGCGAAGCTGCCTCCGGGCTCCGCGGCCCCGGCAGGAAGGCACCACGTCCCATCGTCGGCTCGGCGGGTGAAAAGCACCCGGCCATCGGTCGGACGCCGCAAAGCGATCATCGCCCCCGGCATCAACACCAACTCGCTACCGATCCGCTTTCGCAGTTGCCCCAGATATGAATCGGCGAAGCTCACTGGGGGCACGTTATTGCCCCGGCGACACCAGACGGCATAACTGAAAGGATCTAGCGGCATGGAACCGGGTCTGCCGCGCAAGGTGTCCAAGCCGTGGGGGAGCGAGCTGTGGTTCGCGCATACCGACCACTATGCCGGGAAGATCCTTCGGGTCCGCGCCGGCTGTCGCCTCTCCGTCCAATTCCACAAGGAGAAGGACGAGACCTCATTCGTCCTGTCCGGCCGGGTGCTCGTCTCCCAGGGCGAGGCGCCTGACGCGCTGATCACGCGGGAGCTCGGACCGGGCGATTCATGGCGGATCTCGCCGCGGGTTGTCCACACGTTTGAAGCTGTGGAGGACGCGGAGATCATCGAGGTCTCAACGCCGCAGCTTGACGACGTAATTCGGTTGAAGGACCGATACGGCCGCGTGGAGTGACCGAAGCGCTCCGGGAAATCGGTAGCCGTCGCTCGGCGAGCTCGCCGACGTAGCGCAGGAGAACGAAACGATCCGCTCCCGATTCGAGCGGCGGGCCCCGCTGGCTAGACGACCATTGCGGGAGGCGTGGCCCGACCCCCTGAAATCAGTCCGCCCTGTCTGAGAGTCCTTCCCGCCCGCGACAATGGGCAAAGGAGGACCGAAGCAGGTGAAGAGGCAAAGACACAGCCCCGAGCAGATCATCCGCAAG
>JACDGU010000080.1 GCA_013821475.1 Solirubrobacterales bacterium
TACCTGCAGCACATCGACGCCTTCCGCCTGCTCCGCGGTGGTCTGGCGCCGGGGCAGATCGTCCTCGACCAGCAGCTGGCGGCAACCCTGCGGGCAAGGGTCGGTGACACGGTGAGACTGCGCCTTGGCGCCCACGCGCCGCCGCGTCAATTCACGGTCGGCGGCGTCGCCATCGTCAGCTCTCCCGATGTCCTCTTCCAGCCGCTCAACCCGCAGGTCGGGCCGGCCCCCGCGCAGCCCCCGGCGAACATCGCGATCCTGCCGCTTGCGACCTTCGCCAAGACGGTGGCCGGCGGGCTGCCCTCGCTGGGTGGCGCGACGCCCGGCGCCGCCGCGGTGCCGGGGACGCTGACCGGGGTCCAGTGGCAGGTCCAGGCGCAGGTCGATCGCGCCAGCCTCGGCGGCACCCCGAGCGAAGCGTTCCAGCGCGCGGGCCAGATCCGCAACTCGCTCGAACGCACCTTCACCGGCAAGATCCAGTTCGTCGACAACCTCTCCGAAGGTCTCGAAAGCGCGGCCGGCGACGCCCTCTACGCAGAGGCCCTCTTCATCATGCTCGCCGTCCCGGGCGCGCTGCTGGCCCTCGGCCTCGCCTACCTGGCGGCGCTGGGCACGGTCGACCGCGACCGGCGCGAACTGGCGCTGCTCCGCGCCCGCGGCGCGAATCGTCGTCAGCTGCTGGCGATGGCGGCGGCCGAATCGTCGATTGTCGGAATCGGCGCCGGTCTGCTTGGTGCCGGCATCTCGTTCGTCTCCGTCGCGCTGCTGATCGGAGGCTCGGTCGGGCTCAACGTGAGCCGCGCGATCACGGTCGTGGTCGTCTGCGTCGTGCTGGCGATCGTCGGCGGCATGCTTGCCAGGCTGGGCACCGGGCTGAGGGCGCTTTCGAGGACGGTCGCGGCCGGGCGCAGCGGCTCCCGCGAGGCCCGTACGCCCCTTTGGCAGCGCCTCTACCTCGACCTTCTCGCGCTCGCCGTCAGCGGGCTGATCTACTGGTTGACCGCCAGCACCGGGTTCTCGGCGGTCGTCAACCCCGACTCCAACCCGACCCTCTCGCTCTCGATCTACATGTTCTTCGCGCCGACCCTGCTCTGGATCGGGGCGACGCTGCTGCTGGTCCGCCTGCGGGGAACCCTCTTCAGCCGGGTCGCGCGCCGGCTGCGCGGGGGGGAGGAGAAGCCGAGCCGGCGCACCTTCCTCTTCGCCAGCGCCTCGCGCCGCGGCCCGGCGATCAACCGCGGGCTGATTTTCGTCGGGCTGCTGCTCGCCTTCGGAGTCAGCCTCGGGGTGTTCGCCGCCACCTATAGCCAGCAGGCCGGGGTCGACGCCCAGCTGACCCTGGGCGCCGACGTAACCGCCACGGCGCCGCCCGGAGTCGCGGTCAAGAACGGCCTCGCGAAGCGGATCGAAGCGGTGCCCGGCGTCAGCGCGACCTCGCCTGTCGACCACTCCTACGCCTACGTCGGGCCCGATCTGCAGGACACCTTTGGAATCGAACCGAAGACGATCGGCGCCGCCACGACCCTGCGCGACTCCTACTTCATCGGCGGCAGCGCGCAGACGATGCTGAGCCGCCTCGAAACGACCCGCGACGCGATCATCGTCTCCAAAGAGACGATCACCGACTACTCGCTGAAGGTCGGCGACCTGCTCAGGCTCAGGGTCCTCGACCACCGCACCGGCAACTTCCGCACCGTCTCCTTCCACGTGGTCGGCTCCGTCCAGGAGTTCCCCTCGGCGCCGCGGGACTCGTTCATGGTCGCCAACCTCAGCTATCTACAGGCAGCCGACCGCAACGGCGGCCCCAACGTCATCTTCGCCAGCTCCTCCGAAGACCCGGCGGCGGTCGGCGCCCGGGTCGCCACGGCGACCAGCGGCTTCGGCGTCAGCGTCAAGAACATCCGCCAGCAGGCGGTGCAGACCGTGAGCTCGATCACGACTGTCGACCTGACCGGGATCAGCCGCCTCGAGCAGGCCTTCGCGATCGTCCTTGCCGCGGCGGCGATGTGGCTCTTCGTCAACCTCGTCGTCAACGAGCGCCGGCACGAGTTCGCGACGATGGCGGCCCTCGGCGCCTCGCTGCGCGACATCGGCGCCTTCGTCCGCAGCGAGGCGGTGGCCGTGCTCGGCGCCGCGGTCGCCCTGGCTGCGGTGCTCGGCTGGCTGCTGGCGCAGATGCTGGTCGCGATGCTCCAGCACGTCTTCGACCCGCCGCCGGACCGGCTCGCGATCCCCTGGGGCTTCCTCGGGCTGCTCGCACTCGCCGCCGCCGCCGGGGCGCTGCTCGCCGCCGCCGTCGCGGCCCGCTCGTTGCGCCGGCTGCCGCTCGGAGCCATCCTCCGCGAGGAGTGAGGTGGCGCGGCAATTGGCCCGCGGCGTTTCATCTGCGATTTAAGACCCGGGCCTAGCCTGCCGCGCTCGTTCTCCTCAGCCGCCTTTGGACTACCGCCCGAAAACCCACCCCAGCTTCTCGAAGGTGCCGGAAGTGACGGTCTTCTTCTGGATCGTCAAGGCCCTGACGACCGGGATGGGGGAGTCGACCTCAGACTTCCTCGTCCACAAGCTGGTCCCCGAGATCGCCGTCGTCCTCGGCGGCATCGCCTTCGTCGTCGCCCTCTACCTGCAGTTCTCCAGCGATCGCTACGTCCCCTGGCGCTACTGGTTCGCGGTGGCGATGGTCGGGGTCTTCGGGACGATGTGCGCCGACGTCCTCCACGTCGGCCTCGGCATTCCCTACATCGCCTCGACGATCTTCTACGCGGTCGTCCTCTTCGCCGTGTTCCGCACCTGGTACCGGGTCGAGGGCACGCTCTCGATCCACAGCATCACCAGCGAGCGCCGCGAGGTGTTCTACTGGGCCGCGGTGCTGGCGACCTTCGCCCTCGGCACCGCCGCCGGCGACCTCACCGCGGTGACCCTCGGCCTCGGCTACTTCGGCTCCGGGCTGCTGTTCGCGGCGATCATCGCGATCCCGGCCGCCGGCTACTTCCGCTTCGGGATGAACTCGATCCTCGCTTTCTGGTTTGCCTACGTCGTCACCCGCCCGCTCGGCGCCTCCTTTGCCGACTGGCTGGCGGTCTCCTCCGCCCGCCGAGGCCTGGCGATCGGCACCGGCCTGGTCAGCTTCGTTCTGGCGGCGGCGATCGCGATGTTCGTCGCCTTTCTCAGCTCGACCGGAGTCGATATCCCCGATGACCAGAGGCACCGCCGCGCCGAGCGGCCGGAGCCGGCGAGCGTCCCGCCGGCCTCGGGCTGACAAAGATTTAGGCGAATCGCGGTTTCATCTCACGCCTGGCTTATCGGCGCCCTCGACCATCGATCGCTCACCCGACGAAAGGGGAAGTGATGAAGAAGCTGAGGAAGTTGGCACTGACGATCGCGGCGCTGTCGGCGCTCGCGGTCGGCGGGGCGGCCATCGCCCAGGCCCAGAACACGGCCACCGTGGCGAAGGTGACGATGCACCAGCCCAGGGCCGAGTCCAGCCCCGCCGGCGATACGGACAACGTCCAGAGCGGCAGCCAGTCCGGGCCGGACCAGGGCGGCAACGACGGCGAGCAGACCGCCGCCGAAGAGAGCGGGACGGATGCCCCCGACTCGGTCTCCGAAAGCGATGCGCCCGATGGTCACCAGGACCAGAGCGGCACGTCCGACACGGGTCACGACGGCGAGACCAGCGACTGATCTCGGCGGCCGACCCGAATCTCCGACCCGGCACCCCGGTCAGCGACTCAGCTGCTGGGGACGGCGGCCGACTCGGCCGGCGCCGCGGCGAGGTCGGCGGCGGCGACCGGGCGGCCGAGGAGATAACCCTGGGCCTGGTCGCAGCCGCATTCGGTTATCGCCCCCAGCCCGTCCTCGTCCTCGACGCCCTCGGCGACGACGGTGAGGTCGAGGCTGTGGGCGAGATCGATCGTCGAGCGGACGATGATCGCGTCGTCGCTGACCGTCGCCACGTTGATCACGAAGGACTTGTCGATCTTGATCTCGTCGACCGGCAGCCGTTGCAGGTAGGCGAGCGAGGAGTAGCCGGTGCCGAAGTCGTCGATCGAGAGCCTGCCACCCATCTCGTGCAGGCGGCCGAGCACCGCAGGGGCCGAGGGTTCGATCAGGGCGTTCTCGGTCAGCTCCAGGGTCAGGTCGCCGGGTCGCGTGCCCCACAGCGCGGTCAGCTCGGACACGGTGTCCGGCAGCTCGCTGTCGTGGCCGAGGCTGCGGCCGGAGATGTTGACCGCCACCGTCAGCTCGTGGCCTTCGTCGCGCCAGAGGCGCTGCTGACGCAGGGCCGCGTTGAGCACCCAGCGGGTGACCGGCTCGATCAGGTAGGTGCGCTCGACCTCGGGCATGAAGCCGGCCGGCATCAGCAGGCCCTTTTTCGGGTGGCGCCAGCGGACCAGCGCCTCGACCCCGCAGATCTTGCTGGTCCCCAGGTCGATCTTCGGCTGGTAGTGGAGGACCAGCTCGTCGCGGTCGATGCAGTGGCGCAGGTCGAGCAGCAGCGCCAGGTGGTCGGCGGTCTGGGTTTCGTGCGCGGCCTTGAAGACCGTCTGGCCCTGGCCCGTTCGCTTCGCCGCGTACATCGCCAGGTCGGCCCGGTGCAGGAGTTCGATCGTGTTGGCGCCGTGCTCGGGGAAGATCGAGATGCCGATGCTGGGGGAGACATGGACGGTTTCGCCGTTCAGCTGGAAGCCCGGCTCGAAGGTCTCCTGGATCTTCCAGGCGACCGCCGCGGTCGCGGCCAGGTCGAGCGAGCCGGCGAGCAGGATCCCGAACTCGTCGCCGCCGAGGCGGGCGACCGTGTCGGACTCGCGCAGGACCCCGATCAGGCGCTGGGCGACCTGCTTGAGGAGGACGTCCCCCCAATCGTGACCCTGCGAGTCGTTGATCCGCTTGAAGCCGTCGAGGTCGAGCACGAGCACGCCCCTCGGCTCCTTGTCCCGCGTCGCCAGCGCCAGCGACTGCGAGACCAGTTCGCTGAACAGGGTGCGGTTGGCGAGGCCGGTGAGGGCGTCGTGGTGGGCCATGTGCTCGAGCGCTTCGCCATGGGATTTGCGTTCGGAGATGTCGCGCACCGAGGCGACGGTGAAGCTGCGGCCCCCGTGCTCGATCTGGCGGCGCTCCAGCTCCATCGCGAAGGTGGAGCCGTCGCGGCGACAGCCGACGGTCTCGACGATGCGGCTGATCGTGCCTCCTTCGGCCAGTACTTCTTCGCGGGACCTGTCGATGTTGTGGAGGTCCTCGCGGCTCTCGGGCGCGATCATGAAGGCGAAGGCGTGCCCGACCTCCTCCTCGGCGCCGTAGTCGAACAGCGGGCCGACCGAGTGGTTGACCGACTCGATCCGGCCGGCCTCGTCGAGGATGAAGATCCCGTCGGCGACGTTGTCGAGGACGGCCTGGGTGAGGACGTCGCTCTCGCGCAGCGCCGAGTTCAGCGAGTGCAGCTCCTGCGACTGGGTGAAGAGGGCGACGAAGGCGGAGACCTTGGCCCTCAGCACGGCGGGCAGCACCGGGGTGTAGATGAAGTCGACGGCGCCGCTGGCGTAGGCGTTGGCGGCCTCCGACTCGTCGCCGCCGAAGGCGGTGACGAAGATGATCGGGGTACTGGCCGAGGGCGGGTGCTGGCGGACGAGCTTGGCCGTCTCGAAGCCGTTCAGGTCGGGCATCCGCACGTCCATCAGGATCATCGCGAATTTCTGTTTCAGCGCCGTCTTCAGGGCAACTCGACCGGAATCGGCCTCGACGATCTCGTGGCCGAGTGGCGCCAGCATCGCCCGCAGCGCCAGGCGCTTGTCGGCGTTGTCGTCGACGATCAAGACCGCCGCTTCCTGGAGGGTGGGCGGCTCTTCGCCGGGCTTGGTCGCGAGGTACATCAGGGACTCTGCTTCTGCACCGGGCCGGGAAGCCACTCGCCGAGCACGGCCAGCAGCTGTGCGGTGTCGACCGGCTTGGCGACGTAGGAGGAGGCGCCGGCGTCGATGCAGCGTTGGCGCTCGCCGTCTTCGACCTTCGCGGTGAAGGCGACGAGCGGCAGGCTGTCGAGGTTGGGCAGAGCGCGCATGGCCCGCAGCGTCGCGTAGCCATCCATGCCGGGCATCATGATGTCGACCAGGACGAGGTCGAAGTCGTCGTTGCGCCGCAGCGCCTCGATGCCCGTTTCGCCACTCTCCGCCGAGACCACCTCGACTTTGAAGCGCTTCAGCAGCGAGGCGAGGGCGAAGATGTTGCGGAAGTCGTCGTCGACGACCAGGACCTTCATCCCGGCCAGGCTCCTGCCGGCGGCGAACTCGGGTGGGACCAGCGGCGACAGTGCCGCCTGGGGCGGCGCGGCGGGCGTCGGCTCCCCGGCGGGGAAATGGGAGGGTGCGACCTCGACGACGGGCCTCGGCTTCTCGGTCGATTCCTCCTGGGGTGCGTCGACCGGCGCCGGTGGGGGCGCCGGCGCCGGTGCCTCCGCGGGCAAGACGCAGGGCAGCAGGACGGTGAAGGTGCTGCCCTCGCCGGGCACGCTCTGCAGGGTGATCTCGCCGCCCAACAGGTGGGTCAGTTCGCGGCTGATCGAGAGCCCCAGGCCGGTGCCGCCGTATTGGCGGGAGGCGGTGCCGTCGGCCTGGGCGAAGGCCTCGAAGATCAGCTGCTGCTTGTCGGCGGCGATGCCGATGCCGGTGTCGACGACGCTGAAGGCGATCGCCGAGCCGGCGGCGGTGAGCCCGGCGTGGGAGCTGCTCCAGCCGCTGTCGACGAACCCGACCCGCAACGTCACCCCACCCTCGGCGGTGAACTTGAACGCGTTCGAGAGCAGATTCTTCAGCACCTGGCGCAGGCGACTGGCGTCGGTGGAGATCGCCGCCGGCAGCTCGACCGCGAGCTCAACCGCGAAGGTCAGGCCCTGCTTCTCGGCGACGGCGGTGAATTCGGCTTCGAAGGACTCCCGCAGGTCGGACAGCGGCAGCTCGGAGGGCGTCATCGCAACGGTGCCGGACTCGACCTTGGCGAGGTCGAGCACGTCGTTGAGCAACAGCAGCAGGTCGTTGCCCGAGGAGAGGATCGTGCTCGCGTACTTGACCTGGGTCTCGGTCAGGTTCTGCTCGGGGTTGCTCTCGAGCTCACCGGCAAGGATCAGCAGGCTGTTCAGCGGCGTGCGCAGCTCGTGCGACATGTTCGAGAAGAACTCCGACTTGTACTTCGAGGAGACCGCCAGCTGCTCGGCCTTCTCCTCGACCAGCCGCTTGGCGCCCTCGACCTCCTCGTTCTTTCGCTGGACCTCGAGGTTCTGCTCGGCGAGGCGGGCCGCCTGGACGCCGAGGTCCTCGTTGGAGCTGCTCAGCTCTTCCTGGCGCGCCTGCAGCTCCTGCGCTTGGGACTGCGACTGCACCAGCAGGTTCTCGGTCAGGGTGCTGGCTTCGATCGTGTTCAGCGCCAGGCCGATGATCTCCACCAGCTGGTCGAGGAAGGCCTGGTGGATCGGGCTGAAGGGGCTGAAGGAGGCGAGCTCGACGACCGCCCTGACCGAGCCTTCGAAGAGGATCGGCAGGACGATGATGTTGAGTGGCTTTGCGGCGCCGAGCCCGGAGTTGATCGTGACGTAGTCACTGGGCACGTCGGTGAGCAGGATCCGCTCCTTCTCCAGCGCGCACTGCCCGACCAGGCCCTCGCCGAGGCGAAACTGGTTGGCCAGGTGCTTGCGCTCCTTGTAGCCGTAGCCGGCCTGGTAGAGAAGTACCGGCTCGCCGCCGTCCTCGAGGCTGGCGAGCGTGTAGAAAACGCCGTGCTGGGCGGAGATGAGCGGCGCCAGCTCGGAGAGGATCTCGCTCGAGACCGCGGTCAGGTCGCGCTGGCCCTGGAGCATCCGCGAGAAGCGCTCGAGGTTGGTCTTCAGCCAGTCCTGCTCGGTGTTCTGAAGCGTCGTCTCCCTGAGGTTGCGGATCATCTCGTTGAGCTTGTCCTTCAGCACCGCGACCTCGCCGCTGGCCTCGACGCTCACCTGCCGGGTGAGGTCGCCCTCGGTCACCGCCGTCGCGACGTCGTCGATCGCGCGTACCTGGTTGGTGAGGTTGGCAGCGAGCCCGTTGACGTTGTCGGTCAGGTCCTTCCAGACGCCGGCGACCTCGGCCGACTGCGCCTGGCCGCCGAGCTTGCCCTCGACGCCGACCTCGCGGGCGACGCGGGTCACCTCGGAGGCGAAGCGGTTGAGCTGGTCGACCATCGCGTTGACGGTGTTCTTCAGCTCGAGGAACTCGCCCTTGACATCGGCGGTGATCTTCTTGCTGAGGTCGCCGTCGGCGACCGCCGTGGTCACCTCGGCGATGTCGCGGACCTGGCCGGTCAGGTTGGCCGCCATCACGTTGACGTTGTCGGTCAGGTCCTTCCAGACGCCGCCGACCTCGATCGTCACCGCGGCGGCCTGGCCGAGCTTGCCCTCGGTGCCGACCTCGCGGGCGACGCGGGTCACCTCGGAGGCGAAGCGGTTGAGCTGGTCGACCATCGCGTTGACCGTGTTCTTCAGCTCGAGGACCTCGCCGTGGACGTCGGCGGTGATCTTCTTGCTGAGGTCGCCGTCGGCGACGGCGCCGATCACCCGCTGCATGTCCGTGGTCGGGCGGACCAGGTCCTCGATCAGGGTGTTGACCGAGGAGACGGTCCCCGCCCACGCCCGATCCGAGCCGCTCAGCGAGACGCGCTGGGAGAGCTTGCCTTCTTTGCCGACCGCGCGGGTGACCCGCTCGAGCTCGGCGCCGAGGGTCTGGTTGGCGCTGATCACATCGTTAAGCGTGTCGGCGACCTTGCCCGCCACGCCCGTCCACTCGACCGGCAGCCGGGCGCTGAAGTCGCCGTCCCTCACCTCGCACAGCGTCTTCAGCAGCAGCGATGGGTCTAGCTCGTCGGGGACCCGCGGTCGCACGTCCGCCGTATCCGTGCTCCGGGGGGTTTCTGCGCCCTGGAGTGGATCTAGCAAGGGAGGGCTTCCGCGGCAGAACAATCAGCCGCACGCCCTAGGACTGCGGCGGACCTAGGCGTGAATCCCGCCTGTGGTCCCATCGAGCTCGAGTTGTACATGTCTTTTGCATCGGCAGCAGCCCGCCGCTGCTTGAGCGCCTACTTCAACTGGAAGCTGGTCAGGTCCTGGCCGTAGACCGGGTTGACGATCAGCTTGTCGAAGTCGACGGCGCTGGAGACGAAGGTCGAGCTCGTCAGCGTCCCGAACGGCGCCCAGGGCGCCCGCGCCATGTAGGCCCTGTCGAGCGCCGCGTACTCGGCTTCCTGCATGGGTCCGAGTTGCTGCGCCCCCAGGCTTGCGATCTTCGCGTTGAGCGAGGGGTCGTCGAACTGGGCCCAGTTCGTGTTGTTGGTCGGCTGGATGCTGTCGCCCGCCAGCTGCGGCTGGAAGTAGTCGTTGGGGTGGGGGTAGTCCTCGAACCAGTTGGCCCAGCCGGCATCGAGGTCGGGGGTAGAGGTGTTCCCGATCACGGTGAAGTAGGAGGAGGAGTCGATGACTTTGAGGTCGACCTGGAAGCCGAGTTTTCGCAGCACGTCCTGGAAGTATTCGCCCGCCTCGTTGTTGGGCGACGCGTTGTCGGTCCAGACGGTGATCGCGCGGTCAGGCGGGTCGGCCTGCGCGATCAGTCGCCGCGCCTTGGCCAGGTTGTAAGGGTAAGGCTCGAACTTCCTGTGCCCCGGCATGCCAACCGGCAGGATCTGCTGCGATGGCAGCATCGCACCGGCGTAGATCCGCCTCAGGGCGGCGGGGTTGACCGCGTAGTTCACGGCCCGGCGGACCGCGACGTCGTCGAACGGCGGCGTCGTCGTGTTCAGCCAGAAGTAGTAGGTGCTGATCGTCGGTTCGGTCCGCAGCTGGGTGCCGGCGTACTTGCTCTGAAGTTCGGCGAGGCGATCGGTGGGAGGCGGGTTCTGCATCCAGTCGTAGGTCTCCCGCTCGACCTCGTTGACCTCGGTCTCCGGGTTGTGGATGACGTCGGCTTCGATCCGCGCGACGTGGCCGCCGGGTTGGTCGGGCATCGCCTTGGCGTTGGCTTTGGCCCAGTACGGGTTACGCCGGTATTCCCAGCTGCGCCCGGGCGTTACCTTGGTGATGACGTAGGGACCGGTGGCGGGAGGTGGATTCGCCGAGAGGTCTTCGGCTGGGGTCCCGGCCGGCACCGGCGCGGCGAACCTGAGGCCGAGCTCGTTTGAGAAGGTGCCCCGCGGCTTGATCAGGTGGATCACGATCTCGCCAGTGCTGTCGTCGGTCTCGATGCCCCGGACGGCCCCGTGCATGGTGGTGGCGAACCTTTCGGCGCCGACGATGTCGCTGTAGAAGGGGGAGCCGGCCGAGTCCAGCCTGAGGACGCGTTCGATCGCGTGCTTGAAGTCGGAGGCCAGGACCGGCTTGCCGTCTGAGTACCTAAGCCCGGGGCGTAACTGGAGCGTGTAGGTCCTGCCGCCGTCGGTGATTCTCGGCAGGGCCTTCGCCAGGCCCGGGATCAGACGCGCGGCACCCTGACCGTTTGCGTGGGCGTAGGTCAGCAACGGGATGTAGGTGGCCTGCAGGGCCGTCGCTGCTTCGAGTGAGCCGGCGAGCGCCGGGTCGAGGTAATCGGGGAAGTTCCCGAAGGCTCCCCGCAGCGTCTGGTCCGAGGCGGGGCTCTCCGTCGAGCTGCCACAGGACGTCAACCCGAACGCGAGCGCCAAGGCGACACAGGCAGAGACGAGCAATGCCCGCAACCTCGTCACTTTCCTCCCGCCCCCCAAGTAGTACACGTCAAGTCTCCGCCTCTGGAAGTCCTCGTTCCACAAATTGTTTCAGTCGCAATAGGATTCGGCGCGTGGGACGTCCATGGTTCAAGACCGAGCCGGCCGACGAGGCGTTCCTCGACGCGGCGCCGTTGCGATTGCGGGAGGGGTTCGATATACCGCTCCCGGCCGCCCAGGTGTGGGGTGAACTGACGAGTGAGAATCCCCTGGCATGGTGCCGGATCCTGCAGCGCACCACCTGGACTTCGCCGCGGCCGTTTGGCGTCGGCACGACGCGTACCGCGCGAGCCCTCGGCGGCGCCAACGTCATCAAAGAGCGCTACTTCCGCTGGGAGGAGGGGCGCCGACACTCGTTCATGGTGGTCGAGGCGAGCACGCCGATGTTCCGTCGCTTCGCCGAGGATTACCTCGTCGAGCCCACCTCCGACAGCGCCTGTCGCTTCACCTGGACGATCGCCGCCGAGTCGAAGCCCGCCGCCCGGCTCGGCGATCCGCTGAACAGGCGGCTGCTGGGAACGCTTTTCACCGACACCCGCAGGCACTACGGCCTGTCCTGAGCGAAGGTTGCATCGCGCCCCGGGCCCGGCGTAGCCTTTTGCCCCATCCGCGACTCGCCGAACTCACTGATCTGACAATCGACCCTGCCTTCACCCGCCCGGCCTAGCCCGGCTCCGGGATTCCCTGAAGCCTTTTGCCCCTGTGGGGTCACAAAGCCTCAGCCTCGGGCGCCAGAGCCGATCGCCCGGCCCGCGGCGGCGAGCTCCTCGACGGTTCCCGCCTCGCGCACCGATCGGATCGGCAGGCCGGCGATCAGGTCGTGGTCGAGCGCGTCGTCGCCGACGACCAGGTGGAGGTCCTTGCCGGCGCGGGCGCAGATCGCGGCAACCGACCCCACCGCCTTGCCCTCCAGGCTTTGTGCGTCGAGGCGCCCCTCGCCGCTGATCGCGGCGGCGGCCTCGCCCAGCCGACGCTCGAAGCCGAGCAGGTCGAGGACGTACTCGGCGCCCGGACGCAGCTCGGCCCCGAACGCAGCCCAGAGCCCGCCCGAGAGGCCGCCGGCGCAACCGCTCATCGGGACCCCGCGTGGGTCGCGGGGCAGGGTGGCAGCGAACCGTTCGAGGCGCTCTTCGAGGCGGGCGACGGCTGCCGGGTCGGCGCCCTTCTGCGGCGCGAAGACGCGGGCGGCATCCTCGAAGGGCGTGACGA
>JACDGU010000081.1 GCA_013821475.1 Solirubrobacterales bacterium
GGAGCGTCCCGCGCGAAGCAATTGACTATGCTGCCCGCTTCGTGGGAGCGAAATCAGGGAAATCGGTGACGGGCGGGAAATCGGCAGGGCGCAATCGCCTGATGCTGGTCGTCTTCGGTGCCCTCTTCGTCCTCCTCTTCGCCGGCTTCGCGATCGCGCAGGGGGGAATCGGTCAGCCGAGCGTCCCTTCCGGCGACGTCGCGCTCGTTCAGAACGTGCCCAGCGACGTCGGCAACATCAGCGAAGCCGCATTCAAAGGCGCGCTCGCCCACCAGGTGGCGGAAAGCGAAACGAAAAAAGCGCCGAAGCCCGGCAGCAAAAAAGCCGAAGAACTGAAGGAAGCGGCGCTTGGCGAACTGCTCGATGCGGCCTGGATCGCCGGCGAGGCCGAAGAACTCAGCATCTCGGTCACTCCCAAACAAATCGAAACCGAACTGGCGCAGATCAAAAAAACGAACTTCCCGACCCCCGCCTCGTTCAAGGAATTCCTCAAAACCTCGGGCTTCAGCGAAGAAGACGTCAACGACAAGGTCGAACTGCAGCTGCTCAGCACCCAGATCCAGGAACAGATCGCGGGCGAAACGTCGCCGCCGTCGAACGCCGAAATCGCCGCGAACTACGAGGAAACCAAGGCGGCCCAGTACACGACGAAAGCCAGTCGGGACGTCCGCGTGATCATCAACGAAAACAAAGGGGAAGTCGAAAAAGCGCTGCAAGCGTTGGAAGCAGACAACTCACCGGCAAACTGGAAAGTGGTCGCGCCCAAATACTCGAGCGACCCGACGACGAACAAAACCGGCGGCCTGCAGAAAGCCCTGACCGAAGAACTCCTCGCCTCCGCCGGACCGCTCAAAGGCGCGATCTTCGGCGCCGCCACCAATGAACTCGTCGGCCCGATCAAGTTCCAGAAGAACTACGTCGTCCTCGAAGTCGTCAAGCTGAATCCCGAAAAAGTCCAGTCGCTGGGAGAAGTCCGCTCGCAGATCAGCACCACGCTGACCCAGGAAAAGCAGCAGACCTTCTTCGCTGAATTCGTCAGCGAGTACGAAAGCAAGTGGACCTCGCGCACCTTCTGCGCCTCCGGCTTCGTGACCAAACGGTGCGCCAACTTCAAGGGCAGCGGCCACCCGGAAGGCGCCTCGGCCGCCTGTTACGAAGGCGCGAAGCCGAAGAAAAAAGGCCAAAAAGAAGAAGCGGCGCTGGAATGCCCGGCGGCCGTCGAACAGATCAAACCGGCGATCCCGGGCAGCGTCACGCGGGTCAAACCGACCGGCGAACAGCTGGTCCAGCGGCCGCGTCCCGAAGGCCTCGCCGAAGCCGGCGCCGAAGGCACGACGGAACTGCCCGAAGGCGCCACCGAAGTGCCCGCGCCGACCGGCGAATAGGTCACGCCTCCAGCCGACCGCGGCGAATAGGATGGCGCCCCGTGAGCGTCATCGCTTCCATTCACGCCCGCCAGATCCTCGACTCGCGCGGCAACCCGACGGTCGAGGTCGAAGTCGCGCTCGAGTCGGGCGCCCGTGGCCTCGCCGCAGTCCCCTCTGGGGCGTCGACCGGTGAGTTCGAGGCGATCGAGCTGCGCGACGGCGGCGACCCCTGGGCGGGGAAGGGCGTCTCGCGTGCGGTCGCCAACGTCAACGGCGAGATCGCCGCGGCGCTGACCGGCGCCCGGGCGGCCGAGCAGGGAGCGCTCGACGCGACGATGATCGAGCTCGACGGCACTCCGAACAAGGGTCGTCTCGGCGCCAACGCGCTGCTCGGCGTCTCGCTGGCCGCGGCCAAGGCGGCGGCGACGGACTCCGGCCAGCCGCTCTACCGCTACCTGGCCGAGCTCTACGGCGGCGGCGAGCCGACGCTGCTGCCGGTGCCGATGATGAACGTCCTCAACGGCGGCGCCCACGCCGACAACTCGGTCGACTTCCAGGAGTTCATGGTCGTCCCCGCCGGCGCCTCCGCCTTTTCGGAGTGCCTGCGGATCGGGGCCGAGGTCTACCACGCGCTGAAGGGGTCGCTCTCGGCCCGTGGGCTCTCGACCGCGGGTGGCGACGAGGGTGGCTTCGCGCCCGACCTCGAGTCGAACGAGGCCGCGCTGCAGGCCGTCCTCGAGGGCGTCGAGACGGCCGGCTACGAGCCCGGCTCCGATGTCTTCATCGCTCTCGACCCGGCGACCAGTGAGATCTTCGAGGGCGGCGCCTACGTGCTCGAGCACGAGGGCCGCAGCCTCACCCCGGAGGAGATGGCCGCCTACTGGGACGACGCCTGCTCGCGCTACCCGATCGTCTCGATCGAGGACGGCATGGACGAGGAGGACTGGGACGGCTGGAAGCTCCTTACCGAGAAGCTCGGCGACCGCGTCCAGCTGGTCGGCGACGACCTCTTCGTCACCAATCCCGAGCGCCTGCGCCGCGGCATCGAGCTCGGCGTCGGCAACTCGATCCTGGTCAAGGTCAACCAGATCGGCACCCTGACCGAGACCCTGGAGGCGATCCGGATCGCCCGCGACGCCGGCTACACGGCCGTGATCTCGCACCGCTCGGGGGAGACCGAGGACACGACGATCGCCGACCTCGCCGTCGCCACCGGCGCCGGGCAGATCAAGACCGGTGCGCCGTCGCGCTCGGACCGGGTCGCGAAGTACAACCGCCTGCTCCGGATCGAGGAGGAGCTCGGCTCCGCCGCCGAGTTCCCCGGCTTGCACGCGTTCGTCCAGCGCCGCGCTTAATGAAGGAAAGCGGGGCCCGGTCGCAAAGCAGCGGCCATGGCAACCAACGCCTACGCCGGCCGCAGCGCGACGGCCTCGCGCCGGCGACCGGCGGCTCGCAAACGGCGCCCCGCAGCTCGCAGCGGTGCCAGCCGGATCAAGTGGGACCGGGTTGGGCGGATCGCTCTCGTCCTCGTCCTCGCCGCTGTCCTCTACTCGTACCTGAACCCGGCGATCGCCTTCGTCAAGACCTACACGGCGACGACCGCCGCGAAAGCCCAGCTGCACCAGCTGCTGCGCGAGAGCACCAGCCTTCACAACCAGGTCCACTCCGCCGGCGACCCGACGGTGGTCGAGCGCAAGGCTCGCTCGCAGGGGATGGTCGGCGAAGGCGAGACGCCGTACGTGCTGCACTCTCCCGGCGCCTGAGCGACCGTACGGGGCGCTCCGATGGTTAGCCTCGGCTCCTACCTGCTGGGAGCCGCCGAGCTCGTCATAGTCGCGCTCTCGCTGGGCGCCACGGCCTACAGGCTGCGCCGGCGCCTGCTCCCGGCCTGGGAGGGGGCGCCGGCGCGCCTGGTCGAGATCACCGTCGCCGTCGCCCTGATCACCTGGATCTCCGAGATCCTCGGCACGCTCGGGCTGTTCTACGCGGGTGCCGTGGTCGCCGCCTCGGCCCTGGCTGCCCTGGCTGCGGCGCTGCTGGCGGCGGGCGGCCCGGGGGCGGAGGATCCCGAGGAATCCGTGCCGCCAGAACCCGCCGGCGAGGGGTCCGCCGGCGAGGGCCTCTGGCAACTGGCGGTGATGGTTGCGGTGATCGCTGTGGTCGTCGGGCACTGGGCGATCACCACCAAGCATGCGGTCGACGCCGGGATCTTCAACTTCGACTCGCTCTGGTACCACCTGCCGTTCTCGGTCGAGATGGTGCAGAGCCACTCCCTGACCGGAATGCATCACGTCGACACGGTCTTCACGAACTGGTTCTACCCGCAGAACTCGGAGCTGCTCCACGCCGTCGGGATCCTGCTGACGGGACGGGACACGCTCTCGCTGTTCGTCAACTTCGGCTGGCTCGGGCTCGGCTTCCTCGCCGCCTGGTGCGTCGGCAGGCCCTACGGGCGCGGGCATCTCTCCGTGGTCGCGGCGGCGATCCTGCTCGAGTGCCACACGCTGGTGGTGCGCGAGCCGGGGGCGGCGAAGAACGACCTTGCAGCGGCCGTTCCATTGCTGGTGGCGATCGCGATCCTCGTCAACGCCTGGGCGCAGGAGCGGCGCGGCGCGAGCGTCGCCGGCAGGGAGGGGGAAAGACCGACGCTGTCGCCCGGCTGGGCGCTCGCAGCTGCCGGCCTCGCGGTCGGCCTCGCCGCCGGGACCCGGGTCACCGTGCTGGCGATGGCCGCGCTGCTCAGCCTCGCGGTCCTGGTGCCGGCACCGGCGGGGCGACGCTGGGCCGCAGCCGGCTGGTGGTTCGTCCCGGCGCTGCTCGGTGGCGGCTACTGGTACCTGCGCAACCTGATCGCCGCCGGCAACCCGATCCCGGAGATCGAAAGCCTCGGGCCGATCTCGCTGCCCCACCCCGAGCGCCTGCAGACCGGCCGCCCCAGCTTCGACATCGCCCACTACGCGACCGACACCGGCGTCTGGCGCCACTACTTCTCTCCGGGCCTGCACGAGGCCTTCGGAGGGCTCTGGCCGCTGGTGCTGCTGGCGGCGGTCGTGGCGGCCCTGGTGGCCCTCGTCTGGGGGCGCGACAGGATCGTCCGCTGGACCGGGGGCGTCGCCCTGTTCGGGATGCTCGCCTACCTGTTCACCCCGCTCAGCGCCGCCGGCGCCGAGGGCGCGCCGACCGGCTTCGGGATCAACATCCGCTACGTGATCCCGGCGCTGCTGGCGGCGATCGTGCTGCTGCCCCTGCCGCGCCTCTTCGACGACCGTCGCCGCCAGTGGGGGCTGCTCGGCGTCCTCGTCCTGGTCCTGCTCGTCACCGACCGCCCCGACGCGGCGCTGCACGACAAGGCGCGGATCTTCGCGGTGGCGTTGGTCCTGCTCGCGGTCCTGGTCCCCGCCGCCCTCTGGCTGGCGCGCCGGCGAGGCGCGGCCTGGGGGGTCCTCACCGGCGGCGCGGTCGCGCTGGCGATCGTCGTGGTCGCGCTCGGCTACCCGCTCCAACGCCACTACCTGAAGCAGCGCTTCGCCAACGAGATCGCCGCCGAGAGCATCCCGGGGATGAGTCTCGACTCCGCCTATCGCTGGGCGCGCGGGCAGAGCGACGCCAGGATCGGCCTGGCCGGGACCACCGCCCAGTTCGCCGGCTACGGCTTCTACGGCACCGATCTCTCCAACCGGGTCGTCTACCTCGGCGAAGACGGACCGCACGGCGCCTTCAACGCGATTCCCACCTGCTCGCGCTTCCGCGCCGCCGTCAACGACGCCGACCTCGACTACCTGGTCACCTCGCCCTTCCTCGACTTCCTCCATCCCGGCACCCCGATCGCCTCCCCCGAGGCGCGCTGGCTGCGCGGCGAGAGCGCCGTCAGCCCCGTACTGCGCAGCGGCCCGGTGACGGTCTGGAAGGTCTCAGGGCGCCTCGACCCGAGCGCCTGCGGTCCGGCCAACGGCCCGCTCGAAGAGATCCCCGACACGCCCGCTGAGTAATCTCGGCCGGGTGGGATATCCGCTCGCCAACGCGCTGTTCCAGTGGGAGGAGGGCTACCGGGCGCTGCAGGCTCTGGGCGACCCCCGCGAGCGGCGCCTCGCCGACCGCGTCGTCGACGTCGTCAAAGAAGAGCTGCGGCGGCGGATCGGGCCGACCTTCAGCGCCGAAGAGCTGGCGGACCTCTACGGCGCCGGCACCGACTGGTGCCTGCAGGTGACGATCGACGTCGCTCCGGCGGCGGAGGGCGACGCCCAGTCGCTCGCGGACGCTGCCTTCTGGCTCTACCTCCGTGGGGCCGGCGACTTCGCCGGCGGCAGGCAGCTACTCGTCTGAGTCGGAGCCGGACTCGGAGCCGGACTCGGAATCCGAGTCCTCCGACCGGGGTGCCGGGGCGCCGGCGCGGCGGATCACGATCTGGTCCGCCTCGATCCGCACGGTGACGTCTTTCTTGCCGGCCCAGTGCTCGGTGTAGACGGGGTTGTCCTTGACGCTGGCGTCGAGCCAGAGGCCGTAGCCGTCGGTTTCGCCGTGATCGAAGGTCGCCTCGAGCTCTTTGCGACGACCGCGGCCACCGCGGCGTCCACGCCGGCGCCGGCGTTTGGGTCGACCGGAACCGCCGGAGCCCGACTCCGAGCCCTCGTCGTCGTCCTCGTCCTCGTCGACATCCTCGTCGACCTCCTCAGCCTCTTCGGCCTGCTCCTGCTCGGCAGCGGCCGCCTCGATCTCCGCTTCGATCTCGTCGCGGAGGTCGATTTCGCTGGAGCCGGCGTTCTCGTCGTCGGCCGAGAGGTCGTACTGCTTGCGGAAATCGCGCAGCTCGGTGGCGCTGATCTCCAGCTGGTGGGCGATCCAGGCATCGGTGCGGCCCTGGTGGACCCAGGCACGGATCTGGTTGAGCTGGGGCTTTAGAGAGCGTCGGGGCATCGGCGCGCGAGTCTATTCAAGGTGGGCATCGGTTCGCGGAGCGCTAAGCGGCCATCTAGGACATCAGGAACGCGAGCGCCTCGAACATCACGATGACGACGACCACCACCGTCACCGTCAGGCAGACGGCCAGGACGCTGAAGCGGACCTTTCCGTCCTGCTCGGTGCGGTTGATCTTGCGGGCACGCGAGCGGTTCGCGGCACGACGGCGGAGCTGCTCGCGCCGCCGGCGCTCGAGTGAGGTCTCCTGCTCGAAGGCGGTCTCGAACTGGGAGATGCTTTGGCGCATTCGCATAGTCGTGGCCCCGGGGGGCCGCGGGCACCGTAGCAAAGGATCTTGCAGAACTCACGCTTCGCTCATGGTTCACACGCACTCCAGAGACCCGTTCCGGCCCTCGCAGCCCCGGTCTCAAGCCGTTTGAAGTACTTCGCAAAGTGGTCGTTCGGGGGGATCGTCAGCGTCCTCGCCAGGCCCCTGCGAACCAGTTCGGCGTTGACGAAGCGCCTGCCCAGGTAGACATAAGCCAGCAGCCGGCCGTAGACGTCGCGGCGCTCGACGCCGAAGACGAGCCGTACCCGGCGGTGCTCGACCAGGCGGTGGTCGAAATGCGACGCCCGCTCGCCGAAGCACTGCACCGGCGTATCGGGCTTCACCGTCTCCGGGGTATCGACGCCGATGTAGCGGACGTCCTCGTCGCGGCCTTCGAGCCGGACTTCGATCGTGTCGCCGTCGACCGCCCGGAGCACGTAGGCGCGGGCGCTCGCGGGTTCGCTCTTCCCGCCGTCGAGCCGCTCCCAAGGGCGCAGCAGCACAGCGGCGACAAGCGCCAGCAGCACGATGCTGCCGACCTGGGAACGACGAAATGGACCCATCTCGGCTCAAGTGAGGCGGGAGTCAATCTCTCCCCATCCAGGCGCCGAAAATCAAGCCTGGGTAGGACGCAGGGAGCGAGTCGAGGGGAGCGCACCCCCGTGCGTGACCCGAAGGCGAGCGACCGAGGACACCCCCAGGCGCAGATTTGCAGGCGCCTAAGGGGTGCGGCGAACGTTGGAGAGCAGCGAGCCCTTGATCTGGTCGACGATCGCCAGCGCCTCGGTCCACTCGCGCTGCCAGACGTTGCGGCCGAAGATGACGCCGGAGCCGCCGGCCTCCATCACCTCGCGGGTGTGGAGGAGGACGGTCTCGTCGTCGGTCCTCGAGCCCCCGGAGAGGACGACCAGGGCGCGGCCGGCCGATTCGACGCACTGGCGGATCGCCTCCGCCTGGTCGATCTCCATCTCGTTATAGGGAGCCGGCGCGTCCTTGTCCTTCTTCGCGTCGACGACCGGCATGTTGAGCTTGACGATGTCGGCGCCCATCTCCATCGCCATCCGCGCCGCGTAGTCGATCGCGTAGAAGGAGTTGGCGCCACCCTTGGCGTCGACGAATTCGCCGCGCGGGTAGGCCCAGATGACGAGCGGCATCCCGAAACGGTCGCAGTCCTGGCGGACCTGGCGCAGCTGGGCGAGGTCCTCGTCCTGGCGCGCGGAGCCGACGTAGAGCGTGTAGCCGATCGCGTCGGCGCCGAGCCGGACGCCGTCCTCGACGCTGGAATTGCAGGAGGAGAATGACTTCGCCGAGGAGGGGAGGTCGGTCTTGCCGTTGACCTTGAGGATCAGCGGCACCCGGCCGGCGTAGTCGGGGTAGTACTTCTCCGCCATCCCGATCTGGCAGGCCAGCGCCGAGTAACCGGCCTCGGCGGCGAGCCGGAACTGGTAGTCGGGGTCCTTCGAGGCGGGGTTGGGGAAGAAGTCGCGCGGACCGTGCTCGATTCCCTGGTCGATCGGCAGCAGCATCAGCGTTCCGTTACCGGGGCCGAACTCGAACAGCAGCCGGTGCAGGCGGGCTCGTTTGCCTGGCGGCAGGGTCGCAAGCAGCGATTTCTGCTCGGTCAGACTCTTCAGCTCCACGTGATTTCCTCCTCGAAGACGGGTGTCTCGGCAGTATGCCACCGCAAACGGAAGCGGGCCCCGGCCACACGGGGGGTATTCTCGGATGACTATGAGCGAGACTGAGCTCAGCGTCATCTGCAAGAACTGTGGCTCGGAGGTCAGTCCCTACGTAACCGAGTGCCCCTACTGCGGGGCCAGGCTGCGCAAGCGGGCACCGAAGCTGGAGCGGCGCGACGGCGCCCTCGAGGCGCAGCGCCCGCGTCGCCGCCGCCGGCTGTTCCCTCGGCGCCCCGCCGCGGCGATCGACAGCGAGCGCCCCTACGCGACCCTGGCTGTGATCCTCGGCTCGGCGATCCTGCTCCTGGTCCAGAAGGCGAGTGGCGACGCGCTCTCGACCTTCGGCGGCCTGATCGTCCCGATCGAAGGCGACTGGTGGCGCTACCTGACCGCACCTTTCGCCTATGTCGACGTCGGCTACCTGTTCGTCGTCGCGATCGGCCTGGCGATCTTCTCGACCGCCGTCGAGCGCCGCCTCGGCAGCGGCCCGACCGCGGTGCTGCTGCTCGCCTGCGGGGCCCTCGGCATGCTTGCCGCCGACGCCGTCGCCAACGCCCAGGGCGAACTCACGGTGATCGCCGGCGGCAACGGCATGGCGCTGGGCGCGGTCGCCGCCTGGTTCGCGATCCGCCGCACCGAGGCGCACGGGACGATCGACCAGGAGTACGACGTGATCGGAGTCGCCGTCGCCGCGGTCGTCCTGATCGCGCTGCCGATCTTCGTGCCGACCGCGGATCTCGTCGCCGGCCTGGTCGGCGGTGCCGTCGGCGGCCTCGCAGGCGTCGCCGCCTCGGCCCTGCACCCCGCCGAGTAGACGCAGATGGTTCTAGGCTGCACGCGTGCCTGACGAGCAGGAGTTCGAAGCGGCGATCGAGCGGCTGCTCGACCCCGAGCGGTTCTCGGAGGCCGAGCGGATCGTCGCCAGGGCGGCGCCGCAGCTGCAGAAGGTCCTCGCCGCGGCGCTCGCCGAGGGCGGCTGGTTCGGCGAGCCGCACGAGGCCGAGACGCTGCGCGCCGCAACCGTCCCCGACCCCGACGAGCGAATCGCCGCCGTCCGCGCCCTGCTCGCCGAGGAGGCGCGGATGGGAATGATGGTTGGCGTTGCCGTCGGCTGGGCACTGAACGAAGAGATGACCGACCCCGTAGACGAGACAAATCCCGAGGGAGAGCATTGACGATGGAGATCAAATTTCACGGCCAGTCCTGCTTCGAGTTCAGCCAGGGAGAGACGACGCTGCTGACCGACCCGTTCCTCAAGCCCAACAACCCGGTCGCCGTGGCAACCTCGGATGAGGTCGAGCCGACCCACATCGCGATCAGCCACGCACACGCCGACCACATCGCCGACGCCGTCGCGGTCGCCACCCGCACCGGTGCCCACTGCGTCGCGATCACCGAGCTCGCCGGCTGGCTGGAATCCAAGGGAGTCGAGGCCATCTCCGACCCCAACCTCGGCGGCACCGTCAGCTTCGACTGGGGCTCGATCAAGCTGGTCCCGGCCTGGCACACGAGCACCACTCCCGACGACGTCGTGATCAGCAATCCGGCGGGGATGATCATCAAGCTCGGCGGCAAGACGATCTACCACACCGGCGACACCTGCCTGTTCGGGGACCTCAAGCTGATCGCCGAACGCGACCCGGTCGACATCCTGATGCTGCCGATCGGCGGCCACTACACGATGGATCGCCACGACGCGGTGCTTGCCGTGGAGATGGTCGGAGCGGAGACGGTGATCCCGATGCACTACGACACCTTCCCGCCGATCGAGACCGACTCCGGCGCCTTCAAGGCCGAGGTCGAGGCGCAGACCTCCTCGCAGGTCGTGCTGATGCAGCCGGGCGATAGGCACTCGGTCTGATGGGGGCCAGGGAGGCATCCGGGACGCAGTCGAGGACCGATCGTGCCGATTTTCAGGAGACCAGCGATCCGGCGCTGATGGCGGCGGCCGACCGCACCGCCGACGTCAAGCTGCTGAGCTACGCCGAGCTCTACCTGCTCTGGGAGCGCCAGCAGTGGCAGACGCAGGAGCTCGACTTCAGCCGCGACCGCGAGGACTGGGAGCAGCGGATCAGCGAGGAGGAGCGCTTCCAGCGCCTCTACGGGCTCTCCTCCTTCTTCATCGGCGAGCAGAAGGTGGCCGAGGAGCTGGGACCGATCATGCGCGCCGCTCCGACCGAGGACCAGAAAATCTTCCTCTGCACCCAGATCGCCGACGAGGCCCGCCACGTGCGCTTCTTCGAGCGCTTCTACCGCGAGGTCGGAGTGCTCGAGTCCGACCAGCTGAGCGAGATGCTGGTCGAGACCTCGGCCCATCTCAACGACAACTTCAGCCGCCTCTTCGACGAGATGCTGAAGCAGCGAACCGACCGGCTCTCGGCCGAACCGGAGGACACCGAGGCGCTGGTCGAGGCGGTGACGCTCTACCACATGGTGATCGAGGGAATGCTGGCCCTCACCGGCCAGCACTTCATCATGGACTTCAACGAACGCGAAGACACGCTGCCGGGCTTCGTCGCCGGCTTCCAGAAGGTCGCCCGCGACGAGCACCGCCACGTCGCCTTCGGCTCGGTCTTCCTGCGCGAGAAGGCGCGCGAGGACGATCGCTACAAGCGCGCGATCCAGCGCACGCTGGAGGAGTCGCTGCCGGTCGCCGACGGCGTCCTCTCACCGCCCTGGGCGGAATCGGAGGACTTCGAGCTGTTCGGCTACTCGCTCGCAGAGACGCGCGAATTCGCCGGCACCTGCCTGATGCGGCGGCTCAAAGTCATCGGCCTGTAG
The DNA here is from genome assembly GCA_013821475.1 of Solirubrobacterales bacterium. Taxonomy (GTDB): domain Bacteria; phylum Actinomycetota; class Thermoleophilia; order Solirubrobacterales; family 70-9; genus VAYN01. The sequence continues at coordinate 11,052 of JACDGU010000081.1, forward strand.
CTAGGGGGCGGATGGGTCCGGGGGCCGACTCCCGACCACGTCCGCCCCCAGCTTCGGACTGCGTGGTTCCTTTTGCACGGAGGGGGTCCGAAAGGAACCACGGGATGAGAGCGCCCGTTGGGGGGCTGGGGTTTCGCCGGTCTCCTAAGGCGCCAAGCGGGCGTGCGCCCGCGGCGCCTTAAAGGGAGCCGAGGAGTTGGCCGCCGGTGTCGCCGTCGATCGCGGTCGGGTCCGACGGCGGCGGTTCGCTCGCTTCGACGGGGGCCGGCGCCGGTTCCGGTTCTGCCGCCGGACTCGGCGGCGGGGGGGGCGGGGGGGTGCTCGAAGGAGGCGAGCCGGCGACGATCACGACCACGGTGCCGGTGCCGCTGTGAGCGCCGGCGGTCGAGCCTTCGGAGGGCAGCGCCGCGGTGATGCCTTCTGACTCGGGGCTGGAGATGCCGCCGGTGCCTGCGTTGGACTGACCCGCGGTTTCGTCTTCGGCTGCGGTCGTCGCGGCGGGATCTTCCTCGCTCGCTTCGGCCGGGGCCGCCGGGGGCGGCAGGACGGCAACAGCGGCGGCCGGTTCTTCGATCGGCTGGTTCCTGACGATCTTCGGCGCCGACGCCTGGGCGGCGGTGGAGATTGCCGGCACGGCGGGAGGCTGGTAGGTCTGCACCTTGGCGACCTGCGCCTGGGGGGTGACCGGCGTCGCATTGTTCTGCTTGACCTCGACCGCGCCGGCGGTCAGTACGGCCGCGGTGACGACGCCGGCGACGGCCTTGGTGCCGATCGCGCCGCCGATCGCGCCGAGCCCACCGGCCGCACCGCTGCCGCCGAGGGCGGCGCTGACG
>JACDGU010000082.1 GCA_013821475.1 Solirubrobacterales bacterium
GATCCGGCCTGCGCCGGCGGGGTGCCGAGGACGACGGCGCGCCCGCTGCCCTGGAGCCGGCCGACGGCCGGGTAGAAGAAGCGCTGCAGCTCGACCAGCTCGGTCGAGTCGGCGATCCCGGTGGCGTCGAAGACGAGCGCCTTGGCCGGGCCCTCGCCGCCGGCGCGTTCAGCCTTGATCGAGTCGAGGAAGGCGGCGAGGGTCTTGGCGAGGCGTCCCCCGGGGGCGGCGCCGGAGAGCACCGCTCCGGTCACGACCCCGGCTCCGGACCGATAGCGGTCGAGCGCGACCGGCTGCGGCAGGCCGAGCTGCTTGGCGAGCGCCGAGACGACCGGCGCGTTGACCAGCTGCGAGTAGCGGTCGGCGCTCATTTGGCTCCCTCCGGACCCTCGAGGATCGCGACGACCCCCTGGCCGCCGGCGGCGCAGATGCTGACCACGCCGCGTCCCTTGCCGTCTTCGTGCAGCTGCTTGGCGAGGCCGGCGACGATCCGGCCGCCGGTCGCGGCGAAGGGATGGGCGGCGGCGAGCGAGCCGCCGTTGAGGTTGAGCTTCTGACGGTCGATCGAGCCGAGCGGCGCTTTGCGACCGAGCTTCTCCTTGCAGAAGGCCGGGTCCTCCCAGGCCTTCAGCGTGCAGAGGACCTGGGCGGCGAAGGCCTCGTGGATCTCGTAGTAGTCGAAGGCCTGCAGGTCGAGGCCGGCGCGGTCGAGCATCCTCGGCATCGCGTAGGCGGGCGCCATCAACAGCCCTTCGCGCTTGTGGACGTGGTCGACGGCGGCAGTCTGCGCCTCGCTGACGTAGGCGAGGATCGGCAGCCCGCGCTCCTTGGCCCACTCCTCGGAGGCGAGCAGAACCGCCGAGGCGCCATCGGAGAGCGGCGTCGAGTTGGCCGCGGTCATCGTCCCCTCCGGCCCGCCGAAGACCGGCTTCAGCTTTGCCAGCTTCTCCAGGCTCGAGCCCGGCCTCAGGTTCTGGTCGCGCTCGAGCCCGAGGTAGGGGGTGAGCAGATCGTCGAAGAAGCCGCGCTCGTAGGCGGCGGCGAGGTGCTGGTGGCTGGCGACCGTGAGCTCGTCCTGCTCGACCCGGCCGATCTCCCATTCGCTGGCCATGATCGCGCAGTGCTCGCCCATCGAGAGGCCGGTGCGCGGCTCCTCGTTGCGGGGAATCGAGGGGACGATGTGGCCCGGGCGGAAGCCGGTCAGGGCGCGCAGCTTGCCGGCCGTCGAGCGCTGGCGGTTGGCCTCCAGCAGCGTCGCCCGCAGCTCCTCGTTGAGCGCGATCGGGGCGTCGGAGGTGGTGTCGGCGCCGCAGGCGATGCCGCTCTCGATCTGCCCGAGGGCGATCTTGTTGGCGACCAGGATCGTCGTCTCGAGGCCGGTGCCGCAGGCCTGCTGGACGTCGTAGGCCGGGGTCTCCGGCGCCAGCCGGGTGCTGAGCACGCTCTCGCGGGCGAGGTCGCGGTCGTGGGAGTGCTTGAGGACGGCGCCGCCGGCGACCTCGCCGAGCGTCTCGCCCTCGAGGTTGAAGCGGTCGACGAGGCCGTCGAGCGCGGCGGTGAGCATGTCCTGGTTGGAGGCGTGCGCGTAGGCGCTGTCGGAGCGCGCGAACGGGATCCGGTTGCCGCCGACGACGGCGACCCGGCGAGTCTCGGTGTTCATCGGGGTCTCGTTCCTTCTTCGGGGGACGGGGAGGCGGGGAGTGCCGAGCGACTGCGGAGGCCGGGCTCGACGGTGGCGATCAAGAGCTCGGCGGCGGCGTCGGCGCTGAGCGCCTCGGTCCGCAGCCACCACCGCGCCAGCGCCTCGCTGGCGCCGAGCAGGGCGGTGGAGAGGGCTTCGACTTCGACCCGGGCAGCGTCGCGGCGCGGCTTCGGCAGCTGCGCCAGCATCGAGCCGGCGACCAGCTCGGCGATCCGCCAGCGGTACTCGGCGATGCGGTCGGCGACCCCGCTGCCGCGCGGCAGCGTCTCGTCGAAGAGCACGGCCCAGGCGGCGCGATCGTGGTCGAGGAAGGCGAAGAAGGCGCGGACCCCGGCGCCGAGCGCGTCGCCGGGGCTGGCGGCGACCGTGACCGCGTGGCCGACCGTCGCAGTCAGCGCGTCTCCCGCCCGTTCCATGCAGGCGGTGTAGAGCCCTTCCTTGTTGCCGAAGTAGTTGTAGAGCAGCGGCTTGGTGACGCCGACCGCGGTCGCGATCTCGTCCATCGTCACCGAGGCGTAACCGTGCTCGGCGAAGAGCAGGTGGGCGACGCCGAGCGTCTGCTCCATGCGCTCGTCGCGGGAAAGCCGCGTCCGCTGCGGAACGAGGGCGGGCTGGGGAGTGGGTGACACCATCTCGTGCATAGGTTACCCGAATATAAATTGAAATATGCGACGGGTGTGACCGCGATCGCACATGTGGGTACGGTTATGGGCATGAGGAGAGCCGCCCCGAGGGCCGTGACGCTGCTTCTGGCTGCTGCCCTGCTGCTGATCTGCAGCGCCAGTGCCGGCGCCAGTTCGAGTGGGATCCGCGGCACCGTCCTCGACGCGACCTGCGAAACCGGCTGCGAAGTGCCGTGCCCGCCGCCGCCCAGCTGCCGGGCTGAGCGCATCTGCCTCCAGCCTGGGCCGGCGATCGTCTGCCCGCAGCGGCGGAGCTTCGACCTCCCTCCCTACACCGGGGAAAACGGCCAGGTGATCGTCCGCCGCCAGGGGTCGGCGACGGTTCTGGCCCGGGTCATCCCCGACGAAGGCCGTTTCTCACTGCGCCTCGGCGCCGGCCACTACGTGGTGCGGACCTACGTCGCCGAAGAATGCTGGAGCGGCGAACGACGGCGGGTGACGGTCAGCGGCGGGCACTACTCGCCGCTGGAGATGGAGGTGCGCGACAACTGCGTCGCCCACCCTTACCGCGGCGCGGAGCTCGGCTAGGTCAGCTCGGAGCCGTCGTAGAGCTTCTTCACGTGCACCGTGCCGGCGGGTGCCGCCTCGATGCAGAGGCGGCAGAGCACGCACTCGTCGAGGTTCTCCTCGACGATCTCGACCCCCGAGGGAGTGCCCTTGAAGATGTTGACGGGGCAGACTTCCTCGAGCTTCGCCGCCAGGGCGGCGTCGCCGGCAGCCGGCTCGTCGACTGCGACGTCGATGAAGACCTTGTTCAGCTGCTCGGCCATCAGGCGTCCGCCCCGATCTTTTCCTTGACCGTGTCGGGGATCTGGTCGATCCGCTCGACGACGCGGATCCCGGCGGCTTCGAGGCGGGCGATCTTCTCCGTCGCCGTGTCCTCTACCCCCTCGACGATCGTGCCGGCGTGGCCGAAGCTCATCCCCTTCATCTCCTCGTCGTCCATGAACTTGCCGGCCATGAAGGCGACGATCGGCAGGCGGCTGTTGTTGTCGGCGACCCACTGCGAGAGCTGGGCCTCCATGCGGCCGCCGGGCTCGGTGTAGATGACGATCGCCTCGGTCTGCTCGTCGGCCTCGAAGTAGGGCATCAGCTCGGCGTAGGTCGAGCCGATGATCGCGTCGCCGCCGATCGAGACCGCGGTCGAGACGCCGAGGCCGGCCTGGGTCAGCGAGGAGGAGATCTCGGTCGTCATCCCGCCCGAGCGGCTCATCACTCCAACCGGGCCGGGGGCGTAGGACTTGGCCGCGTCCTTCGCCGGGCCGCCGATGCCGCCCATCTTGCAGACGCCGGGGACGATCAGGCCGAGGCAGTTGGGGCCGATGATCCGCGCCCCCTCCATGTCCGCCAGCTCGACCATCTGGGCGACGTCGCCGCGCGGGATCCGCTCGGTCACGATCACGATCAGCTTGATCCCGTTGAGGATCGCCTCGAAGACGGCGTCTTTGGTGAAGGCGGGGGGGACGGTGACGACCGAGCCGTCGATCGGGCCACCGTGGTTCTCGACCGCCTGGGCGACGGTGTCGAAGACGGGCACGCCGTGGACCTCGCGGCCCTTGCGGCCGGGGGTGACGCCGCCGACGACCTTGGATCCGTAGTCGAGGCACTCGCGGGTCAGGTTGACCGCCTCGCGGCCGGTGATCCCCTGGACGATGAAGGTCGTGCCCTTGTTCAGCAGGACGCTCACCCGGCGGCTCCCTGGACCTTGGCGACGGCGCGGCCGGCAGCCTCCCAGAGCGAGACCGAACGGTCGCAGTACTCGACCCCGTAGCGCTCGAGGATCTTGAAGCCCTCGTCCTCCCAGGCGCCGGGGATGCGGAAGATCGCGATCGTCTCGCCAGGGTCCTTGCCGAGCTCGAGGCAGGCCTTGATCACGCCGCGGGCGACGATGTCGACGCGGGTGTTGGAGACGATCGACATCATCACCGCGATCTTCTCGACGCCGTCCTTCTCCAGCACCTCCTTGGCCAGGCCGCAGGCCTTGGCGACCGACGGGTTGCCGCCGATCTCGGAGTAGTTGGCCGGCTTGCCACCCTGGCTGCGGACCGCGTCGGTGAGGGTCAGCGAGCCGCCGCCGGCGCCGATCACGAGGCCGAGGTTGCCGGTGAAGCCGTGGTCCTTGCCCTGGATCACACCGCGGTGGTCGGCGGCGTCGATCGCGGCGACGTGGCGCTCGAAGTCGGAGGGCTCGTAGGTCTCGCGGGTGTCCTCCTCGGCGATCTCGAGCTGGGTCCGCAGCAGCTGCTTCTGCCGCCCGACCGCCTCGTTCTCCATCTCCATGTGGGCGTCGAGGGCGACGAAGCTGCCGTCGGTGAGCTCGGCCAGCGGGTTGATCTCGGCCAGGGTCATGTCGTACTCGCGGAAGAGGCGGGCGAGGCGGGCGAGGATCGGCGTCGCCCGGTTCAACTGCGACCCGCTCACCCCGGTCGCGGCGATCGTCTGCTTGGCCTCGAAGTCGGGTATCGGGAAGAGGTTGGTGAGGTGGCCGCGGCCGACGTGGTCGGGGTGGGTCTCGGCGACCTCCTCGATGTCGATCCCGCCCATGTCGCTGAACAGCATCAGCGGCCGCTTCGCGGTGCCGTCCCAGACCACGCTGGCGTAGTACTCCTGCTTGACCTCGGCTTTGGGATCGACGAGGACGCCGCGCGGCATCTGGTCGTTGATCTCGAGCTGGAGGATCGCCTCGGCGTGGGCCGCGGCCTCCTCCGGCGTGTCAGCAAACTTGACGCCGCCGGCCTTCATCCGGCCGCCGCTCAGCACCTGCGACTTGACCACGACCGGTCCCCCGATCTCCTCGGCAGCCGCCCGCGCCTGCTCGGCGCTTGTGCAGAACCCGTACTTGGTGACGGGAATCCCCGCCAGCTCGACGATCCTGCGCGCCTCGTACTCGTAGAACCTCATACGGCGCGGAACCCTACCCGAGACCCGGGGGCCGAGGGCTCGCCCCGTTGCCGTCCGCGGCGCTGAGATACTCGCGAGGTGAGATTCGGCCGGCAAGAAGGCAGATGACGCGCGCGGCTCGTTGGCTCGCGGTCGCCGCCATCGTCATCGCCGCGGTACCGGCCACGGGCTGTGGGGAAACGGTGATCGACAAGGCCAAGCTCGACGCCACGGTGCAGAAAAGCCTGGAACGCTCGCTCGGTGAAAAGGTCAGCTCGGTCGACTGCCCCTCGGGGCTCCCGGTGGACCCCGGCTCGACCTTCAGCTGCGAAGCGACCCTCGGCAACGGCAAAAAGGTGACCGTGTCGCTGAAGAATCGCGACGAAGAAGCCGATGTATCGATCGTCGGCGTGCAGGACGCCAACTGAGCCCGGCGAGGCGGGTTTCGAAGCGCTGCGATCGAGGGTAGGGCGCTTCGCCTGCCGCGCAATAAGTAGAGTTTGAGACCCGATTGACGACCATGAGCTCCCCCACACGGAAGCCGGCGCCTGTCTCGTCGGCGGTAAACAGAAACAAATAGAGAGAGGCGAATGAGCGACCTGACCACGGCCCCCGCGCTGACCACCCACGCCAAACTTCTTTCCTGGGTGGGTGAGATCGCAACGTTGACCCAGCCCGAGTCCGTCCACTGGTGCGACGGCTCCGCCGAGGAGTACGACGCCCTGGCGCAGACCCTGATCGACGCCGGCACCTTCGAGAAGCTCTCCGACGCGAAGCGGCCGAACTCCTACCTCGCTCTCTCCGACCCCGCCGACGTCGCCCGGGTCGAGGACCGCACCTTCATCTGCTCCGAGAACGAGCGCGACGCCGGTCCGACCAACCACTGGCGCGACCCGGCCGAGATGCGCGCCGAGCTCAACGGCCTCTTCAAGGGCTGCATGGCCGGCCGCACGATGTACGTCGTCCCCTTTTCGATGGGTCCGCTGGGCTCGGAGATCTCCGAAATCGGTGTCCAGCTGACTGATTCGGCCTACGTCGCGGTCTCGATGCGGATCATGACCCGGATGGGCAAGGCGGCGCTCGAGGTGCTCGGCACCGACGGCGAGTTCGTCCCCTGCGTCCACTCGGTCGGGATGCCGCTCGGCGAGGGCGTCGAGGACGTCTCCTGGCCCTGCAACGCCGACAACAAGTACATCGTCCATTACCCGGAGACGCACGAGATCTGGTCCTTCGGCTCGGGTTACGGCGGCAACGCCCTGCTCGGCAAGAAGTGCTTCGCGCTGCGAATCGCCTCGGCGATGGCGCGCGACGAGGGCTGGCTCGCCGAGCACATGCTGATCCTCAAGCTGACCTCGCCCGAGGGCAAGGTCAAGTTCATCACCGGCGCCTTCCCCTCGGCCTGCGGCAAGACCAACCTGGCGATGCTGATCCCGACCCTGCCCGACTGGAAGGTCGAGACGGTCGGCGACGACATCGCCTGGATGAAGTTCGGCGAGGACGGCCGCCTCTATGCCGTCAACCCCGAGTACGGCTTTTTCGGCGTCGCTCCCAACACCAGCCACAAGACCAACCCCAACGCGATGGACACGATCGAGCGCAACTCGGTCTTCACCAACTGCGCCAAGACCGACGACGGCGACATCTGGTGGGAGGGGATGACCGGCGAGGCTCCCGAGCACGCGATCGACTGGCACGGCAACGACTGGACCCCGGAGTCCGAGTCGCCCGCCGCCCACCCGAACGCGCGTTTCACGACGCCCGCCGGGCAGTGCCCCTCGATCGCACCCGAGTGGGAGGACCCGGCCGGGGTGCCGATCGACGCCTTCCTCTTCGGCGGTCGTCGTGCCACCGTGGTGCCGCTGGTGCAGGAGGCCTTCGACTGGGAGCACGCGGTCTTCATGGGGGCGACGATGTCCTCGGAGACGACCGCCGCCGCCGCCGGCGCGGTCGGCCAGCTGCGCTTCGACCCGATGGCGATGCTGCCCTTCTGCGGCTACAACATGGCCGACTACTTCGCCCACTGGCTCAAGGCCGGCGAGCGCGAGGGTGCCGACCTGCCACGGGTCTTCTATGTCAACTGGTTCCGCAAAGACGCCGACGGCAAGTTCCTCTGGCCGGGGTTCGGCGAGAACAGCCGGGTGCTCGAGTGGGTCTTCCGCCGCTGCGAGGGCGAGGCCGACGCGGTCGAGACCCCGATCGGGCTGCTGCCCGCCGAGGGCGAGATCAACACCGACGGGCTCGACATCTCCGACGGGGCGATGGCCGACCTGCTCTCGGTCGACGTCGACCGGGTCCGCGAGCAGCTGCCGCAGGTGCGGGAGCACCTCGACAAGTTCGGCGACGACCTACCGACTCCGGTGCGGGCCCAGCTCGAGGCGCTCGAAGCGCGCCTGGCGTAGGCGCGCGGGTGGCTCTGCGGATCGGCATCGACTTGGTCTCCGTCGCCTCGGTCGCGGAGTCGCTGCGCGGTGCCCATCGCGAGCACTACCTCGAGCGGGTCTACACCGAACGTGAGGTCGCCGACTGTCGCGGTCCCTCCGGCCGGGTAGCGCCGGAGGGCCTGGCGGCCCGCTTCGCCGCCAAGGAGGCGGCGATCAAGGCGCTGCCCGGGGCGGGTGAGGAAGTCCGCCTGACGACGATCGAGGTCTGCTCGGAGCCCTCCGGCGAAGTACGGCTCGAGCTCTCCGGCAGGGCCGCCGAGCTGGCCGACGAGGCGGGCGCCAAGGAGATTGCGCTGAGTCTCACCCATGAGTCCGGATTTGCCGCCGCGACCGTAGTCATCACGTAGGCTTTCCGGCTTCTGTTGAACCCGTCGGTCCAGGGCTAATGCTCAGGCGCCGACAGCCGATCAAGAGTGAGCCGATGAAGGATGAGATCCGACAAGTGGTCAGGGAGCACGGGCACCTGTCTGTCGACATCGACTCGCTCGGGGACGGCGACGACCTCTACCAGGCGGGGATGACCTCGCACGCGAGCGTCAACGTGATGATCGCGCTGGAGGACACCTTCGACATCGAGTTCCTCGACTCGATGCTGAAACGCAGCGTCTTCGAGAGCGTCTCGTCGATCTCCGCCGCTCTGAGCGAGATCGGAGTGCCGGCGTGAGCGCCACCGTGGCCCCGGCCGACCGGGACCTGCTGACGACGATCCGGCGCATCGCCGACGACGTCGCTGCGGCCAACGCGGTTGACGTCGATCGCAACGCCCGATTCCCGCAGGAGGCCGTCGACGCGCTGCGCCAGGAGCGGGCCCTGTCCGCCCTGATCCCGACTTCGTTGGGCGGCGAGGGCGCCTCGTTCGAGGCAATCGCCGCGGCCTGTTTCGAGCTCGGCCGGCGCTGCGGCGCGACCGCGATGGTCTTCGCGATGCACCAGATCCAGATCGCCTGCATGACCCGCCACCTCGACGAGAGTCCCTGGTTCGAGGAGTACCTGCGCGAGGTCGTCGCCGAGCAGCGCCTGGTCGCCTCGATCACCTCCGAGGTCGGCACCGGCGGCGACATGGGCAAGTCGGTCGCCGCGCTTTCCGCCCCGGAGAACGGCAGCGTCAGCTTCGAGAAGCAGGCGCCGACCGTCTCCTACGGCGACTACGCCGACGCCTTCCTCACCACCGTCCGCCGTGGCCCCGACGCCGAGCCCGGCGACCAGGTCCTGGTCCTCAGCCGCCGCGACCAGATGCAGATGGAGCCGCAGGGGACCTGGGACCCGATGGGGATGCGCGGCACCTGCTCCCCCGGCTACGTCGCCTCGGCCCAGATCCCGGTCGAGCAGATCCTCACCACGCCCTTCTCGCAGATCTCGGCCGAGACGATGACCCCGGTCTCCCACATCCTCTGGTCGCACGTCTGGCTCGCCATCGCCACCGACGCCTTCGACCGTGCCCGCGCGTTCGTCAAGGCCGCCGCCAAGCGCAAGCCGGGCGAGCCGCTGCCGGCGGCGATCCGCCTCTCGGAGTTGATGAGCGAACTCTCGCTGCTGCGCGCCGAGGTCTCCCTGGCGCTGAGCGAGTTCTGCGACGCCTCCGAGAACCACCGCGCCAAGCTCTCGCAGATGGCGACGATCCTGCGCTTCAACAACCTCAAGATCGCCGCCTCCGAACAGGCCCCCAGGGTCTGCCAGGGCGCGATGGGCGTCTGCGGCATCGTCGGCTACAAGAACGACACGCCGTTCAGCGTCGGCCGCCACCTGCGCGACTCGATGTCGGCCTGCCTGATGGTCGCCAACGAGCGCATCCACACCACCGACGCGAGCCTGCTGCTGATCGCCAAGGAGGTCTGAGCCGTGGCCGAGTTCCGCCCCGGCGATGCGGAGCAGACCGCGTTCCTCGAGCAGTTGCTCGATGCCCGCCTGCTGATCGACTCGGGCGTTCCCGGCGTCTACGGTCGCGGCGAGGACTTCGAGCGGGTGCGCTGGGCCTTCGACGGCAAGGTCAGCGAGGCTGCCGCGGTCGACGAGCCGGAGCGGCTCGCCTTCCCGCCGGTGCTGCCGAAACGCCGGATCGAGGAAATCGGCTATCTCAAGTCCTTCCCGCACCTGGCCGGGACGATCTTCTGCTTCGAGGGCGACGAGGAGCAGGCCACCGAGCAGGAGGGCAAGGCCGAGCGCCACGAGGACTGGAGCGAGTACCAGTCGCAAACCGAGCTCTGCCTGACGCCGGCCGCCTGCTACCCGGTCTACCCGGCGATCGCCGCCCGCGGCAAGCTTGCCGCGGGCGGGGTGATGGTTGATGCCGGCGGCTCCTACGTCTTCCGTCACGAGCCCTCGGGCGACCCGGCCCGGCTGCAGATTTTCCACCAGCGCGAGATCGTCCGCATCGGCGAGCCGGACACCGTTGCCGAGTGGCGCGACGCCTGGCGTGACCGCTCGGTCGAGCTGCTGCGCTCGGTCGGCCTCGACGCCAACTTCGACGTCGCCAACGACCCCTTCTTCGGCCGCACCGGCCGGCTCCTGGCGCGCAGCCAGCGGGCGCAGGCGCTGAAGTTCGAGATCCTGGTCCAGATCGCCGGGCCCGAGCCGACCGCGGTCGCCTCCTTCAACTACCACCAGGATCACTTCACCTCGGTCTACGGGATCGAGATGGACGCCGAGGAGACGACCGCCCACACCGCCTGCCTCGGCTTCGGCCTCGAGCGGATCACCCTGGCGCTGCTGCATGAGCACGGCCTCGAACTCGACGCCTGGCCGGCGCCGGTGAGGACGGAGCTGGGGCTCGGATGACCGCGACTGAGACCGGGATCGTCAGCCTCTTCGGCCTCGACCCGGATACCTACGCACCCCACCGATTGCATGCCGGCGATCGCGTCTACGTCGAAACCAACTGCTACACGGACATCCTGATCGAGTTCGTCCACGCTCGCGGCGACGAGCCGCTGGCGATGATGGGCTGCGTCCTCGCGGTCGACTTCGAGGGCGATCAGTGGACCTTCTTCAAGCCGCGTCCCGAGGACGTCGAACGCCTCTACGGGCTCGACATCCACGAGATGCAGCCCTACCGGCCGCTGCCCGGGCAGATCGTCGAGCAGATCGGCGCGGGGCGGACGCTGATCGTCGAGCTCGACTCCTGGTACCTGCCCGATACCGCCGCCACCAGCTACCGCAACGAGCACGTCAAGAGCTCGGTGATTGCCGAGTCGATCGACCCCGGCGGCGAGCGGTTGCGCTATTTCCACGGCGCCGGCTACTACGAGCTCGAGGGCGAGGACTACCGCGGCGTCTTCCGCCTCGGCCGTGAGTTCTCCAGCGACGTGCTGCCGCCCTACACCGAGCTCGCCCGCCTCGACGCGGGGCCGCGGCTGCTGGGTGAGGACCTGCGCCGGGCCGCGCGCCAGATGCTTGCCGAGAACGCCGCCCGGCGGCCGTCGCGAAACCCGTTCCTCGGCTTCGGCGAGCAGCTCGCCCGCGACCTGCCGCGCCTGCTCGAGGGCGACGCCGCCGCTTACCACGACTACGCCTTCGCCACCGTGAGGATGGTCGGCTCGGCCTTCGAGGCAGGGGCCGATCACGTCGAGTGGGTGCTCGGCGAGGCCGGCGAGGGCGCCGCCGCTTCAATGCGGGAGATCGTCGAGGGCTGCAAGACGCTCTCCTTCAAGCTTGCACGCCGCCGCGAGTTCGACCCGGCTCCGGCGATCGCAAACCTGGCGACGGCCTGGGACGAGGCCTTCGCGAAGCTGGACGATGCCCTCGCATGAGCCCGGCTCCACGGCGCTGACGCTGCCCCGCGTCCGCGTCGAGGGCGACTCGGAGCTGCTGCTGGACGAAGGCTGGTCGGCTGCCCCCAGCGCCCCCGGTGCGCACTCAGGGCCGGCGACCACCGCCGACCTCGATTGGATCGCGGCACGCGTGCCGGGGACCGCCGCCGCGGCGCTGGTGGCGGCCGGTCGCTGGCGACCCGGCGAGCCGAGCGACCTCGACGCCGAGGACTGGTGGTTCCGCACCGAGTTCCGCGCCGCACCGGCGGCGCCGGGGGAGGAGGTGCTGCTGCGGCTCGGTGGTATCGCCACCGTCGCCGAGGTGTTCCTCAACGGCGAGCTGCTGCTGGAGAGCGACTCGATGTTCGCCGCTCACGCGGTTGCCGTCGGCGCGCTGCTGCGCGC
>JACDGU010000002.1 GCA_013821475.1 Solirubrobacterales bacterium
GGGTGGACCCCACCTGCGCGAACTGCGGGGAGGCTTGGCGAGGTCCACCCGACTCCCCGGACCACATCCGCTCCCAGTCTCCGGGTCTTGGCGTTCCGTGGTTACTTATCGACGCTATGGGTGCAAAAGGAACCGCGGGACGCGGCCGGCGCCGGATTTGCTGGCCCCTCTTAGGCGACCGGGCTGATCAACGCCACCGGTAGCGCCAGGCCGGCGGAGCGGCGCAGGGTCGCGATCCGGCGGCCGGGCTGGACCGCGGCGCGGGCCTCGCTGACGCGCTCGCCGAGCCCGGCGACGGTGGCGTCGAGATCGGGGGCGAGGAAGGCGAGGCCCCAGAAGAAGGCCGACCGCTCGGCGCCGCCGCCGCGCTCGATCGCCTCGGGTGGCTCCTGGACCACCTCGAGGATCGTCGCGCCGAGGCGGAAGAATGCCTGCCGCGGGGCGCCGGCGGGGGTCGGCTCCTCGCGGATCCGGCGCAAATCGAGGCCGGCGGCGCTCAGAGCGGTGACGGTGCGGTCGAGCGCCGGGGTGATCGCCACCAGGTGATCGAGGCGAGTGACGCCGTTGGGGTGTTCGCCTTGCGGACTGGGCGGCGGACGCTCGGAGCACCTCGTCGGCAAGCCGTCGAGCTCGGTCGCCTCCGCACCCCGCAGCGACCAGCCGACGAGCCCCTTGCCCGCGGCCGCGCCGAGGCGGATCCGCAGCTCGCCGCAGACACAGGTATCGCCGTCCAGCTCGAACCCGAGCGCCGACCAGGGCGCCGGCGAGTCGGCCACCGTCAGCTCGTCGATCCTCACCGCCACCCGCGCAACCTATCCCCTCCCACTACAGTCGCGCCGATGGTCTACTTCAGCCACCCGGCCTGCCTGGAGCACGATCCGCGGACCGAGCTGCCGGGGCACCCCGAGAACCCCGAGCGGCTGCGCGTGCTCGAGGCCCACCTCGAGCGGCTCGACTGGCTCGGCTGGGAGCGGCGGCCGGCGCCGGCAGCGGGTGAGGCGGAGCTGGAGCTCGTCCACAGCCGCGCCCACGTCGAGCGCATCCGCGAGCTCTGCGAGGCGGGCGGCGGGCCGATCGACGTCGACACCGCGGTCGGTTCGGCCTCCTACCAGGCTGCGCTGCACGCCGCCGGCGGTGCCTGCGAGATGACCCGCGCCCTGCTCGGCGGCGAGGCCAGGTGCGGCTTCTGCGCGGTGCGGCCCCCGGGCCACCACGCCGAACCGGAACAGGCGATGGGCTTCTGTCTCTTCAACACCGTCGCCGTCGCCGCGGCCCTGGCGATCGCCGAGCTCGGCGCCGGGCGGGTCTTCGTCTTCGACTGGGACGTCCACCACGGGAACGGCACCGAGGCGGCCTTCCGCGAGCGCGATGACGTCCTCTACGCGAGCATCCACCAGGCCGGAATCTTCCCCGGCACCGGGGCCCGCACCGAAACCGGCATCGGTCCCGGCGAGGGCTTCACGATCAACCTGCCGGTGCCGGCGGGGTCGGGCGAGGAGACCTGGCTGCCGCTGGTCGAGGATGTCGTCGTCCCCGCCGCCGAGCGCTTCCGGCCCGACCTGGTGCTGATCTCCGCCGGCTACGACGCCCACACCGCCGACCCGCTGGCCGGCTGCGAGCTGGCGACCGAGTCCTTCGCACGCATGAGTCGCCAGATGCGCGATTTCGCCACCAGCGCCGGCGCCCCGCTCGGCGTCGTCCTCGAGGGTGGTTACGAACCACAGGCGAGCGCCGAGTCGGTGGCGGCGACGCTGGCCGCGCTCGCCGAGTAGCCGCCGGTCCTCCCTATCCCGCAGCGATCAGCTCCTCGAGCGTGCTGCCGCCGAGCACCGAGTGCGGCTGTTCGGCGACGACGTCGGTACCCGGCTGGGCCTCGTCGTCGCGGCGCTTGATCAGCAGCCACTGCGGCTTCTCGCCGGGGCGAGTGCGCTGCAGGGCGAAGCCGCCGCGCAGCTTCTCACCGTGGAGGACGAAGACGGCGTGGCCGCGCTCGAGCGCCTGCGGCCACGCCACCCGGCCGCCCTGCTCGTAGCCGCCGCGGTCCCAGACGATCACGCCGCCGCCCGCGGTCGGTCCCTCGAACTCGTTGTGGGAAACGTCGTGGTCGCCGACCTCGACCGCGAGGCGTTTGACCGCCGGGTCCATCGACGGGCCCTTGGGCACGGCCCAGGAGCGCATCGTGCCGTCGACCTCGAGCCGGAGATCGAAATGGTGCGCGGTGGCGGCGTGCTCCTGGACGACGAAGACGCCGGCGTCGACGCCGCGGACGGCGAACTGCTCGTGGCCCTCGGCCTTGACCGGCTCGACCGCGACCTCGTCGACCGCCGCCCCCGGCGGACCGTCGCCGAGGAAGGCAAGGAGCCCGTCGACCGCCGCCTGCGAGCCCTCGGCGTGGATGAGGACGCTGCCGTCTTCGGCATTGCGCACCCAGCCCAGGGCGCCGAGCTCACGCGCGCGACCCAGGGTCGCTTCGCGGAACCCGACTTCCTGGACCCGGCCGCGGACGGTGGCGCGGACCGCCGCCTCTGCCTTTGCCTTCTTCGCCGACCCGGCCACCTCGCGCGCTAGCTCTTGCCGGTGCGGCCCAGGTACTCGTCGAGCTGCCGGCTCTTTTCGGTGTCCTCGTAGACCTCGTACTCACGCAGCTTGCCCCAGGCGATCCGGCCCCAGATCACATAGCGGTTGTCGTATACCCGCCCGTCTTCGGGATCGTCGAGATGGATGTAGCCGCGGACACAGATCGTCTGCCGCCAGGGGAACCCCTTGAGGACCACTTCCTCCGGGTAGATCTGCAGGTCGAGGCTGGCGAAGCGTTGGAGCCACTCGCGCAGCTCGCGCTTGTTGCTCGCGCCCGGCGCGAACGAGCTCTCGCCGGGGAAGCTGAAGCGGATGTCCTCGGCGTCCATCGCCAGCGTCGGCCCGACGTCACCCTCCCGCATCGAGCTCATGTTGCGGGCAATCATCTTTCCGGCCAGCCACGACAGCATCGGCACTCCCTTCGTTGGTCTTCGCCCGCAAGGCTAGCTCGCGACCGGCCTTCGGACGCGAGCCCGAACCCGTACGCTGCGGCCGTGAGCGAACTGGACGAGGAGCAGGTCGGGCGGGAGGAGCCGTTTCCGAACCCGCCGGCGGCGCCGCCGAAACCGACGCTGCCCAAACAGCCTTCCCACGATCAGAAGCCCTCCGCGCCCTCACCCGGCTCGGCTCCCGCCGAACCGGTCCCCGGCGAGCCGGGTTCCGACGAGGATCCGGTCGAGCCCACCTCGCCGGCCGACGCCGGCGAACCCGACTCGCTCGGGCCTGGCATCTGAGCCCCCGGCTCCGGGGGGGGCGAGGCACTTAGTTGCAAATGAGACTAATGTCCTCCGGGAGGATGGCACTAACGGGGGCGGCAACTCATGCGTAGGTCCGATTTCGCGATCGGCGTCCGCTACCACGGGCCCGATAACGAGGCTGCGCCCTGGTTTCACCGCTCGCTGGCGGAGATCCGCAGACGCCGGGAGGGCGCCGTCTGGATCGAAATCGAGAACTCCGACGGCAGCGAGACCGGCTCGCTGGCGGCGGTCAGCGAGGGGCCGACGGTGCCGAGCTTCAATGGGACCGTCGAACTGGTCGGCGGCCGGACCATCGGCTGCGACGGCATCACCGCCTTCAGGTTGCTGCCGCCTCGCCGTCCCTGACCTCCTCGGAGATCTCCACTCCCAACGCCAGCTGACCCTCCGCCCGGCCCCCGACGGCGCTCTTACGCACGCCGCTCCAGCCCTCCAGCTCGAGCAGCACGCGCTTGCGCTCGAGGCCGCCGAAATAGCCGGTCAGCGAGCCGTCGGCGCCGATCACCCGGTGACAGGGGACGAGGACCGGGACCGGGTTGCGCCCGACCGCCTGGCCGACGACCCGCGCCCGCAGGTGGGGCTCGACGCCGGCCGGATAGAGGGACTCGTCAAGCGCCCGTGCGAGCCCGCCGTAGGTCGTCGTCTTCCCGTAGGGGATCTCGAGCAGCCGCTCCCAGACCGCTCGCTGCAGCGGTGCGCCGTGCAGATCGAGATCGAGATCGAAGCCCTGCATCTCGCCGCCGAAGTAGGCGTCGAGCTGGGCCGCCACCTCGGGCAGCGGGCGCCTCGCCTCCTGCGGCAGTCGCGGGGCGGTGCCCGAGAAGTGGATGTTGGTGATCCCGCTCGCTGCCGCAACCACCGTCAGCGGCCCGATCGGGCCCTCGTGGATCGTCCAGCTGAGTCTTTCTTTGCCCATCGCGTCCTTCTGTCGGGGTCCTCACGTTGAAAACGGTGGCGGGGACGAGAACGTGAGATGGCGCTCCCGGGTTTCCGCGGAGCGAGACGGGATCGTAGTTCCGCCGACATCCGCCCCGATGCAGCACCGATCGGCGGGGCGGGCCGTCACTGGCCGAAGGAGGGGCGCGACTAGCATGGCCAGATGGCCGGGCCGATCGATCGCTGGCGGGAACGGCGAGCGTCGCAGGCAATTCCCGGCGCGATCCTCCAGACGCCGACCGACGAGACCTCGCTCGACTCGGAGACCGGCGCGGTCACCTCGCGCCAGGGCGCCGAGATCATCCTCCCCGCCGCGGCGATCGAAGGCCTCTGGGATCCCGAGCATCTCGAGCGCGTCGCCCGCACCTACTGGATCACCCTGCGGCGCTTCACCCTCGGCCTGATGCACGTCGACTACACGGAGACCGAGCGCTCGGTCGTGCTGCTCACGCGCCGCTTGCCGCTGCTCACCTTCAAGGCGCCCGAATACGAGATGGACCGTGGCCGCGGCATCGTCCGTTGGCGGATCGCCCGGGGGCTGCTCGTCTCCGGCCGCGGCCGCGACGGCGACGGCTACCTGGAGATCGACATCCAGCGCCGCGACGAGCCCGAGAAGGAACGGGTTCGCCTGCTCATCTCGGTCGAGGTGGCGAACTACTACCCGGCGCTGACCGGCCTCTCGCGGCGGATCTACGTCCAGACCCAGTCGCGGATCCACGTCGTCGCCTGCAACTTCTTCCTCCGCCGCCTGGTCAAGCGCGAACTCGCCCCCTCCCGGGTGGGGCAGTTCGCCGGCCCGCGCTCGGCCGAGCAGGCACCGGAGCCGAACCCCGTCCGCGAGCGCGACGCCTCCGAACGACCGAGCTGACCCCTCCCGGGCGGCTGGGCCGCACGATGCAGGTCTCAACCGCCGTCTCCGGCGCCCGATGCATCAAGGGTGAGGCAGCGAATCGCAACCACCCTGCTCGCCGCGGTCGTCCTTTTTGCCTGCTTCGGTTCCGGCGCCCTGCTCGGCAGCGCTCAGGCCGCCTCCGGAGGCTTTTCCTCGGCGAGCGAACCCGTC
Organism: Solirubrobacterales bacterium; assembly: GCA_013821475.1. GTDB lineage: Bacteria > Actinomycetota > Thermoleophilia > Solirubrobacterales > 70-9 > VAYN01. Next base: position 5,332 of record JACDGU010000002.1, read on the forward strand.
CCGGTGGAAACGCCGGCCGGCGAACCGGGCGTCTCGACCCTGGTCGGGGAAAAGGCGATCGCTCCGCCTGACGCTCCGCCGGCGGTCACTCAGGCAATCGCCGCCGCGAACCGGATCCGCAGCACCCCCTACGTCTGGGGCGGCGGCCACGGGCGCTGGTGGGACCGCGGCTACGACTGCTCCGGCTCGGTCAGCTACGCCCTTCACGGCGGCGGCCTGCTCGAAGCACCGCTGGTCTCCGGCTCGTTCACGACCTGGGGCGAACCCGGGCCGGGCACCTGGATCACGATCTACGCCAACCGCAAGCACGTCTACGCGGTGATCGCCGGGCTGCGCTGGGACACCGGCGGCGACCTCGCCGGCACCACCGGCCCCCGCTGGCATGCCGAACCGCCCTACCCCAAGGGCTTCGTCGTCCGTCACCCGGTCGGGTACTAGCGCGCTCCCAGGTGGAGGGACGTCCCTAGCCCGGCGAGGGTGCCAGCGCACGGATGACGGTGCGATTGCGGCCCCCGACCTTGCTCGCTTCGGGCGGCCGCCGGTTATGTAACTTCACCCTTCTGAATCGGCAGGAATCGCCCCGAGCCGTAGTCCGCCCTACCTGAGGAGCAACCGATGACCTACGCCGCCCACCCGGAGCGCTACGACGGAAAGATGAAGTACCGCCGCTGCGGGCGCTCGGGACTCGACCTGCCGGTCCTCTCGCTCGGCTACTGGCACAACTTCGGCGACGACCGCCCCTTCGAGATTCAGCAGGCGATCTCGCGCCGGGCCTTCGACCTCGGTATCACCCATCACGACCTGGCCAACAACTACGGACCGCCATACGGGGCGGCGGAGATCAACTTCGGGCGCCTGATGCGCGAGGACTTCGGCCCCTACCGCGACGAGATGGTGATCTCGACCAAGGCCGGTTGGGACATGTGGCCCGGCCCCTACGGCCAGGGCGGCGGCTCGCGCAAGTACCTGCTCGCCTCGCTCGACCAGTCGCTGACCCGGATGGGCCTCGACTACGTCGACGTCTTCTACTCGCACCGGCTCGATGCCTCGACGCCGCTGGAGGAGACGATGGGCGCGCTCGACAGCGCCGTGCGCCAGGGCAAGGCGCTCTACGTCGGCATCTCCTCCTACGACGCCGAGCGCACCCGCCAGGCCGAGGCGATCCTGCGCGAGCTCGGCACGGCGCTGCTGATCCACCAGCCCTCCTACTCGATGCTGAACCGCTGGATCGAGGACGAGGGCCTGCTCGAGGCGGCAGGCGAGCTGCAGATCGGCGTGATCGGCTTCACCGCCCTCGCCCAGGGCCTGCTGACCGGCCGCTACCTCGACGGGATCCCGGACGACTCGCGCGCCGCCCAGGACAAGACCTTGGACAGAGCCTGGCTCAGCGAGGAGATGATCGAGCGCCTGCGAACGCTGAACGAGATCGCGGCGCGGCGCGGCCAGAGCCTTGCCCAGCTGGCGCTGGCCTGGGCGCTGCGCGACGAGCGGATGACCTCGCTGGTGATCGGCGCCTCCTCGGTCGAGCAGCTCGAGCAGAACGTCGACGCCCTCGACAACCTCTCGCTCTCGGCGCAGGAGCTGGCGGAGATCGACCGGCTCGACGGCGGCGGCGAGGTCGACCTCTGGGACAAGGCGCGCGTCGGCGCCTGGTAGCCACTTGGCCGACTCTCCACAGCCGAACAGCGACCGCACCGCCTGGAGCCGTAACCTGGCGACGCCGGTGCGCGACTTCCTCGGCACCGAGACCGGCAGCGCCGTCGTCCTCGTCGCCGCGGTGATGGCGGCTCTCGCCTGGGCGAACATCGACTTCAGTGGCTACCGCGAACTGTGGTCCACCCACCTGATGATCAGGGTCGGCTCGCACGGGATCAACGCCGACCTGCGGACCTGGGTCAACCAGGGCCTGATGACGCTGTTCTTCCTCGTCGTCGGCCTCGAGGCCAAACGCGAGCTCGACCTCGGCGAGCTGCGCGAGCGGACCCGGGTCTGGATCCCGGCGGCGGCGGCACTGGGCGGGATCGTCGCGGCGGTCGGCATCTACCTGGTGTTCAACGCCGGCGGCGACGGGGCCGGCGGCTGGGGAGTGGCGATGTCGACCGACACGGCGCTGGCGCTCGGAGTCCTCGCCCTCGCCGCGCCGACCGGCTCGACCCGGCTGCGGGTCTTCCTCCTCACCCTGGTCGTCGTCGACGATCTCGTCGCGCTGGCGATCATCGTCATCGCCTACACCGACTCGGTCGACACGATGGCGCTGGCGATCGCGATCGCCCTCTTCGCGGTCCTCGCCCTGTTGCGCTTCCTGCCCAGCAGGCGCGGCCCGGTCGCGGTCGTGGTCGGCACCGCGATCTGGGTCGCGATGTACGAGTCGGGGATCGACCCGGTGATCGCCGGCCTCGCGATCGGCCTCGTCACCACCGCCTACCCGCCCTCGCGCCACGAGCTCGAGCGGGCGACCGACCTGACCCGCGAGTTCCGCGAGCAGCCGACGCCCGGCCTCGCCTCCTCGGCGCGGCGCAGCCTGGCCGAGGCGATCTCGCCGAACGAGCGCCTGCAGTACTCCCTGCATCCCTGGACCAGCTACGTGATCGTGCCCCTCTTCGCGCTCGCCAATGCCGGCATCCACCTCACCGGCGGCCTCGTCTCCGACGCGGTCTCCTCGCCGATCACGATCGGGCTCGTCCTCGCCTACGTCGTCGGCAAGCCACTCGGCATCTTCGCCGCGCCCTGGATCTCGACCCGGCGGATCTTCGGCGGCGGCAAGCTGACGATCACCTGGCCCGGCCTGCTCGGCACCGGCGCCGCCGCCGGCGTCGGCTTCACCGTCTCCTTCCTGATCGCCAGCCTCGCCTTCACCGGTGCCGAGCTGGAAGAGGCGAAGATCGGCATCCTCGTCGCCGCCCTGATCTCACCGCTGCTGGCGCTGGCGGTGTTCCGCGGCGCGGCGAAGATGATCCCCGCCAGCCGCCGCCTCGACCAGCTACGCCGCACCGCGGACGCGATCATCGACCTCTCCGACGACGTCGACTCCGAGCGCGACCACATCCGCGGCGACGCCGACGGCCCGGTGACCCTGGTCGAGTACGCCGACTTCGAGTGCCCCTACTGCGGCCGGGCCGAGCCGACGATCCGCGAGCTGCTGGCCCTGAACAAGGGCGACGGCCTGCGCTACGTCTTCCGCCACCTGCCGCTCAGCGACGTCCACCCGCACGCACAGCTGGCGGCCGAGGCCTCGGAGGCGGCCAGCGCGCAGGGCTCGTTCTGGGAGATGCACGACACCCTGATGGAGCACCAGGGTGAGCTCGATCTCGATGACGTCAGCCGTTACGCCCAGGAGCTCGGCCTCGACTCCGCCCGGCTCGAAGAGGACGTGCGCCGCCGCCACTACCGCGGCCGGGTCGCCGAGGACGTCGCCAGCGCCGACAGCAGCGGCGTCTCCGGAACGCCGACCTTCTTCATCAACGGACGCCGCCACCAGGGTGTTTACGACATCGGCACGCTGACCGAGTCGATCCGGCGGGCGAAGAAGATCGCCGACGCCGAAGCCCGGGAACTGGCCCACCCGAAGGGTTGAGCGCCCCTCACGCGACCCTCAGTGCTTGCCCTTCGCCGGCTTCACGTACACCTGGATCTTTTTCTTTTGCACGACCTTGGGGCTGCCGGGCACGGTGGTGGTGACGGTGACGTCGATCGTCAGCTTGCCGAGCTTTTTGAGCAGGCCGATCCCTTTCGCGGTCAGCTTCATCGTCAACGGACGCGTCGCGCCGCCCGGCACCGTCATCTTGCCGCGCCCGACGACGATCGGTTTCGGCTTGTTCTTGCCGTGCTTGGGCTTGGCCAGGAGGGCAAAGCCGGCGGCCCGCGGCAGGATCGGCGCGGCGTACCGCGCCGTCCCCTGGGTCACGACCGCGCAGGTCAGGCCACCGCACCCGTAGCTGGCCATGAATATCGGGCGCCCGGGGGTCCAGGGGATCCGTTTCGTGATCCAGACGATCGTCGGCTTGCGGGTTGCTTCGGGGGTCGGTCCGGGACTCCCTGGAGCGGGAGCCGGCGAGTGGCAGACGATCGGCACGAAGGGGGTGCGCAGCGGATCGGGACGCCAGACCGCGTAATAGTTTCTCCCGCCCGTGGTGAGTTTCTGCAGCGAGCCGGACCCGTTCGTGTTCTCCATATACACGTCCTCGCCTTCGTTGCCGGTACCTCCCGGACTCACGTACCAGTGCGCGCTGAAGACGACTCGCAAACCGTCCGGCGACCAGGACGGCGGCGTGGGCATCGCCACGCCGGTTGCGGTGGCGAGCGGCGTCGCGGCCCCGCCATAGCGGCCGATGACGCTGAGATTGCCGTCGTTGTCGGCGCGGTAGGCCAGCTTCGATCCGTCCGGAGACCATTCGGCGAAGCTGAACTGCGAGTAGCTCAACGGCACCGAGACCGGCGACGCGCCGCAGCCGCCGGCGACCATGCGCAGATCGACGAACGGATCATGCTGTTCCGGATTGATCTGGTCGAAGGCGATCTGCACCCCGTCGGGCGACCAGTTCGGAGAGTGTCCGGTGCCACCTGGCAGCGGGGCCGTCCCAGTGCCGTCGGAGTTGACCAGGTAGACCTGCTGCCCTTTCGAGTAGGCGAGGCGCAGGCCGTCCGGTGCCCAGGTCGGGTGTTCGCCTTCAGCGGCGATCGTGCGCGGGGTCGCGCTGCTGCCGTCGGCCGCGGCGGTGAAGACGCCGTAGTCGGCGGGGTAGGAGATCTTGTGCGCGAACGCGATCCTCGTCCCATCTCGCGACCAGGCGAGGTCGGTGATCCCGCCGGTGGGTTCGGTGTAGTGCGTGACCTGCACGGCGAGGTTGCTCGCTTCACCGGAGTCGGGCCTCATCACGAAGATGTTCTGACTACCGGCGAAGGTGCTCTCGAACGCGAGCCTGCTGCCGTCAGGGGACCAGGTGGGATGTTCCTCGTAAGCCGCGCTCCCGTTATCGGTGAGGTTGGTAATCGCGCTCGGCGATTCGGGATTCATCAGGCAGATGTCGGCTTCGCCATCGCAGCGATAGGCGATCTCGTCGACTGCCAGCGCCGGCGCGGCGGTCACTGCGAGCGCGGCGACGCTCGTCGCAAGAGCAGCCGACATTCTGAGCTTGGACGAGCGCATCGCGCCAGATTAGCCTAGATCTCGCACTAGTCCTCGCGTGCCTCGAGGCCGTTGAAGAAGGTGACGATCCGGTCGCCGCCGTCGAGCCAGGCGTCGACGACGAAGCCGGGGACCAGGCGCTGGTGAATCGCACCCCGGTCGCGGAGCGCGTCCCAGGCGTCCGTGGGCGGGGCGTCGATAAGGATCTCCTTGCGGATCGAGGCCACGACAGGGGAGACTGTCACGCGAGCGCCGGCGGCGAGCGCCGGGAGACCGCGGTCACCGCATCCTCGACCGCCTCGCCGAAGCGCCCGATCTGCTCCTCGGTGGCGGTGTAAGGCGGCGAGAACTGCAGCGCCCCGCAGGCGAGCAGGCGGGTGATCTGACCGCGCTCCCGGCAGCCGACGTTGACCTCGGCGCCGCTGGTGCCGCGGCGCTCGAGCTCGGCCGTGTCGAGTTGGATCGCCGCCAGCAGCCCGGCGGTGCGGACCTCGCTGACGCACTCGAGCTCGGCCAGCGGCCCGAGCAGGGACGGCAGCTTGGTCTCGAGCGCCGCGACCCGGTCGAACAGCGCCTCCTCCTCGATGATGTCGAGGTTCTCCATCGCCGCCGCACAGGCGGTGGCGTGCCCGGAGTAGGTGTAGCCGTGTTTGAGCCACTCGCCCTCGCCGGCGTAGAAGGGCTCGGCGACGGCGCCGGAGACGATGACCGCGCCGAGCGGCTGGTAGCCGGAGGTCAGCGCCTTGGCCATCACCATCAGGTCCGGGCGGACGCCGAAGCGCTCGCTCGCCGACCACTGGCCGAGCCGGCCGACGCCGGTCACGACCTCGTCGCAGACGAGCAGCACGCCGTGGCGGCGGCAGATCGCGGCCGCCTGGCGCAGGTAGCCTTCGGGCGGCGGGAAGATGCCGCCGGCGGCGATCACCGGCTCGGCGAAGAAGGCGGCAACCCGGTCGGCGCCGAGCTCGAGGATCGTCCGCTCCAGCGCCTCGAGGTCGAAGGCGCCGATCTGGGCGACTTCCGGGATCAGCGTCCCCCAGCCGTCGTGGTTGGCGGGGATCCCGGCCAGTGAGGTGCCGTAGGCATGCATCCCGTGGTAGGCGTTCTCGCGGGCGATCATCATCGTCTTCTGCGGCTGGTCGCGCAGGGTGAAGTGGCGGCGGATGATCTTGCCTGCGGTGTCGATGCTGTCGGAGCCGCCGCTGGTGAGGAAGACCCGGGGATCGTCGACCGGCGAGTTGTCGGCGATGCGGTCGGCGAGCCGCAGGGTGACGTCGCTGGCGTAGACGTCGAAGCAGGTGCAGGCGGCGAGCTCGGCGGCCTGGCGGCCGATCGCATCGGCGATCCGCCGGCGACCGTGGCCGACGGCGCAGTACCAGAGGCCGGCGGTCGCATCGAAGTACTCGTTGCCCTCGACGTCGACGATCGTGCAGTCGCGACCGCGGGTGAAGACCACCCGGCCGTTACTCGTCGTCTCGGCCATGTTGGAGAAGGGGTGCCAGAACCGGCTCATGCCGACCTCCTTTGGGATTGTCTGATCGTGCTACCCGGACGGCTCCAGGTCAAGCGGCGGAATCGCCGGACTCGCCCCAGGCCGTTGCCACCAGCGAGCGTGGGCCGCCATGGTCGCGATGCTCGCAGAGGTAGACCCCCTGCCAGGTCCCGAACGCGGGACGGCCGCCACTCAATGGCAGCGTCAGCGACGGGCCGAGCAGCGCCGCCTTGACGTGGGCCGGCATGTCGTCGTCGCCCTCGAGCGTGTGGGTCCAGTACGGGGCGCGTTCGGGCACCGCCTGGTCGAACCAGCTCTCGAAGTCCCGCCGCACTGCCGGCGAGGCGTTCTCACTCAACGTCAGCGAGGCCGAGGTGTGCTGGATCAGCAACTGGAGGATCCCGACCGACACCTCGCGCAGCTCGGGGAGCGCCTCGAGCACCTCCGCGGTGACGAGGTGGAAACCACGCGGGCGCGGCTCGAGGCGGATCGTCCGCTGGATCCAGATCGGTCCGTCGCCGGGCATGTCTCAGGATCGCATGAGCGGCTCGGGGGATGCCGGCGCCCGGCTAAGGCACCGTCCCGTGCCTGGGCCAGGCCGGACTGGGTAGTTCTCCCCTCCCGGCCAATGGAGAACCGCGGATGTGGCGAGTGGCGATCCCGACGACATTGGATGGACACACCCGTCAAACCGGCAGCGACGACTTCGAGGAGGAGCCATGCCAGCCAACGAGCCCCGGAGTTCCGACCGCGGTTTCACCCTGTTCATCGCGACGCTTGCCCTGGATCTCGATCGGGGCCCTGCTCGCAGTCGCGTTCAAAGTCAGCGACAACAACGCGGCCTCCAACTCGATGATGACGACGAGCGCCCAGATGGCGCCGACCTCGCAGCCGATCGAAAACGTGAAATTGGTGGTCAAAAGCGACGAAGAGCACGCCAGGATGGGCCCCGAAGGGACCTGGCACGACGCCTTCCTACCGGCCGACTTCTCGGTCAAGGCCGGCGCAGTCGTCAAGGTGACCGTCTACAACTACGACGAAGGCGAGCACTCCTTTACCGCCCCGGGTCTCGGCGCCAACGTCGCCATTGCCGCCGGCTCGAAGTCGAAGCCCGCGGTGACGACCTTCACCATTCACGCCCCGGCCAAGGCCGGCCTGTACGAATGGCTTTGCGCGATCCCCTGCGACCCATGGGCGATGAACCAGAACGGCTACATGCGGGGGAACGTTCGGGTCGTCTGACACCCCCCGGCGCGCAGCTGACGGGTCCCGCCTGGGCGGCTCCTGCCCAAGCTCCTCTCCCCTGCTGGAGAATCGCCCGATGGCGAGCGGCCCCGAGTTCGACCTCAGCTCGAAGCAGGCCCGGCGGCTGGCGGTCGCCGCGCAGGGCTTCGGCCGGCCGCGGCCGAGCGGGCGGGTGGACGCCAGGCACCTGCGGCGGGCGATCGACGATGTCGGACTGCTGCAGCTCGACTCCGTCAACGTCTTCTGCCGCTCCCATTACATGCCTGTCTTCTCCCGGCTTGGTCCCTATCCGCGACAGGCGCTCGACCGGCTGGCCTGGCACGAGAACCCGGGCGGGAAGAGCGGGCGGGCGGGGCAGCGCGACCTGATCGAGTACTGGGGGCACGAGGCCTCGCTGCTGCCGGTCGAGCTGCAGCCGCTGCTGCGCTGGCGGATGGAACGAGCGGGTGCGCTGGCCTGGAAAGGCGTGGCCCGGGTGGCCGCTGAGCAGCCGGAGCTGCTCGAGTTCGTGCTCGACATGGTCCGCAAGCGCGGGCCGCTCCGGGCTTCGGACCTGGCGAGGAAGGGACGTAAGCGGGAGCCGGGCGAGATGTGGAACTGGAGCGAAGAGAAGACGGCACTCGAGTACCTGTTCTTCGCGGGACGGGTCTGCGCGGCGCGGCGGGTCAACTTCGAGCGCCTCTACGACCTGCCCGAGCGGGTGCTGCCGCGGCAGGTCCTCGAGGCGCCGACGCCCTCGGAGGAGGAGGCGCAGCGGCAGCTGATCCTGATCGCGGCAAAGCGGCTGGGAGTGGCAACCGAGCCCGATCTCGGGGACTACTTCCGTCTCCCCCGCGCCGAGTCGAAGGCCCGCGTCACCGAGCTGGCCGAGGACGGCGGCCTGGTCCCCGTGCGGGTCGAGGGTTGGCGCCAGCCCGCCTACCTCTCGGCCGAGCGGCCGCAGGGTATGCGCCGGACCGCGGCGGCGCGGGCGCTGCTGACCCCGTTCGACTCCCTCGTCTGGGCGCGCGAGCGAACCGAGCGCCTCTTCGGCTTCCGCTACCGGATCGAGATCTACGTGCCGGCGCCGAAACGCGTCTACGGCTACTACGTCCTCCCCTTCCTGCTCGGCAACCGCCTGGTCGCGCGGGTCGACCTCAAGAGCGACCGCCAGAAGGGCGTGCTGCGGGTGCGCGGCGCCTTCGCCGAGCCGGACGTCGACACCGGCCTCGTCGCGAAAGAGCTGGCCGAGGAGCTGCGACTGCTCAGCGACTGGCTCGAGCTCGGCAGCGTCTCGGTTGCTCGCAAAGGCGACCTCGCCCCGGCGCTGCGTCGCGCGCTCGCCTGAGCCCCCGGCTCAGGAAGCGACTAAGGGCGAGCGGGTTGTCGGCAAACATCGCGCCGATCGTCCCCTCCTCGTGGGCGCCATCCCAGTCGATCGCCAGCCGGTCGGCGTCGTCGGGGTCGACCAATACCTCGACGGTGCTGCCCGACCGCGTAGGGCTCGCCGGTCAGGGGCTCGACCCGCAACCGCACCTTGAGGCGCAGTGCTCGACGGTCGCGGTGCAGCGGATCCCGTCGCGGCTGAGGTCGGCGGCCGGCTTCGTCTTTTTGAAGAAGAGGCCCATCAGCCGACCTCCGCCTGGGACGAGGTGGGATCCAGCAGGGAGATCAGCTCTAGCGACCAGGGATCGTCGGCGGTCGAACCGCCGACCAGGGTGGCCACGGCGCTGCCGTCAAGCGGCTCGATCCGCAGCGTCGACATCGCCCCGGACTTGCCGATCTCGATCTCGCCGGCAACAGCGCCATCGCCACCATCGCCACCAATGCCGCTCTGAACAGACGCCTCACGGCGCGAACCATAGCCGCGCTCAGCCGAGGACCACGACCTTCGCCTTGATCGCCTTGCCGGAGGCCCCCTTGAAGATGAACTTCAGCTTGTAGGAGCCGGGGTCAGCCGACGGCTTGACCTTCAGCTTCAGCGTCCCCCCTTTCTTCTTGGCTCCGACGATTTTGCCGAGCCTCCTGCACCGTGGCGCCTTCAGCGCTTTCTTCGAGGCACCGAGGAGCTTGACGCAGACCTGGGCGTTGACCGTCCCGAGGTCGCCCTGGTTGGCGGCATTGAGCTTGAAGGTCGCGAGCTTGCCGGCCTTCGCCCTGGCCACCTTCTTCGTCGTCAGCTTCAGCTTCGCCGCTTTGACGCTGAGCGGAGCGCTGATCTGAGCGGTGGAGCCCTCCTGGTTGGTCGCCGTAACCGTGCAGGAGTATTCGCCTGCCGATTTCGCCGTCAGGGTCGCCGCGGTGGCGCCGGCAATCGGGGCACCGTTGTTGCTCCATTGGTAAGCGAGGGAGCGCGGCGCCTGGTAGACGAAGGAGCCGGGGTAATCGGCGCCCCAGACCCCCGGCGAGCAGCTCAGCGCCACGCGGGAGGTTTTCGAGCGCGTCACCGCGGGCGCGCCGATGCCGCTCGGCGTTTTTAGGATCAGCGGATCCTGGGGTTCGCTAAGCGGCGCGGTGGCGATATTGATTCCGCCTCCCCCTCCAGCCAGGTTGAGGAACCCGAACGCGCCTTTCGCTTCAGTCTTGTTTTCGTAATTGGCCCAGCGGATCTGGCCAATGGTGGGATCGAGCGTCAGGCCGTAGGGATCGTTGTAGGGAACGCTGCCGGCGGGGATATCGGCGCCGCCGCCGGATCCGTTGAGGTTCGCGTGGGACACGTCATTCGTGCTGGATTTCGGGATGTAATTGACCCAATAGATACGACCGCCGGCGGGATCGACGGCAATACCGGAGGCGAAGGTGTTCGGCGTCGCGCCGGCAGTGCTGATCGAGCCGACGCCGCTGCCGTTCGTATTCGCGTACATGATTTCTTGGCCGGGGACCGTGCCCTGGAACCAGTAGACACGGCCGGCGGACGGGTCAATTGCCAGTCGGTAGGCTTCGACTTCAGTTCCCGCGGTGTTCAAGAGGCCGCCCGAGCTTCCATCGAGGTTCGCCCTTGAGATGGTCTTGGCAGTCGCGTTGATCCAGTAGATCATTCGAGTCGCGGGGTCGAGCGTCAGACCCTGCGGGCTTTCGACCGGCGCGCCAGGGGGCGCGAAGACGCTCGCACCGCTGCCGTCGAGATTGATGGCGGTGATCCCGTTGCTCCCGGCGACGAACAGGCGGTTGGTGACGCTGTCGTAGGCCATCCCTTCAGGTTCTTTCAGTGCCGCGCCGCTCAGGTTGAGGGAACCGCCGCCGCTGCCGTCGAGACCGGCGAATCCGATCGAAGGCGGAGTGGCTCCGTAGTTGTTCCAGTACATGGTTTCAGCCGCCTCCGAGCGCGCGGCGCCGGCCAAGCCGGCGAGGATGACGAGCAGGAGGCACGCGGCTCCCGTGAGTGAGCTGCGTCGAGGGCGGACAGACGGCTTGAGGAGCAACGGGTTCCTTCCGAGCGGGGACGAGGAGTGAGGCTACTTTTTACCAGTGCTTGGATCAAAGCGGAGTCAGGCGGGCTGCCACAGCTCGATCCGATTGCCCTCGGGGTCGGTGACCCAGCCGAATCGGCCGACACCCTCCATGTCCTGCGTCTCCTCAGCCACGTCCGCTCCTTGGTTTGGTGCGCCGTCGGCCCGTCTTCCTGACCCCACAGCCGCTCTCATCGGCGTCGAGGCCGAGGCAATCGCGGTACCACGCCCCCAGGGCTACCGGGTCAGTTGCCGAAAAGCTGGGTGCAGATGATCGCCAAGTCTCGTAACCCGCTCAAGGGCTCGGCTGATTGCCTGGCTGCGCGGCGGGCGCCGTCGGCCGGTTCACCGATCCGAGGGCGGTCGCAGCACCTGGGCGACGGAGCCGTCCGGGTAGACGGTGCTGCTGACCAGCTCAAAGCGCTGCGGCTCCGGGAGGCCGTGCATCAGCGGCAGCCCCTCGCCGAGCGCGACCGGGTGGATGGTCAGCCGGTACTCGTCGACGAGGCGCTCGCGGATCAGGCTGTTGGCGATGCGCGCGCCACCGAAGACGACGATGTCCTTGCCGCCTTCGGCCTTACGCTCGGGGATCTCCTCCTCGACCGGGAGCCGGGACAGCCTCGCGTTGTTCCACTCGACTGCCGAAAGGCTCTGCGAGAAGACGAGCTTGGGAAGCGAGTTCATGAGTTGGGCCATCGGGTTTTCCGAGTCCGACCAGCCTTTGAACATGTCCTCGTAACCGCGGCGGCCGAGCACGATGAGGCCGATCTGGCTGAGCAGCTCGAGGTTGACGCGGTGGCGCTGGTCGCCATGCTCTGGCAGCAGGCCCCCGTCGGGGGTGAGCCAATCGATCTCATGGTCGCGGCGGGCGACGAAGCCGTCCAGGGAGACCGACATGTGAAGGATCAGCCGGCGGCCCGTATCCCCGCTCATGACAACACCCGGTAGCGCAGGTGAGTGACGCCCGCACCCTCGACGATCCGGGTCGGCTCGAGCTCGATGTGGTCGGCACCGAGGTGCTCGAAGAGGCGCCTGCCTTCGCCGAGCAGGACCGGGACCAGGTGGATCTGCAGCTCGTCGAGGACACCGGCGGCGAGCGCCAGCTGGGCGGTGCCCGCACCATGAACCAGCACCTCCTTCTCGCCCGCGGCCTCCTTCGCGGCGGCCATCGCCTCCTCGACGTCGCTGACGTAGGTCATCAGCGGCCATTGCGCCTCCTCGGCCTCGGGGCGGCGGCTGAGGATGAAGATCGGCACCCCGTCGTGATGGTCTCCCTCCCAGCCGCCCGCGGGCTCGAAGGTCCCGCGGCCGGCGACCACGGCCCCGGTCGCCATCAGCTCGTCCATCATCGTCCCATTGGCACCCGAGGGGCGGCCCGGAACTCCTGAGTGCTCGGTGGGGGCGCCGCCCAGGATCCAGTCGTGCAGCCGGTGCCCGGCGTCCCCGAGGCCGTTGCCCGGCCCCTGGTTGGGCCCGGCGATGAACCCATCGAGGGACATCGACATATAGAGAACGGTTGCGGACATCGTTCTTCTCCTTCTTTCATCGACACGGCTCGTTAGCCGCGCGTTTACCCAGACGACGAACGAGCAACGCCGGAATCGACATCGACAGCGCGAGGCTGTCCACGCGGCCGTAGTCGAGGACGGGCAAGAGCCAACGGGACGCGGTTGCCGACGCCGTTACAGCGAGTCGAGGTCGCGCATCAGCGGGTCCTCACCGGGCGGCGTCCGGCCTGTGCGTCGCCCCGGGCGACGGCACGTTCCTTGATGGCCGCGAAGTCGGCGTCGCGACCTGCGGTCAGCGCGGGCTCGTCGATCTCGATCTTCGAGCTGTCTGTCGGGTCGTATCGCATCGGCAGCACGGCCCCCACGCGGTGCTCGCCGCAAGAGAGATGTAGCCGCCGCTCGACCTCGACCGTCCCACCGTCGTCCAATTGCACGCGCACCGTGACCTTGTATCGCCCGCGCATGTCGGTGCTGCCGCGGAAAAACTCCGGCGCCTCAATGATGACGCCATTCACCCGGGCGCCGCCGTCGACCAGCTTGTCGCTACCGAACATGCCCGGAGGTTATTCCCAGGCCATGAGGCTGTCCAGCGGTCCGCGCTCGATCCTGAACGTCTTCATGACCTGCGGCCCGCGAACTCCGGCCGACGTCCGTCGCGCCGGACGAACAGGAGCAGCACGCGGGGTTGTGCGCTCGGCTCATCGAAAAGCTCAAACGGTCGATAGACGCCTATGAGGCTGACAGCACCCTCAGCCGGCACCGCGGTGCTCGGCGAGACTCTGGCCGACCTGCGCGCCGAGGGCAGGCGTGAACGCGTGCTCGACATGGAGCGGCGCCTGCGGCCCTACCGACTCGCCTGCTACGGCGTCCTCGCGGCGGCCCTGCTGGCGATGACGCCGACGATCAACGGTGGCTGGGTCTGGATCGTGCCCCTGAGTCTCGGCTTGGGTGGCTTCGCGGTGGCCGACCACTTCATGGTCTCGAGCAGCCGGCCGGCGGCCTGGGTCGCCGCGGCGTGGGGAATCCTGCCGCTGCTGCTCGGCGGCGCCGTCCTTGCGAGCGGCGGCCCGGCGAGCCCGCTGGTCATCTGGTTCACGGTCCCGGCAGTGACCCTCGGTGCCCGCTTTGACCCCCGCGGCACGGTGATCGGCAGCGTCTACCTGACCGCGATCTTCCTGGCGAGCACGGTGCTGCCCCATCCCTCCCAGGCGGCAGACGAGCGCCAGCTGCTGATCGCGACCGCCGCGCTGATCATCAGCACGGTGATCCTCTCCGGCGCCCTCGCCAACTCGGAGCGCCTTCATCGCCGGCGCTCGACGCTTGACCCGCTGACCGGGCTCTTCAACCGCAATGCGCTGGAGCAGCGCCTGGCCGAACTGCACGGGCAGCGCAGTGGCGTGACAGAGGGTCTCTCCCACGCACTGCTGATCTGCGACCTCGATCATTTCAAGGCGGTCAACGACCGCCTCGGCCACAGCGCGGGCGATGCGGTCCTGCAGGACGTCGCCTACGTGATGCGCTCGACTCTGCGGGCCGGCGATTCGATCTTCCGGGTCGGCGGCGAGGAGATCCTGATCCTGCTTCCGGGCGCCCCGCGACGCGACGCCGTCGAGATCGCCGAACGGCTCCGCGAGGAGGTCCGCGAGCGGCGCCCGATCGGGGTCACCGTTACGGTCAGCATCGGGGTCGCGATCTGCGAATCAGCGACGGTCGACACCGACGACCTGATCGCCCGCGCCGACCTCGCCCTGTATGCGGCCAAGGACGCCGGGCGCGACGCCGTGGTGGTCGCCGAAGCCAAGGTCTGATGGGAAACGCGGCACTACTCCCGAACCCCCGCCGGTTGCGAGCTCCCGATCTCGGCCCGCCGCAATCGCCGCCCATCTGCAGGGCTTTCTGGAGGGTGGCTGACCGGGCTCGAACCGGCGACCGCCTGGACCACAACCAGGAGCTCTACCAACTGAGCTACAGCCACCACGCCCGGCTAAATCTAGCGGGCGGGCAGGTTAGACGTGGCCGGCGATGGCGTGCGGGGGCATAGGGCTGCTCCAGGGCCTCGACGTCGGCCGGGTCGAGCCCGAGGTCGACGGCGGCCGAGTAGACGTTCGCGTGTCGAAGAAGTTGATCCCCGCATCGAGCGCCCGGCGGATGATCCCGCGGCTCGCCTCCTAGTCCAGCGACCAGGCGTGGGTGCCGCTGGCGGAGTCGCCGAAGCTCATCCAGTCGAGACAGATCACGGAGACGTCGAGCCCGGTCGCGCCGAGCTTGGTGAAGCGCATCTCAGCTCGCTTCCATCGCGGGGATTATCTGGCGGCCCATCAGCGCCACCGCGTCGAGATCGCGATGCAGCAGGTGCTGCCCCATGATCCGCGCCAGCCCCGCCCGCTGCCGCCGAGGATCAGCGGCGGGTGCGGCACCTGCAGCGGCTTGGGCAGCGCGTCGAGCTCGACCGCCCGGTAGTGCTCGCCATCGAAGCTGAACGGGCCCCTGCCCCAGTGGCCGCGGATCACCTGCAGCTGCTCCTCGAGCGAGTCCAACCGCGGGCCGACCGCGGGCAGGTCGAAGCCGTAGGCCTCGTGCTCGTTCTCCCACCAGCCGGCGGCGATCCCGAGCTCGACCCGGCCGCCGGAGACGTGGTCGGCGGTGACCACCGCCTTCGCCAGCACCGCCGGGTGGCGGAAGGTCGCCGGCGAGACCATCGTCCCCAGAGGTAGTGGTCGGAGCGAAAGAGCGTCCCCACGCCGTGTGTTTCGCAGGCCGAGGCCAGCGCCAGCCAGTCGTCCCAGCTGACGTCCTCCTGGCCCTCGATCATCAAGCAGACTTCCACGGCGCTCCTCCTGGTTGGTTTCGGCTCTCCATCACTCTGCCCGTTACTCGCCGGAGTTGAACTCCTTGATCGCGCTCGGCGCTTCGGAGGCGTTGGCGACGACCAGCGCGGCGGGCTCCGGCAGCGCCGCACAGCCCTCGTCGCCGAGCGCCTCCAGCGCCTCCTCGATCATCTCCGGCGTTCCCAGCCAGGCCTCGACCAGGGCGAGGTCGGCCTCGGGATGGAAGAGCACTCCCCAGGCATTGGCGACGCGGAAGGCCTGGTTCTCGGTCTTCTCCGAGGAGGCAAGGTGCTGGGCGCCGTCGGGGAGGTCGAAGACGTCGCCGTGCCAGTGCAGGGCCTCGACGCCTGGGGCGAGGAAGCCGAGGATCGGGTCCTCCGGCGCTGAGATCTCGACCGGCGCGAACCCGATCTTCTTGCTCTCCCCCGGCCTCACCTCGGCCCCGAGCGCCCGCGCCAGCAACCGGGCGCCGAGGCAGAGGCCGAGAACCAGCAGCGCCCATCACCACCGCGCCGGCGACCTCGCCGTGGTCGGGGAGCGGGTGGCCGGCCAGCGGCTTGACGGTGTGGACCTGGAGCTTGCCGCAGGCGTCGAGGATCGGGTGCTGGGTCTCCCACGGCACGTGCTGGATCGCCAGCAGGGTTGGACGCTCGTCCAGGCTCATCGGCCGCCAAGGCTAACCGCGCTACGGTAGTCGCGATGGCCAAGTCCCGCGGCATCGCCCGCTTGCGGCCGGAGTGCCTCCGGCCTGAGCTCCGCCCCGCCACGATCATCGGCGCGCAGATGCGCGGCTCGATCGCGATCGGCGCCCTCGCCGTCGGCGCGGCGGCGGTCGGCGGCTTCGCGATCGGCCGGCTTTCGGTCGGCCGCCTGGCGATCGGCCGGGCGACGATCGGCAAGCTGGCGGTCAAGCAGCTGCAGATCGAGGAGCTCGAGATCGGCAGGCTGACCGTCCGCGAGGGCTGGCCGCAGGCCGCGTCCCCGCCTGACGACGCACCGCGACGTGTCTGAGCTTTCGGGGTCATATGGACCCCAAAGCTCAGACACCCCCCCTGTGGCGCTGCTCCTTTCACTGTTTCTCCTGCTCACCGCAGTCGTCCTCGCCCTCTCGCCCGCCTCGGCCGCCGCCGAACCCGGCCTGGGCTCCTGCCAGGTCTTCCCAGACCCGCCGGCCTCGCTCTCGCCGCGGGCGCCGTCGCTGCCGAACGAGGCGGCCTGGAACCAGGACATCTCCAAGGCCCCACGGGACCCGCGCTCGGCCGCCTACATCTCCTACATCGACTCCCACGGCGGCGACCACCTTCACCCGGACTTCGGCTCGCCGCGCGCCTACGGCTTCCCCTTCGCCAGCGTCGGCGCCGGCCAGCGCCGGCTGCCGATCCACTACACCGCCTACGGCTCCGAAAGCAGCCCCGGTCCGTTCCCGGTGCCGGCGGGCGCCCCGGTCGAGGGCGGCAACGTCAGCGACGGCGACCGCCACGTGCTCGTCGTCGACCGCTCCTCCTGCAAGCTCTACGAGCTCTACCGGGCGTTCTTCGAAGCCAAGCCGAAGCCGCACTGGAACGCCGACGCCGGCGTCGCCTGGGACCTCAACTCGAGCGCGCTGCGGCCCGACGGCTGGACCTCGGCCGACGCCGCCGGGCTACCGATCTTCCCCGGCCTCGTCCGCTACGACGAAGTCGCCGCCGGCCACCTCGACCACGCGATCCGGCTGACCGTCGACAGCACCCGCAACGCCTGGGTCCACCCCGCCTCCCACTGCGCCGGGGACACCTCCAGCGCTGCCGCGCCGCCGATGGGCCTGCGCCTGCGGCTGAAGGCGGGCTACGGGATCGACCACTTCAGCGGCGCCGCCAAGACGATCGCCGAAGCGATGCAACACTACGGGCTGATCGTCGCCGACAACGGCTCTAACTGGTACTTCAGCGGCAGCAGCGACCGTCGCTGGGACGACGAAAACCTCGATCAGCTGAAGGGGATTCCCGGCAGCGCCTTCGAAGTCGTCAAGAGCTCGGCTGCCGTCCACTCCTGCTGACCAGGCGCCAGAGCTTGCCGAAAAAGGCGAGCACGGCAAAGGCGATCCCCAGCCCGATTGCGCCCAGCAGGATCAGGAAGAGGACGAAGGCGATGATCGCCATTGGCAGCAGCAGGATTTTCACGCGTCCGAAGCCTTCTCGAGATTTGTAACGGCAAGATGAACTCAACAACCGGCTACTAAGGTGTCCCGCAGGGGGACAGGTTCAGCTATGGCGCTTACTTCTACATGCTCGCGGCACGCCGGCGCAGGGGCCCGGCGCTCGCTGCACGCCTTCGTTGCAGCCCTGCTCTGCGCGCTCGCGCTCCTGGCGCTGCCCGGCTCCGCGGCCCTCGCCTCCCAACCGGCCGGCGGCGAAAGCGCCGCCCTGCGGGTGATCGGCCACGCTCTCCTCGCCGCGATCGGGACCAAGCGGGCGAACACGGCGGTCGACTCGCTCGGCAACAGCCTCGCCCTGCTCGATGCTCGCTACCGGATCGAAGGCGAAGCTGCGAAGGCCGCCGCCGGTGCGCCACACGAACAACAACCGGCGGTCGATGAAGCGGTAAGTGACCCCTCGAAGCTGGCGCCCGCCTCGGCCGGCACCAACGGGACCAAGGTCCCGCACACCTCGAAGCTGGCCCGCGGCGAAATCTTCGCCCACAGCCGCGTCGGCGTCGACGGCGAATCGACGGCGATCCTGCTCAGCGGCGTCGCCCTGGCGCCGCCCGACGCTCCCGAAGCAGTCAAGAACGTGATCAACAACGCCAACACGATCGTCGGCCGCCCCTACGTCTGGGGCGGCGGCCACGCCTCCTTCTACTCCTACGGCTACGACTGCTCGGGCTCGGTCAGCTTCGCCCTCTTCGGCGGCGGCCTGATCCCCGAACCGCTCACCTCCGGCTCGCTCGAGGGCTGGGGCGCCCCCGGGCCTGGAAAATGGATCACCGTCTACGCCAACGCCGGCCACACCTTCGCCGAGATCGCCGGCCTGCGTTGGGACACCGTCGGCGACGCCCAGGGCACCGGCCCCCGCTGGCACCTGGCACCAAACTCGAGCGCCGGCTTCGTCGTCCGGCACCCGCCGGGGCTGTAGGCGGGCGCGAGCCCCACGGCCGCGGGTCGATAACGTCGCCGCGCCTTGCCCGCGCCCGAGCCGCCAGCCGCCGTAGCCGCCGAGGCGATCCGCATGTCCGGCGTCCGCGTCTGGCGCTGGGTCGCTTCCGAGTCGCGGCGCGCGGTGCGGCTGGATGAGATCGACTGGACGGTGCGGGCCGGCGAGCACTGGGTCCTGATCGGGCCCAACCGCGCCGGCCTCGAGGAGATCCCCGCCAGCGCCAGCCACGCCCTGCTGCTCTCCGCCGGCCGGATCGTCACCGCCGGCCCGATCGAGCAGGCGCTCAGCGCCGATTCGGTCTCAACAGCCTTCGGGATCGAAGCCTCGCTGGCGCGCCGCAAAGGCCGCTGGAGCGCGACCGTCGACCACGCCGACGCCTGGCGACTACGCCCCCGGTTGGATTCGAACCAACGGCCGTCGGATTAGAAGTCCGGTGCTCTGTCCACTG
Organism: Solirubrobacterales bacterium; assembly: GCA_013821475.1. Taxonomy (GTDB): domain Bacteria; phylum Actinomycetota; class Thermoleophilia; order Solirubrobacterales; family 70-9; genus VAYN01. The sequence goes on from JACDGU010000002.1 coordinate 24,537, forward strand.
AGCTACGGGGGCCGAGCCATAGCGTAGAGCCGATCGCGGTTGCAGCCGCCCCGATGGGGCTCGTCGTTTCGCGTACGATCGCCCGGTGCCGAACGTGAGGGTCGCGGGAGCCGAGCTTCATTACGAGCGCGCCGGGAGCGGCGAGCCGCTGCTGGCGATCCAGGGAATGAGCGGCACCCACATGTCGTGGGGATCGCCGTTTCGCTCGCTGCTCGAGCAGCACTTCGACTGCATCGTCTTCGACAACCGCGGCATCGGCCTCTCGCCACGGATCACCGAGCCGTTCACGATCGCGGAGATGGCCGCGGATTCGGCCCAGCTGCTCGACGCCCTGGAGGTCGAGAGCGCGCATGTGCTGGGGATCTCGATGGGCGGGATGATCGCCCAGGAGCTGGCCCTCGCCCACCCCGAGAGGCTGCGCTCGCTGACCATCGGCTGCAGCTACTGCGGCGGTCCCGGCTCGCAGCTGATGGACCCGGCCGACTTCCAGGGCCTGGCCGAAGCGATGGCATCGGGTAGCCAGGATCGGGTCTTCCGGGCGATGTACGAGCTCAATCTCTCCCCCGCATTCCGCACCGAGGAGGACCGCTACGCCGAGTTCACGGCGATGGCCGAGGCGCTGCCGGTCGCCCAGCGCACGGTCCAGCTGCAGTTGCAGGCGATAACCGGCCATGACACCAGCGCCCGGCTGCCCGGGCTCGCGACTCCGACCCTGGTCGTCCACGGCACCGTCGACCGCGTGCTCGGCTACCCGAACGGCCCGTTGATCGCCGCGCTCATCCCCGGCGCCCGCCTCGAGCCGCTCGAGGACGTCGGCCACATGTTCTGGTGGGAGCAGCCCGAGGGCGCCGCCGAGCTGGTCCGCGAGCACGCGCTCGCCTCGGCCTGAGCCCGCCCGCCCCGTCCCGGCCTACTTGCCGAGGCTGGCGCAGCCCGTCGGGTCGAGCGTGCCTTCGACCTTGAAGACGTAGTCGGGCTGGGGAACGATCGTCGGCTCGGCGACGACCAGCTTCAGCGCCGGATCCGATTTGACCCAGGCGTAGACCGGATAGAAGTATTCGGCCGTCGGCAGATCCTGGGTGTACTTGCTCATCACCAGGTAGTCGTATTCGCCGACGTTGATCAGGTGGCGGAACTGGCGGCAGGTGGTCGGCAGGCGATGGGTGCCATGCGGTCCTTCGACGCCGATGAAGTCGACGTGGTTGGAGGCGTCGTTGCCGTAGAAGCCGTACTGGCCGAAGATGATCTCGCTGGAGCCGATGATCCCGATCTTCTGGTCGTGCAGTTTCTGGGTGTACGCGTACGCTTCCTGCGGCCCGCCTTCGCCCAGGAAGAGGGTCGTTTTCGTGTAGTGGTGGTCGGCGTACTGGACCTGCTGGGCGCGGCCGAAGACCATCGCCAAGAGGACGACGATGATCGTCGCGGCGGCAGCGATCGGGCGCGTCACCCTGCCCCGCACCCGTCCCAGCCCCAGCCCGGCCGGGATCCAGACCAGCGCCAGGACGATGAAGAAGGTACCGAAGACGTAGCCCGGGTACCAGCGCGGCGTCGTCAGCACCGTGATCGCGTAGACCGCGGTGACGAAGAGCAGCGTCTGCCAGGCGCGCTTGTCGGGAGCGCGCAGCGGTCGCGCGATCGGCAGCAGCGCCAGGGCCAGGACCAGGCCCGGGATCAGGTAGCGGGTGTTGGTGAAGAACCCGGTCGGCGAGCCCTCCTGCCCGGCCGCGGTCAGCGGCGTGAAGACGTAGACGAGCGCGGTCAGCAGCGCCGCGACGGCGATCACCCGCAGGATCTTGTTGCGCGAGCGCACCGCGATGAAGACCGCGGCGGCGACGGCGACGATCAGGATCAGCGGCCAGATCGGGCCCAGCGCGTTGTCGAGCTGGGGGAAGAACCAGCGGCGATAGATCGTCGGGTTGAAGAGGTAGTGGGCCACGGCGAAGCGCGGCCGCGGGTCGAGCGGCATCTGGTCGGGTGTCGGCAGGTGCAGGGGTCCGAGGCCGCTTTGGGGGATCGGGTTGCCGCCGCTCTTGATCGCCGCCCGCACGTACCAGTAGCCGCCGACCACAAACATCGTCAGGCCCATCACCCAGGCCGTCGTCAGCCGCCTGCCCTTACCGCTGAAGAGGACGACGCCGATCGCAATCGCCGCCACCGGGATCAGGAAAGTGAGCTTGACCGAGGCCGCCAGCCCGGCGGCGATCCCCGCCATCAGCAGCGGTCCCCTGTCGAGCAGAGGTGCGTTGGTCTCCGGGGTGTCCTGCACCGCCCCGGCTTTCGGCGCCCGGCGCTGGTGGCCGTTGATCAGGAAGGCGGCGAAGGCGATCAGGAAGGCGAGGCCCATGATGTCGTTGCGCGCTTCGCCCGGCTGGGTTTCGATCATCACCCCCGAGTCGAGGACGATCGCCGCCGCGACCAGGGTCGCCGGCCCGACCTTGTAGGGGCGGCCGACGCACCAGGCGGCGAGCACGGCGATCGCCAGCCAGAAGAGGTTGATCAGCGGCGAGAGCCAGTCGCTCTTGAAGAGGACGATGCCGGCCGCGTGGACCAGCTCCGAGCTCTGCGGGTAGAACCAGGCCGCCAAGCGCAGCGGGTCGGTGAAGTGGAGATGGACCGTCGAGTGTTCCTGGGCCATCGTCGCCGCGAACGGCATGTGGTACCAGGTCGTGTCGCCGCCGAACATGCCCAGATCGAGGTTGAGCTGGGACGGGAAGGTCCACTCGGCCATCGTGAAGGAGGCGACGCCGACCGCGATCAGCAGCGCAATCGTCCCCACCATCGGCGCCGGAACTTCCTGCCCGTCGCGCGGCGCCCTGTGCCGGCCGAGCGCCGCCGCCCCCAGCCCGATCGCGATCGTGACGATGATGATCCAGCCCAGCCGCAGCTGGCTCAGGGTGCCGAGCAGCTCGAGCGAGAGGATCAGCAGGGCGACGGCGATCGTGACGTCGGCGAGCCGCGCCAGCGCCCCCGAGAATTCGGGCACGATCCAGCGGCGCAGCCAGTAGCCGCCGAGGCCGAGCGCCGCGACGATCCCGATCGCGGCGAGGCAGCCGCCTATGTAAGAACCGAAGGAGGGGGCCACGAGCGCGGGATGCTATTCGCCCGCGCCCGGGCCTAGGGCCGCGGCTATGCCGCGGCGGCTGGGATGCGGCAGGAGACGCCGGTTCCGGCCAGTCCGCAGTAGCCGTTGGGGACCTTTTGCAGGTACTGCTGGTGGTAGTCCTCGGCGTAGTAGAAGGTCTCGGCGGGCTCGACCTCGGTCGTGATCGGCTTGTGCCCGGCGGCCTTCAGCGACTCGTCGTAGGCGGCGAGCGCCATCGCCGCCGTCGCTCGCTGAGAATCGCCGGCGGTGTAGATGCCGGACCGGTACTGGGTGCCGACGTCGTTGCCCTGGCGCATGCCCTGGGTCGGGTTGTGCTCCTCGAAGAAGACCTTGAGCAGGTCGGCGTAGGAGATCTTCTCCGGGTCGAAAGCGACCAACACCGCCTCGGCGTGCCCGGTCCGCGCCGAGCAGACCTCGTCGTAGGTCGGGTTCGGCGTCGTCCCGTTCATGTAGCCGACCGCGGTCGTGTAGACGCCGTCGAGGTCCCAGAACAAGCGCTCTGCACCCCAGAAGCAGCCGAGCGCAAAGTACGCGGTCTCGATCCCCTCGGGGAAGGGCGGCTTGATCGGCGTTCCGAGCACCGCGTGGGTCTCGGGGACGGTGAATGCGGGCTCGCTGCGACCGGGCAGCGCGTCCTCGGGTGAGGGCATCCGGGTCTTCTCGGGATTCAGCATCCTCATCAGCTTTCCAAGTCTGTTCATGTGTGTTTCCTCCTGCTGAATACGTTACGGCAGAGACCTGACAGGCCGGTGAACTCGAAGGTTGAAGCCTTGTGTGCCCTAGATCCCCCACAACCCTTCAACCTTTGCCGGCCGCGACGCCGAATGCGTAGCGAACGCCGGTCAGCTCTTCGGACACCGTCCACAGGCGTTCCGCGTTCGCCCGGTCGCGGCCGCGGCCGACCGGCGAGACGACCTTCGGGTAGCCGCGCTGTTCGTCGAAGCCGTCGGGACCGATGAAGAGGCCGCCGTCGAGGTAGGGCCGGGTCGCCGCGTAGAGCTCGGGCAGGGCGCCCATCTCGGCGCTCTGGGCGAAGAGGCGGTTGGTCACCGCCATCACCGCGCGGTCGACCAGCGGCGGTGCCGCGGTCTGCAGGTTGGTGTCGGCATAACCGGGATGGGCGGCGAGGCTGGAGACGGTCGAGCCCGCCTCGCGCAGCCGGCGGTCGAGCTCGCGGGCGAAGAGGACGTTGGCGATCTTCGACTGCGCGTAGGCGCTCCAGCGGAAGTAGTGGCGCTCGCCGCGGAGGTTGTCGAAGCTGATCCGGCCGAACCGGTGGGCGGTGCTGCTCGTCGTCACCACCCTGGCGTCCTCGCGGCCCTGCATCTCGCCGAGCAGCAGGCCGGTGAGGGCGAAGTGACCGAGATGATTCGTGCCGAGCTGCAACTCGAAGCCATCGGCGGTCTCGCGGCGCGGCGGCGCCATCACGCCGGCGTTGTTGATCAGCAGGTCGAGCCCCTCGCGCTCGCTCGCAAGGCGAATCGCGAAGGCGCGGAAGCCCAGCCCGCTGTTGGCACCCGTGACCACGGCGGTCCGTCCCGCCTGGTCCGGCATGTCCGCTGCGGTCCACTTCTCAGCCAACGAGGCCTCCATTATCCGACCTGCGGTTCGCGAGTCTGCGATTACCCGAGCTTTGTGCGGGCTGACGCAGACTCACGCCTCGAGCTGGTGCAGGATCCCGCCGGAGTCCATCTCGTCCCAGGCCTGGGCGATCAGGCCGTCGCGGATCCGCAGCACTGCGGTCGAGGTGAACTCGACCCGGCGCCCGGTTGCGGCGGCACCGAGGAACTCGCCGGCGTGGGTCCCGCTCCAGCGCTGGTGGGCGGCGACGAGGTCGTCCTCGGCGAGGAGCAGCTCGATCTCGTGGTCGAGGTCGGGGAAGGCGGCGAGGAAGTACTCGACCGCCTGGCGCCGGCCGACCCGCCCGCGCGGCTCGCCGTTGTGGACGAAGTCGGCGCTCAGCAGTCGTTCGCAGGCGCGGGCGTCGCGCTCGACGATCGCCTCGCGGTAGAAGCGCCGGACCAGATCCTTGTTCGCATCCCCGGGCACTGCCCCGAAGCTAGACGATCGCCGTCGGCGCCGGGCGATACGGTCCGGGGATCGGCTGCCTCCTCGTCCTCTTCGCCTTCATCTCGCCACGGCTGGCGCTGTTTGCCGTGTTCCTCTTCAGCGACCTGCTGAGCCGCGCCTTCGATAGCTGGTTCGTCCCCTTCATCGGCTTCTTCCTGCTGCCCTGGACGACGCTCGCCTACGCGGTGATGTGGAGCAGCTCCAACCGCGTCCACGGCTTCGAGTGGTTCATCGTCGGGCTAGCCTTCCTCGCCGACCTCGCCTCATACGCCAGTCGCAACCGCGCCCGCTCGGCGCGTTCCTGACGACCGGGTCAGGACGAGCCGGCGCCGGTGCGGGGGACCGGGTAGGCGATCCGCACGTGGCTCTTGGACATCACGGTGAACGGGCGGATGCTGACTTTGCCGTCCACCAGTGAGGTGATTTCGACGTTGGTGAGGGCGATGAACTCGACCTCGACCCGGTTGAGCGAGTCCGAGAAGCGGCTCTGGTAGCCGGCCGGCGGCAACGTCACGTCGCCGACGATCAACTGCCGGTCGGTTTCGAACGCGGCGCGTTCAACTCGACGTTCGCCGGATTCGCCTTCTTCGATCATCGCTCTCTCAATCGGCAGATTTCGCGCAATACCTAATGGACAAACGTCCACTGACAGGTTGTACCCGGAGGAGGTTCGGAGTGACCTGCGCCGACCAGGCGCTTCCTCGGCGCTACTTGATCGGGGCGCCCGGATTCGAACCGAGGACCTCGGCCACCCAAAGGCCGCGCGCTACCAGGCTGCGCCACACCCCGACCGGCCCAGTCTAGAGCGGGCTCCGGAGTCTCGCCGCAGCCTCGCCGCAAGCACCCGTTAGCGTTCCTCGCCGATGGCCGACGTGCGTCCCCTCAAAGCCCTGCACTACGACCTCGGCAAGGTCGGGTCGCTGGACGCCGTCGCCTCCCCTCCCTACGACGTGATCGACGCGGCCGGGCGAGCCCGCTTGCTCGCCCGCTCCCCATACAACGCGGTCGCCGTCGACCTGCCGAAACCGTTCGACCCGGCCGACCCCGACCACGAACCGAAGGGCGACCCCTACGAGAAGGCGGCGAGGACGATCAACTCCTGGCGCGCCGACGGGGCGCTGGTCGCCGACGCCGAGCCCGCGGTCTGGGCGCTGACCCAGGACTACACCGCGCCCGACGGCAGCTCCCACCGCCGCCACGGCATCCTCGCCAGGGTCCGCGTCGAGGACTACGAGACCGGCGCCGTGCGCCCGCACGAGCGCACCCACCCGGGGCCGCTGCTCGACCGGCTGGAGCTGACCCGGGCGACGCTGCTCAACCTCTCGCCGATCTTCTCGCTCAGCACCGCCGACGCTTGGCCGCTGGTCGAGCCGGCGGTCCAGGGCGAGCCGTGGGGCGAGGCGACCGACGAGGACGGCACCGTCAACCGCGTCTGGCGAATCGGCGACCCGGCGATCCTGGTCGCCGTCAGCGAGCGCCTCGCCGACGCCCAGCTGCTGATCGCCGACGGTCACCACCGCTACGAGACCGCGCGCGCCTACCGCGACGAGGTCGGCGGCGAGGGACCGCAGAACTACACGCTGATGTCGCTGACCGGCCTCGACGACCCCGGCCTCACCGTCTTCCCCACCCACCGGCTGCTCTCGGGCTTCGCCGCCGATCCCGAGCGGATGCGCAAGCTCGGCGGCGGCCTGCGCGAGCTGTTCGACAGCGAGGAGGTCGAGATCGACGCGATCGACCCCGCCGGCACCGAGGGGGTCGGGGTCTTCGGCCTCTACGACTCCTTCCACAAGCAGGCCTACCGGCTGCGCCTCAAGGACACTGCCGCACTGGACCGGCAGCTGCAGGGGAAGCCCGAGGCCTACCGCCGCCTCGACTCGGCGATCCTCGAGACGCTGGTGCTGAAGGGCCTGGCCGGGATCAGCGACGAGGACATCGACCACCGCCGCGGGCTCGAGTACGCGAAGAGCGTCCCCGACGCCCTCGCCCAGGTCGACGCGGGCGATTACGACGTCGCCTTTATCCTGCGGTCGGTTCCGGTCGAGCAGGTCAAGGCAATCGCCGAGACCGAGGAGAACATGCCGCCGAAGTCGACCTACTTCTTCCCCAAGGTGATGACCGGAATCGTCTTCAACCCGGTCGGCTGAAGCGGGCGCGCTTGCACAGCAACTCAGCCGCATAGACTGAGCTCCAGTGGTCAAGATCTACACCAAGAAGGGCGACGACGGCTCGACGTCGCTCTGGTACGGCGGCCGGGTCCCCAAGCACCACGGCCGCACCGAAGCCTACGGCTCGCTCGACGAGGCCTGTTCGGAGCTCGGCGTCGCCCGCGCCCTCTGCGGTCCCGACGAGGCCGAGCTGGCGGCCGATGTCCTCCGCCTCCAGGACGACCTCTTCGTCGCCGGCGCCGAGCTGGCGACCGCGCCCGAGGCCGCCGGCCGGCTCGAAGACGGGGTCAGCCGCACCACCGAGGCGATGGTCGCCGAGCTCGAGCGCCTGATCGACCGCTACATGGCCGAGGTCAACCTCCCTCCCAAGTTCGTCATCCCCGGCGGCAACCAGCTCTCTGCCCAGCTCGACGTCGCCCGCACCTCGATCCGCCGCGCCGAGCGCCACATCTCCGCCCTCGCCGAAGCCGGCGAGCTGAGCAGTGAGATCGTGATCCACTTCGTCAACCGCGCCTCCGACCTCGCCTACGCGATGGCCCGCTTCGCCGACGTCGACGACCCGGCCCTGTTCGAGGGCCGGGGCAAAAGTTGATGGCGCGATGAAGGTCGTCGCCCGCCGGATCGAAGGCTTCGCCCACGAGGTCGACCTCGACGAAGGCTTCGAGATGGTCGTCGACGAGCCGGCCGACCGCGGCGGCTCCGACACCGGGCCGCGGCCGACCCAGCTGCTGGGCGCAAGCCTCGCCGGCTGCACCGCGATCACGATCGAGATGTACGCCGACCGCAAGGGCTGGGATGTCAGCGCGATCGAGGTCAGCGTCGAGATCGAGTACGACGGCGAGGCGCCCGCCTCGTTCGCGGTCTCGCTGAAGCTGCCGGAGGCGCTCGACGAGGACCAGCGCCGACGGCTGGTCCAGATCGCCCGCAAGTGTCCCGTCCACAAGGTGCTCGCCGGTCCGACCGAGGTCACCGTGTCGGAGCGGGTGGAGAGCCTGTAGATGGACCTCGGTCTCGCCGGGCGCGGCTGTCTGGTCACCGGCGCCAGCCGTGGCATCGGGCGCGAGACGGCTCTCGCGCTCTGCGCCGAGGGTGCCAACGTGCTGCTGGTCGCCCGCGACGAGGGGCGACTGAGGGAGGTCCAGGAAGAGGCCGACGCGACCGGCTCGAAGGCCGGCGGCCGCGCCGCCGTGCTCGCCCTCGACGTCACCGCCGAGGACGCGGGCGAGCGCATGCTCGCCGCCGCCGGCGCCAGCTTCGACGGTCTCGACGTGCTCGTCAACAACGCCGGCTTCGCCAGCTGGCGGGACCTCGACGAGGTCCCTGACGCCGATTGGCGGGCCCAGTACGAGATCAACGTGATGGCGCCGCTGCGGGCGATGCGCGCCGCCGCCCCGGCGATGGCCGAGCGCGGTTGGGGACGGATCGTCAACGTCTGCTCGACCGCCGCCAAGCGACCCTCGGCCTCGGTGCCGGAGTACTCGGTCGCCAAGGCAGCCGAGCTCTCGCTCTCGCGCCTGTTCGCCGACCGCTACGCCGGCAGCGGCGTCCTCGTCAACGCGATCTGCCCGGGCCCGACCGAATCGGAGATGTGGATGGGAGTGGGTGGCCTGCTCGACCAGTCCCAGCAGATGTCGGGCGCCGCCAGCCGCGCCGAGGCGCTCGAGGAGGCCGGCTCCAAGCGCCCGATCGGCCGCCTCGCCGAAGCCGGCGAGATCGCCGCCGCGATCGTCTTCCTCTGCTCCGAGCGCGCCTCCTACGTGAGTGGGGCGGCGTGGTCGGTGGACGGCGGCACCGTCCAGGTGATCATCTGAGCGGCGCCCTCGCGCTGCTTCGCCGCCGCCGCCAGTTTCGCTCGCTCTGGTCGGCGCTGGCGCTCTCCTACGTCGGCTCCGGGGCGGCGACGGTCGCGCTCGTCCTCTACGTGCAGCAGACCCGCGGCACCGGCACCGCGGTGGCGGCGCTGCTGGTCGCCGAGGGCGCGCCGCGCCTGCTTGGCCCGCTCGCCGGCGGGCTCGCCGACCGCATCGACCTGCGGCAGATGATGATCGGCGCCGACCTCGGCCAGGCGGCGCTCTTCGCGCTGATGGCGCTGCTGCCGCCGTTCGCGATCCTGCTGGCGCTGAGCGCGCTGACTTCGCTGCTGCAGACCGCCTACAGCCCGGCCCGCACCTCCGCCGTCCCGGTCCTGGTCGAGGAGGACGAGCTGCTGACCGCCAACGCCCTCACCGGGGCCGCCTCCAACCTCTACGTCGCGATCGGGCCGCTGGTCGGAGCGCTGCTCTTCGTCGCCGGCGGCGCCTCCCTGGTCCTGGTGATCAACGCGGTCAGCTTCATCGGCTCGGCCCAGCTGACCCGGGGCATCCCGAGCCTGCCGCCGCCACCGCGTGGGGACGGCGACGAGAACTTCCTGGCCGCGGTGCGGACCGCCCTGCGATTCGCGATGGCGGATCGGCTGACCCGCACGGTGATGCTCTCGATCTTCGCGGTGTTCGCCTTCATCGCCGTCGACAACGTCGCCCTCGTCTTCCTCGTCCGCGACACGCTCGGCGCCAGCGCCGGCGCCTACGGGATCGTCTCCGCCGTCTTCGGCATCGGCATGCTGACCGCGTCGCTGGCGATCGCCAGCGGCACCACACTCCCCGCCCCCCTGCTCTATCTGCTCAGCCTCCTGCTCAGCTCGGTCGGCACCCTGCTCACCGGCATCGCCCCGGTGATCGCGGTCGTCGCGCTCTTCCAGCTCGTCGCCGGCAGCGGCAACGGGATGGAGATCGTCGCCAGCGAAACGATCCTCCACCAGCGCGTGCCCAGGCATCTGCTCGGCCGCGTCGCCGGCCTGCTGACGACGGCAATCGCGGCCGGGCTGGCCGTGGCGATGGCCGCCGGCGGCCTGCTCGTCGACGCCACCTCTCCCCGCTTCGTCCTGATCGCAGCCGGGGCGGGCTGCCTCATCGTCACCGCCGCCGCGGCGCCGACGCTGCTCGCCGCGCGTCAAGGATGATGGCGGCGTGAATGGCGCCCAAGACCTCCCCCGGCGACTGCTGACCCCAGTGGACGCGCTCGCGATCGAGTCTCGCGGCGGCACTGACGCGGCCGTGCTGCTGGCGCTCTATGGCTGGCCCGAGGAGCCGGGGCTGATCTTCACCGAGCGCCGAGCGGACCTGCGAAGCCACGCCGGCGAGATCTCCTTCCCCGGCGGCCGCCATGACGAGGCCGACGCCGACCTGGTCGCCACGGCGCTGCGCGAGGCGGAGGAGGAGATCGCCCTGGCTCCGGCCGCGGTGGAGTTGGCGGGGGCGCTGCCGCCGGTCTCGACCTTCGTCACCGGCTACCGGGTCCACCCGTTCGTCGGCCTCGTCCCCGAGCCGGGGGAGCTGGGCCTGGAGCCCAACCCGAGCGAGGTGGAGACGGTGCTGACCTTCTCGCTGCAGGTGCTGCAGGAGAACTACGAGATGCGCCGCCTCGTCCGCCGCGGCACCGCGATCCACACCCCCACCTACGAGGTCGAGGGCAACTTCATCTGGGGGGCTACCGCAAGGATCCTCGGAGACTTACTCAGCCGCCTGCAAATCGGCGCCTGACGGCGTCTCGGTCGGCTCCCTCGGGTCAGGCACCGGTCCGGGGAGCGAGCACTCGCAGGGCCAGATCCCGCATCTGCGATGCCCAGGCGTCGAAGTCCTCGGAGTCCGGCGCGGCGATCTCGTAGGGGATGCGCCAGGTGGCCCCGGCGCTGCGGACGAGCTCGGCACCGGCCTCGAGAACGCCCGCGTCGACGCTGCCGACCGCCTCGTAGACCACGCCGCGTACCGGCGTGTCGACGAGCTTTTCCAGCAGCCGTTCCAGCCGCGGGCCGTGGACCTCCGCCAATGCCCCCGGCTCGCCGGCGGCGGAACCCAGCAGGTGGAAGACGACGGCGACGTCGCCGACCAGCTCCAGCACCGTCCCGACCCGATCGGGATCGGCCGGCGCCGGCTCGATTCCGGCGGCGTCGATCGCCGCCAGGCCCGCCTCGGTGCGGCTGGTCCCGCGCACGGCCCAGCCCGCCGCCAGCAGGCTCTCGCCCAGCAGCCTGCCGCGGCAACCGCAGCCGATGATCAGCGCCCGCGCCATCGCCCGAGTCTAGGACGCGGCCCGGGGCCACGCCGCCGCACTCGAGCAGGTCGGGCGATGTGGAAGGCGTGGCCGCAATCGGTGTGGACCGTCTCCAGTGGCGGTGCCGGCGGCGTCTACCTAGCTTCGAAGTCGCCGCGGGCGCGCAGGCGCAGGCGTTCGTCTTCGGCGACGCTCGCCTCGAGGTCCGCTTCGCTGATCTCGGGGGCGCCGCGGCGGCGGCGCATCTCGTTCTGCGCCTCGAGCATCTGACGGACGTCGTCGATCTCGTTCTGGACCTCGACCTCGGGCGAGCGCGTCGGCTTCCAGTCGATCAACTCGGCCGACGAGCCCGGGTAGAAGTGGCCGACGAGCAGCAGCGCGCCGACGATAAAGGCCAAGACCCCGAGCGTCCCCAAGACGAACAGCACCCAACCAGGATACGGTCCAGGCATGGACGATGCATTCATCGAGCTGGCCAGCGTCGACGGCGAGATCACGCCGACCGGGGTGGCGACGATCGGCCTCAAAGACGACGGCCTCTACCGCGGCGACGGCGCCTTCGAGGTGATCCGCGTCTACGCCGGGAAGCCGTTCGCCCTCGTCGACCACCTCGACCGCCTCGGCCGCTCCTCGGCCTCGATCTCGCTCGAGTTCGACCGCGCCGCGCTGACCCGCGAGATCGACATGCTGCTCGCCGAGGCCGGCGAGATCGAAGGCCAGCTGCGCCTGATCGTCACCCGCGGCGGCCGGCGGATCGTCGCCACCGAGCCGATCCCGACCCATGCCGAGAGCGTCAGCGTCGCCAGCATCACCTACCAGCCGACCGTGATCCTGACCGGGGTCAAGTCGCTCTCCTACGCGGCCAACATGGAGGCGACCCGGCTGGCGAGAGCGCGCGGCGCCGACGAGGCGGTCCTCGTCCGCCCCGATGGCACCGTGCTCGAGCCGCCGACCTCGACGATCTTCTGGGCCACCCGCGACGGCGTCCTGAGGACCACGGCGCTGGAGGCGGGGGTGCTCGACTCGATCACCCGCGATCGCCTGGTCGAGGCGCTCGAGGTCGAGGAGGGCGCCTGGCGGATCGAGGAGCTGCACGCCGCCGCGGAGGCGTTCCTCGCCTCGACCACGCGGGAGATCCAGGCGGTCTCCTCGATCGACGGCGAGGAGCTGCCGGCGGTGGCCGGTCCGCGAACCCGCGAAGCCCAGGAGGCGTTCGCGGCTACGCTGGCGCGGGAGCTTTGACGGAGACCAAGGGAAGGGGCGGGGACTGATGGACCTTCGGCTCAGCGACGAGCAGAGGCTGATCGTGGAGTCGACGCGCGAATTCGCCGAGCGCGAGATCCTGCCCTACGTCCGCGACAACGATCGCGCCGGGCGCTTCAACCGCGAGCTGGCATCGAAGATGGGAGAGGTCGGCTACCTCGGCGCGCCGATCGCCGAAAAGTACGGCGGCCGCGACCTCGACTACATCGGCTACGGGCTGATCGCGGCGGAGATCGGCCGCGCCGACTCCTCGGCCCGCACCGTCGTCTCGGTCCAGACCTCGCTGGTCGGCGGCTCGATCGAGCGCTGGGGCAGCGAGGAGCAGAAGCTGAAGTGGCTGCCGGGGATCTGCTCCGGCGAGGGGCTCGGCTGCTTCGGGCTGACCGAGCCCGACACCGGCTCCGACGCCGCCAACCTCCGCACCCGCGCGACCAGGACCGACTCCGGTTGGTCGATCAGCGGCCAGAAGATGTGGATCTCGCTCGCCGGCGTCTCCGAGGTGGCGCTGATCTTCGCCCAGACCGACCCGTCGCTGAAGCACCGCGGGCTCGCCTGCTTCCTGGTCCCGACCGCCAGCGAGGGGTTCACCACGCAGGAGATCCACGGCAAGCTCGGGCTGCGCTCCTCCGACACGGCGGAGATCTCGCTCGACGAGGTCGAGGTCGGCGAGGACGCGATGCTCGGTGAGATCGGCGACGGCTTCAAGGTCGCGATGAGCGCCCTCGACAACGGCCGCTACAGCGTCGCCGCCGGCTGCGTCGGGATCTGCGACGGCTGCGTCGACGCCTCGATCGCCTACTCCAAGGAGCGCAAGCAGTTCGGCGTGCCGCTGGCCCGCTTCCAGCTGGTCCAGGAGATGATCGCCGACATGATCCTCAAGCGCGACGCCAGCCGGATGCTGGTCTACCGCGCCGGCATGCTCAAGGACGAAGGCGTGCCGAACACGATGGAGACCTCGGTCGCCAAGCTCTACGCGACCGAGGCGGCGGTCGAGTGTGCCAACCTCGCGATCCAGGTCCACGGCGGCTCCGGCTACGTCGACGACTACCCGGTCGAGCGCTACCTGCGCGACGCCCGGGTGACGACGCTCTACGAGGGGACCTCGCAGATCCAGAAGCTGATCATCGGCCGCGCCGCGACCGGGATCAACGCGATGCTGCCGTTCGAGGAGAGCTGAGGATGGCCGGGGTCCTCGTCGCCTCGGTCGACGACTCGGGGGTCGGCCTGCTCCGCCTCGACGATCCCGACACCCGCAACTCCCTCTCGGTGGCGATGCGCGAGGCGCTGCTCGAGGGCCTTGAGCGTTTCGACCCCGACCCCGAGGTGCGCTGCATCGTCCTCGCCGGCTCGGAGCAGGTCTTCGCCGCCGGCGCCGACATCCGGGCGATGGCGGAGCCCGGGATGCCGGCGCCGAGCGAGCGCACCGGCCCCGCCTTCTGGCAGCGGATCGCTGCGGTGAAGACACCGATCCTCGCCGCCGTCTGCGGCTACGCGCTCGGCGGGGGCTGCGAGTTGGCGCTGGCCTGCGACATGATCGTCGCCGACGAGGGCGCGGTCTTCGGCCAGCCGGAGATAAGGCTGGGGATCATTCCCGGCGGCGGTGGCACCCAGCGGCTGACCCGGGCGATCGGCAAGCAGCGGGCGATGGAGTACGTACTCACCGGCCGCCGCTTCGATGCCGCCACGGCCCACGCCTGGGGTCTGGTCAACAAGGTTGCCGAGCGGGGAAGCTGTCTCGACGAGGCGCAGGAGCTGGCGCGGATCGTCGCCGAGCGGCCCTCGGTCGCCGCCCGCCTCGCCAAGCGGGCGGTGCTCGGGTCCGAGGAGCTGGGGATGACGGCAGGACTCGCGGCCGAGCGGGAGCTGTTCGACGAAGCGATGGCGACCGAGGATCGGGTCGAGGGCATGCGCGCCTTCCTCGAGAAGCGCGAGCCGAACTTCAGGGGGCGGTGAGGGTGGCCGAGGTCGGGGTCCTCGGCGCCGGCACGATGGGCACCGGCATCGCCCAGATCGCCGCGCTCGGCGGTTACGAGACCCGCCTCTACGACCCCGATCCCGCGGCGGCGGAGGGCGCCGCGATCCGGCTCGGCGAAGCGCTCGCCAAGGGCCTCCAGCACGCTCGCTGGACCGAGCTCGAAGCAGAAGAAGCGCTCGACCGGGTCGCGACCACCAACGAGTTCGGCGAGCTCGCCGAGTGCGAGCTGTTGATCGAGGCGGCGCCAGAGCGGGTCGAGCTGAAGCGCGACCTGTTCGCCAGGGTGGCAGCGATCTGCGCTCCCGACGCCGTCCTCGCGACCAACACCTCCTCGCTGCGGGTCGCCGACATCGCCGCTGGCATTCCCCACCCCGAGCGGGTCCTCGGCATGCACTTCTTCAACCCGCCGGCGCTGATGAAGCTGGTCGAGGTGGTCGCCACCGACCGCTCCTCGGAGGTGGCGCTGGCGGCGACCGAAGAGGTGGCGCTGCGGATGGGACGGACGCCGATCCGGGCCAAGGACTCGCCCGGCTTCGTCGCCAACCGACTCGCCCGCCCCTTCGCCCTGGAGTCGCTGCGGATGCTCGGCGACGGCCTCGCCGAGGCGGAGCGGATCGACCGCATCGTCCGCCTCGGCGGCGGCTTCCGGATGGGCCCGTTCCAGCTGATCGACCTGATCGGGCTCGACGTCAACCTCGAGATCGCCCGCTCCTTCTTCGACCAGGGCGGCGAGCCCGAGCGCTGGCGCCCGAGCCCGATCCAGGAACGGCTGGTCGCCGAGGGCAAGCTCGGCCGCAAGAGCGGCGAGGGCTATTACCGCTACGGGGAGGGCGTCGAGCGCGAGCTCGATCCCGAGCTGGGGATCCTGGCGCCGACCCTCGACCCCGAGAAGCTGGAGCGGATCGACCCCGTGGCGACGGCGGTGCTGAGCCGGCTCTTCGCCCAGATCGCCAACGAGACCGCCTTCGCCCTCGAAGAGGGCATCGCCTCGCCCGCGGACATGGACACGGCGATGCAGCTGGGGCTGAACTGGCCATCAGGGCCGCTCAGCCTGGCCGAGAAGATCGGCGCCGGGCCGGCGGTGGAGCTGCTGGAGCGGCTCGAGAGCGAGCAGGGCGGCGCCTACGCGCAGGCGCCGCTGCTCCGCTTCGCCGCCGAGCGCGGCGAGACGCTGCGCGACACCCAGCTATAGGCGAGCCGCCGGCAGCGAGGAAAGGCCTAGGAGCCGGTGGCGATCTCGGCCGGCTCGCCGCCGGGCATCCAGTGGGCCTCGACCGGCGGCGGCGCGTCGCGCAGGAACCGCTCGGCGTCGAGGGCGCCCATGCAGCCGGTGCCGGCCGCGGTGACGGCCTGGCGGTAGGTGTGGTCGACGACGTCGCCGACGGCGAAGACGCCGCCGAGGTTGGTCCGGGTCGAGCCGGCCTCGGTGACGATGTAGCCGTCCTCGTCGGTGTCGACCTGGCCCTTGACGACCTCCGAGCGTGGGATGTGGCCGATCGCGACGAAGGCACCGGTCGCCTCGAGCTCCTCGGTCTCGCCGGTCTCGGCGTTGCGCAGGCGGATCTTCTCCAGCTTGCCGTCCTCGCCGGAGACGAACTCCTCCGGGATGAACGGCGTCTTGAAGTCGATGTTCTCCTTCTCGCGGGTGCGGTCGAGCATGATCTTCGAGGCGCGGAACTCGTCGCGACGGTTGATCACGGTCAGCTCCTCGGCGTACTTGGAGATGAAGATCGAGTCCTCCATCGCCGAGTCGCCGCCGCCGACGACGATCACCCGGTGGCCCTTGAAGAAGGCGCCGTCGCAGACGCCGCAGGTCGAGACGCCGCGACCTCCGAGCTCCATCTCGCCGGGGATGCCGAGCCTTTTCGGCTCCGCCCCCATCGCCAGGATGATGCTCTTGGCGTGGTACTCCTCGTCGCCGAGGAAGACCTTCTGCACGCCGCCGTCGGAGAGCTCGACCCGGTCGACGTCGTCGGGGACGAAGCGGGTCCCGAAGCGCTCGGCC
Organism: Solirubrobacterales bacterium; assembly: GCA_013821475.1. GTDB lineage: Bacteria > Actinomycetota > Thermoleophilia > Solirubrobacterales > 70-9 > VAYN01. The sequence goes on from JACDGU010000002.1 coordinate 41,210, forward strand.
TGGGCGCGGAACCGGGTCATCATCTCCGGGCCCATGATCCCCTCGGGATAGCCCGGGTAGTTCTCCACGTCGGTGGTGTTCTGCAGCTGCCCACCCCACTGGAACCCCTCGAAGAGGAGCGGCTCGAGGTTGGCGCGCGCGGTGTAGAGCGCGGCCGTGTAACCGGCCGGTCCACCGCCGATGATGATTACGTTCTCGACCTTCATGTTCTCAGTCATATCCGCCATTTTCGCTGGCTAGAGGCTATTACTTTACTTTTTATAGTACTCCCCTCGGAGGGGGCTGTGGGGCCGGTGCGATCGGGGTGGCCGATCCGGCTCCGACGGGGCAGCGATACGCTGATCGCGGGTCGGGACCAAGGGAAGGGGATGCCTGTTGAGCATGGAAGACGCCAGGGGCGCATACGACAAGTTCGCGCCGATCTACGACCAGTTCAACCACCTCAACGACTACGAGCTCTGGACCAGCGTGCTGCTCGCCGAGCTGGAGAAGCACGGCATCCGAAAGGGCCGGCTGCTCGACGTCGGCTGCGGCACCGGCCGGGCCTTCGAGCCGATGCTGAACCGGGGCTGGGAGGTCCAGGGCTGCGACCTCTCGGAGGGGATGCTGGCTGAGGCAGGGCGAAAATTCGGCGAAACGGTCGAGCTCGCCGTCGCCGACGTCCGCGATCTGCCCGTCTTCGGCGAGTTCGAGCTGGTCTGGGCGCTGAACGACGTCGTCAACTACCTGACCGGGGAGGGCGAGCTCGAGCGGGCGCTGACCGGGATGTGCGCAAACCTGGCACCCGGCGGACTGCTGCTCTTCGACGCCAACTCGCTCGGCCTTTTCCAATCGAGCTTCTCGAGCGGGATCTCGGAGGCGATGAGCTCAGGTCCCTGGAGCTGGCACGGCCTGGCCGAGGAGGTCGTGCCCGGGGGCACCTACGAAGCGCAGGTCTCCGGCGACGGGGTCGAGATGCACGTCCACCGACAGCGCCACTTCCCGGTCACGGAGATGGTGGCGAAGATGGAAGCCGCGGGGCTCGAGCCGGTAGCGACGGTGGGCCAGCAGGAGGTCGACTCCCAGATCCTGCTCACATCCCCGCCCGATGAAATGCGCGACTACAAGGTCGTCTACATAGGCAGGCAGTCCAGCGAGAAGTAATGCGGGCCGGCCTCCTTCCTGGATGGAGGAGGGCCGGCCCGCTAAGCACTGCTAGCTAGACGCCCTTGCTCGTTGCGATCGACGGAATGACCTGCTTGCTGCTGGTGATGATCTTCACAGCTGCTCACCCCCTCCCATAATCAGCTAACCCGGCCGGGAAAACCGGCCCCGTTGACCGATTTAATCGACTCCAGCGGTCGGATTAATTCCGGTATGACTGGAATCAAGTGGTCAGGATGTGCGCTACGGTTCACCCCTCAAATGTGTTCGAGAGGAGAAACCAATGCCAGCAGTTAAGAGTCGTGGTGCGATCAAGTCGACTCTCGCGGCGATCGCCGCGCACCCGACGAGGGTGACCTGCTTCATGGTCTTCGCCGAACGCACCGCAAGCCCGAACGAAATCGCCCGGGAGCTAGGTCAGGACGTCACCCACGTCAGTTATCACGTCAAGAAACTGCTCGAACTGCAGGCGATCGAGAAGGTCTCCGAGCAGCCTGTGAGAGGCGCGATCGAGCACTTCTACCGCGCGATCGAGCGGCCCATTGTCAGCGGAGAAGACTGGGCAGGCCTCTCCCGGGAGGAACGTGCCGTGATCAGCCAGGAAATCCTTCAGCGGCACGTCGCCGATCTCTGTCAGGCCCTCGAGTCCGGCACCTTCGACGACCGAATCGACCGCAGCGTGATCCGGGTACCAGTGCTGCTCGACGAGGAGGGTTTTCGCGAGCTCCGCGACCTGCACGACGAGACCTACGAGCGCACGCTGGAGATCCAGGCCAAGAGCGCGGAACGGATGGCCAGCGATTCCGAGGTCGAGCAGATCCAGACGATGTCGACGACGATGTTCTACCAGCGAGCCAAACGGCCCAACCGCCGCTAGACAGGCTGTCGAGCTCCGGTCGGGCTCAGCCGACGACGGGCTCGAGATCCGACTTGGCGCTGCCGCCGCGGTCGATGGGCAGCTCGCTCGTCTCCCAGCGGTGGACCGTCTTGCGGAGCTGGAAGAAAGCGACGATCCCCGCCGGGATCGGCAGCCAGAAGGCGACCAGGCGGTAGATCAGGATCGCCGGGAAGACGGTCTCCTCGGGTAGGCCGAAGAGCACGAAGGCGCCGATCATCCCGGCGTCGACCGCGCCGACCCCGGCCGGCGCCAGCGGAAAGAGGTTGGCGACCATGCCGAGGAAGAAGCCCTGGACGACGACCGCGAGCGGGATGTGAACGCCGAAGGCGTGGAAGGAGGCCCAGAGCACGCCGATGCTCGCCGCCCAGAAGCCGGCGGCGCTTATCACCGCGAGGCCGCCGCGCGAGGGATGGGCGAAGAGGCCGACGGCGAAGCGGAACCCTTCGCCGAGCGTGGCCGGGATCTTCGCCGCCGTACTGAGGAAGGCCTTGGCTTTCTCGCCTTGGGCGAACGGCGCCAGCCGCCGCTCGACGTCGGCGGGGATAAGGGCGATCAGGACGCCCAGCGCCAGCAGCCCGCCGGCGACCCCGGCCGGGATGACAGTCAGCTCGACGTCGTCGGCGCCGTTGAGCACGTGGGTCCTCAGCAGGACCCCGAAGAGGATCAGCGCCAGCGGATAGAAGGCGTAGTGGAGGCTGACGAAGGCGACCATCCGCCGGGCGACGTCGCGGCGGGCCATGCCGGCTTTGCGCAGCGCCCAGTAGGTGAGCGCGACGCCGCCGGCGCCGCCGGCCGAGAAGAGCAGCGTCGCCGCCACCCCGGCCATGTTGATCTCGTAGGTCTCAAGCCAGGTCAGCCGCAGCGCATCGCCGCCGACCACGGCTTTGAAGAGGGCGATGTAGGTGGCGTAGGCAAGGATGTTGAAGCCGATCGCGACCGCGATCCAGACCGGGTCGGCGTCGCCGAGCTTGCTCATCGCGCCGCTGAGACCGACCAACTTGGGGAAGAGGAAGTAGATGCTGCCGAGCAGCACCAGGACGACTACGACCGTCTGTACCAGCCGCCGCATGGTGAACAGCGGCATCTCGACGGCCCGGTCTCCGTTCGCCGAGTTCCCCGAGTCTTCCTGAGACACCCCTGGGAAGCTACCCGCTTGCGATTCTCTCCAGGCGCTGCAGGGTCTCGCTGACTGTGCGAACCAACGGCTCGACCAGGGGCTCGCCGCGCCTGACGACCGCAACCAGCAGCGCTCCGGCGGCGAGATCGGTGACGTAGTGCTCGCCCAGGTAGACGAGGCCGAAGCCGAGCGTCGAGGCGTAGGCCCAGCCCAGCGTCCCCTCGACCTTGCCGGCTTCCGAGAGCGAGATCGCGGCCGAGACCGAGGTCGCGAAGTGGAGCGAGGGCATCGCCGCCCAGGGGTTGCCGCCGAGCGCGTCGTACATCTTCGGCCAGGCCGAACCCCAGGTTTCCTCGCCGACCTCGACCATGATCCGGCGCACCTCTTCGCCGGTCAGGCCCTGCTCGGAGGCCCACCAGGGCGGCGCCGTCGGCACCGCGAAGTAGACGGCGCAGCCGATGTCGAAGATCGCCGCCAGCTGGCGGGCGGATTTCGGGAAGCGGCGGTTGTGGCGGAGCATGATCGTCGCCAGGGCGACGTAGGGCTCGAAAAACCAGAGCCAGTGGGTCCAGGTGATGACGCGGTTGAAGACGGCGACTCCCGGCATCCGGGCGAGCCGGCGCTGCAGGCGGGTGCTGGGGAGCGAGCCGGCGCCGATGATGCGGTCGGTGACGATCGGGTAGCCGCTGCGCAGGCGACTGCGCAGGCGCTCGGGATTGTCGAAGGGAAGCTCGTGGACCATGATGAAGCCCCACATCTGGAGGGCGAACATGGCGACGTCGCGCTTCCTCGACCGCGGTGCCAAAACCGCGATCCCGAGCGGCCCACAGGCGCAGGCGGCGACCGTCACCGGGGCCGGAATCCGCAGCCGCTTGCGGATCAGCGGGACCGCGACCGCGGCGCCGATCGCGGCACCGGCACCGGCCCTGACGGCAAGGCGAAGCGCGGGTGATGGCCGGGGGCGCCTCTTCATAGGGGCGGCGAGTATAGGTAGGCCGCGGGAACCGGAGCACCGCTGCGCCGCCCCGCGTGAATAGAATGGCCGCGCTTTGGCACCGCACTCCCCCGGCACCCACCAGATCGACACGCTCCTGTGGATCGGCTTCCTCGCCGCCGCGATAGTCGTCGTCGCGGTCAACGTCGCGCTGTTCTACGCGGTACGTCGCTACCGCGTCGAGCGCGGGGCCAAGCCGCGCCAGGCAACCGGCGGCGGCCGGGTCCAGTTCCAGGTCGCCGGCGCCCTCACCCTCTTCGCCGTCGTGATCTTCGTCGTCAGCATCGTCTACACCGAAAAGGCACGCGAGACGCCGGCAACCGGCTCGGCCGGGCTGGTCTCGGCGAAGTCGAAACCGCTGACGATCGAAGCGACCGGCCAGCAGTGGCTGTGGCGCTACGACTATCCGAACGGGGCCTTCAGCTATTACAAACTCGTCGTCCCGGTCGACACCGCCGTGGTCCTCAACCTGATCTCGACCGACGTCGTCCACACCTGGAACGTGCCCGACCTCTCCGGCAAGCGCGACGCCGTTCCCGGCAAGGTCAACCACGTCATCTTCCGCGCCGAAGAGGAAGGCAACTTCGTCGGCCAGTCGGCGACGCTGTCCGGGCAGGCCTACACGGCGATGCGGACCGAAGTCGAAGTCGTCTCGGAAGACGAATACAAAGCCTTCGTCGCCAAGCAGAAATCCGAGATCGAAGCCGCCCAGAAGCGGGTCGTCGGTGTGATCCAGAACGGGGAAGTGCCATGAGCGAGACGCCGCATCCGGAGCTGGTCGTCGACGGCTTCCCGAAAAAGGGCCGGCCGCGCTGGATCGAGCTCGCGACCAGCGCCGACCACAAGGACATCGGCCGCGTCCTGATCTGCGGCTCGCTCGGCTTCCTCTTCCTCGCCGCGGTCGAGATGATCCTGATGCGACTGCAGCTGGCGGCCCCGGAGAACAGCTTCCTCTCGCCCGTCGGCTTCAACCGGCTGCTCTCCGAGTACGGCGCCACCGCCATCTTCTTCTTCGCGCTGCCGCTGGTGCTCGGCCTCTTCTACTACGTGGCGCCGCTGCAGATCGGCGCCCGTGGCACCGCCCTGCCGCGCCTCGGCCAGATCGGCATGGGGCTCTGGGTGGCCGGAGCCACCGCCCTCTACGCCAGCTTTCTCTTCACCCCGTCCGAGGCCGGGATCAACCCGCTGGCGCCGCTGACCGAGCTCGCCTTCCTCTCCAACAACGGCGTCGACGCCTGGGCCACGGCCACCGGCCTGGCGACCCTCGGCTTCGTCTTCATCGCGATCGACCTGCTGACCACGATCCGCAACATGCGGGCGCCCGGGATGGCCTGGCGGCGGGTGCCGATCTTCGCCTGGGCCGCGGCGGTCGGCTCCTGGCTGATGCTCTTCATCGGCCCGGTCCTGCTGGCGGCGCTGACGATGCTGATGATCGACCGCAATTACGACGGCGTCTTCTTCGCCGACGGTTCCGGCGGCGCGCCGCTCCTGTGGCAGCACCTGAGCTGGATCTTCTACTCCGGCGCCTACATGCTGATCCTGATCTTCGCCCTCGCCGCGATCGCCGAAATCGTCTCCGTCTTCGCCGCCAGGCCGCTCTTCAACCGCGGCGTCGTCATGGGCTCGCTGGCGGCGATCGCCGTGCTCGGCACCCTGGCCTGGATGCAGAACATGCTGACCGCGCCGATCGGGATCGGCTGGATGTACTTCGCGATGCTGATGTCGCTGGCGCTGATCGTCCCCTTCGGCCTGATCTTCTTCAACCTGATCGCGACGATGCTCGGCGGCGCGCTGCGGATGCGGGCGCCACTGCTGTTCGCGATCGGCGCGATCTCGGCGATCTCGATCGGCCTCGCCGGCGAGATCGAGCAGTCGATGGTCGGTGCCGCCTGGCAGCTGAAGAACACCACGGACGCCACCGCCTCGACCCACTTCGCCCTGGTCGGCGGCGCCGTCTTCGGCGGCTTCGCCGCGCTCCACTACTGGTTCCCGAAGATGACCGGGCGGACGATGGGCGAGAGCCTGGCGCGGATCTCCTTCTGGACGATGGCCGTCGGAGTCGTCGTCACCTTCGTGCCCCTGTTCTTCGCCGGCGCCGAAGAGGGCCAGGTGATCGACGCCTACAAGTTCTTCGGCCACACCGGCGTCAACGCCTACAACCTGATCGCGACGATCGGGGCATTCGTCCTCTTCGCCGGGATCGTGATGACGCTGGTCAACGCGATCGCCAGCCGCGAGGGCGGGCCGGACGCCGGCCATGACCCTTGGGGCGGGGAGACGCTCGAGTGGTTCACCCTTTCGCCTCCCGAGCCGCACAACTTCGACGTCCTGCCGGACGTCCGCAGCGCTCGCCCGATGCGCGACATCCGCGCGGCGATCGCCTATCGCAGCGCCCGCGCCGAGGCGCCGGCCCGCGAGTCGCAGCCGGTAGCCTGAGCGCATGAACGTTGGCGTCGGCGCGCAGACCGCGCCCAACCCGACGGCAGCCGGGCCCGCCCCGCGCTCTGCCGCATCGATCGTGGTCCGCGACTACCTGACGCTGACCAAGCCGAAGGTGCAGTCCCTACTGCTGTTCACGACGGTGACGACGATGTACGTCGCCGGCAGCCCCTCGCTCGGCCTGATCTTCCTCACCTGCCTCGGCGGCGCCCTCTCGGCCGGCGGCGCCGGCGCGATCAACCACGCCGTCGACCGCGATGTCGACCTGCTGATGGCGCGGACCGCCGACCGCCCGGTCGCCTCGGGCCGGGTCTCCCCCGCCGCCGCGATCGCCTTTGGCACCGCGCTCGGCTGCGCCTCCTTCGCGCTGCTGGCGCTTACGGTCAACCCCCTGGCGGCGGCGCTCTCGCTCTCTGGGCTGCTCGGCTACGTCTTCGTCTACACCCTCTGGCTGAAGCGGACGACGCCGCAGAACATCGTCATCGGCGGCGCCGCCGGCGCGGTGCCGCCCCTGGTCGCCTGGGCGGCCGTCACCGGCGGCCTCAGCGGCATGGCCTTCTACCTCTTCGCGATCGTCTTCTTCTGGACCCCGCCCCACTTCTGGGCGCTCTCGCTGCTGATGAAGGACGAGTACGCGAAGGCCAAGATCCCGATGCTGCCGGTGGTCGCCGGCGAGGACGAGACCCGCCGCCAGATCGTCCTCTACGCGGTATTGCTCTACGCGGTGACCCAGCTGCCGTTCTGCGCCGGCGGCCTGGGCGTCGCCTACCTGGTTCCTTCGATGCTGCTCGGCGGCGCCTTCGTCGCCTTCGCCGTGGTCCTGCTGAAGAAGGCCGACCGTCGCTGGGCCCTGCGCACGTATCTCTTCTCGCTGGCCTACCTGGCCCTGCTGTTTCTCTCGATGGCCATTGCGGCGAACGTCTGACCCGGGGGGCTCGGGTCGGGGGGATTTGGCGGGGAGGGGTTGGGGTGTTCCCTCCGCTTGCTGGGATTTTCGCCGGGAGCCTCGCCTCTCTCGTCAAGTTGAAGGGGCGAAAATCAGGGACGCCGCGCGCTCCGGGGACACCCCAACCCCTCCTCACGAATCCCCACCCTCACTCCCAGGGTGAACAGCTTCGTGGAGCTAAGAGATTCCCAGGGACGGGAGCCTCGCGGTAACTAGAGAACGCAGGGCCGACAGAAGCTTCCCGTGAATCAGGCCGTCCTGAGGCGAGAGCTCGGACTGGGTCGGAGGTCCGGGTGGGACTCGCCAAGCCTCCCCGCTGTTCGCGCAGGTGAGTCC
>JACDGU010000003.1 GCA_013821475.1 Solirubrobacterales bacterium
ACCTCGAGGAGCGCGTGGCGGCGCACCTGCCGCGGGTCAGGGTCGCTGCGCGCGGCCAGGTCTGCCACCTGGCTGTCGCCGCTGACCCCGATGGGTTCGAGGCGGCGGCAGCAGCGCTGACGGTGGCTCGGGGCGCGCTCGCCGTGGTTCATGCGCCGCAGGGCTCGGTCCCGCAGCTGCTCGGGGAGCGAATTGGATCGCGGCTCTCGGGGGCCATGCTGCGCGCCGACGTCGATGCCGACCGGCCGCTGCTGGCCCTGACCGTCGCCGATCTCCAGGCTCGGGCGCTCAGCGTCGGCGTCCTCAAGCGGCGCCTCGCCTGGGTCGCCGAGCGCCGCGCCCTGTTTGGATCCCTGGCGCCAGATGCCGCCGGCGGGCTGCCGGTCTCGCTCGTCAACCGCCTGTCGCACGGGTGCTACGCTGGACCCCGAGATGACGCGGGAGCTGACCCAACGCGAGTTGCGCAACGAGAGCGGAGAGATCATGCGGGCATTGGATCGTGGTGAGGAGTTCATCGTCACCCGCAACGGCGTCCCCGTTGGGGAGCTGCGCCCGATCGGGAGCCGCTACTTCGTCCCCACCGCAACCTTCAAGGCTGCCATGGAAAGCGCCCCCCACGTTGATCACAAGCAGCTCCGAGCAGACCTCGACGCCATCGTCGATCCGAGCGCTCGTGAGTGGCCCGAGCCCTGAACGCGGGCTGCTCGACACCTCGGTGGCGATCGAGCTGGAGTCCATCGAGCTGACCCGGCTGCCGAAGATCTCGGCGATCTCCTCGCTGACTCTCGCCGAGCTCTCGGCCGGGCCCCATGCCGCGACCAGCCCTCGCGAGCGGGCGCGGCGCCAGGACAACCTGCAGAAAATCGAGTCGATGCTCCAAGCACTCCCCTTCGATTCTCGCTGCGCTCGGGCGTACGGCAGTGTTTACGCCCTGGTTGCGAGTGCCGGCCGCAAGCCCCACGGGTCTCGCGCTGTCGATCTGATGATCGCGGCGACGGCCCTGGCCAACGATCTGCCGCTCTACACCCTCAACGCCTCCGACCTGCGCGGGCTCGAGGGCCTGGTTGAGGTTGTCGATCTCGGATAGGGGCGGAACCTCCGCTAATACGGGTACGGCTGTTCGGGTGTGGGCTGCGGTTGCGGCGTCGGCTGCATCGCGAGCTTGCCGAGGCTCGCGGCGTGCCAGGAGCCGACGTCCCTGATCCCCTCGCCGTTGGCTTCGCCGCTCTTCGCGTCGCCGGCGAAGCTGTAGAGGGGGCGGCCCTTGAAGCTGACCTGGGTCCTGCCGTCGGGGCGTTCGATCGTCCCGAGCTTGGCCGGTCCCGTCGGCTTCACGCCGGCGGCGACCACCAGCGGGTGCCAGGTTGAGAGGCAGGCGCCGGTGCAGATGAACCTGCCGCTGGTCTCGGCGCTGAGGCTGTAGAGGGTGCGGTTCTTGGTGGTGGTGAGGACCGTCTCGCCAAGGGCCTGGCTCGGCGCCCTTTTGGCGACGACCTTCGTCGTCTGGCCGGCGCCGGCGCTCGCCGGGATCAGCAGGGCGGCAAGCGCGAGTCCCAGTGCCAGCAACGCGAGGCGGATCGGCTGGGTTCTGGGCGCGGCAGGTGCGGACTGCGGCATGGACGTCTCCTCCGTTCGAAGCTTGGTCGACCGGACTACGGACCGGCGGCGCAAAAGGTTCGGTCCGGTCAGGTCTGAGTGCGGTGAGCTCGATCTGCGGGAATCGTTCGATTCCCCGCACCACGGGTCGGTGATCGCTCGCCAGGGTGGGAGGCATGGCAGGCGGCGAGATCAAGAGTGGGGAGGCCCGGGCCGCGACCCGGCTCGACGGCGAGTCGGGGCAGGCCCTGCTCCTCGCTCTCGGCGGTGCCCTCGGGCTGATCGCCGCTGCCCTGGCACTGGTTGCGATAGCCGGCGCGGTGACGGGCAAGGGCCGGGTCCAGCGGGCGGCGGACTTGGCGGCGATCTCAGCCGCACGCTCGATGAAGGACGAGCTGTCGGCGCTGACCGCGCCGCCGCTGCTGCCTGACGGCGAGTCGAATCCCGCCCACATCGAAAAGCTGGTCTACCTGGCCCGCGCGCGTGAGGCGGCGATCGCGGCGGCCGGCGCCAACGGCGTCGCCGCCGAGCGCCTGCGAGTCACCTTCCCCGATCTCGCCTCCTTCGCCCCGGTACAGGTCAGGACGACGATCGTCGCCGGCCTCGTCGGCGCCGCGGACGCCAAGGTGGAAGCCTCGGCCGTGGCGGAAGCGGGAGCGGTCTCGAGCGGCTCGGCGGGGATGCCGGCGATGGCCAGCGGCGGCGGCTACAGCGGCCCCCTCGTCTACAGGACGGGGGAGGGGATGCGCCCCGACGTCGCCGCCGCCTTCGACCGCATGGCCGCCGCCGCCCAGGCTGACGGCCTCTCGCTCCTGGTCGTCTCCGGCTTCCGCTCCGACGCCGAACAGGCCGTCCTCTTCGCCGCCCATCCCGACCCGAAATGGGTCGCGCCCCCGGGCCACTCGCTGCACCGTTGCGCGACCGAGCTCGACCTCGGGCCCGAAACCGCCTACGCCTGGCTCGCCGCCAACGCGGGCCGCTTCGGCTTCGTCCAGCGCTACTCGTGGGAGGCCTGGCACTACGGCTACGACGCCGGCCCGCCGCCTTGCTCGGAGGCCGGCAACTCGGTCGGCCCCGGCAGTGACGGCGCCCTCTCCGGCCAGACCCTGCCCTCCTTTGTCCCGGAGCAGTTCCGCGAGATGATCCTCCACGCCGCCGCCCACTGGAACGTCTCCGCGGCGCTGCTCGCCGGCCAGGAGATGGCCGAGTCGGGCTTCGATCCCAATGCCGGCTCGCCGGCCGGGGCGGCCGGCATTGCCCAGTTCATGCCGGGCACCGCCGCCTCCTACGGCCTGCGCGATCCCTTCGACCCGGCCGAAGCGATCGACGCCGAGGCCCACCTGATGTCGGACCTGATCGGCCAGTTCGGCTCCCCCGAACTCGCCCTCGCCGCCTACAACGCCGGTCCTGCCCCGGTCGAAGCCTGTCACTGCATCCCGCCCTACCCCGAGACCCAGGCCTACGTCACCCGCATCCTTGCCCTGCTTGGGGGGGCCGGGGCACTGGCGGCGCCGAGCTTCGAGGTCAGGTTGGTGGCGTGAGTGGTGGTCGGCGCATTCGAGAAGGTAATGCATGCGAATGCTAGGATGCAGGTACGCATGCGGACCACGATCGAGCTCAGCGATCGAACTTACGCCCGCCTCCGGGCAAGAGCGGCGGAGCGAGGAATGCGCGGCTTCTCGGCAATCGTCGAGGAAGCCCTCGAGCGCTTGCTCGAGTCGAACGCGGAGGGCGATCTCGCCTCGGCCTTGGTTGAGGCCGAGGGGGCCTGGACTGCAGATGACGCCGCAGATTGGGAGCGCGATCGCAGGGAGGCATGGGCAACTTGGCCGGCGGACCCGCACTCGACTCCGACGTCCTGATCGACTACCTGCGTGGCGCCGGTCCAGGCCGCGAGCTGGTTCGTGCCCTGATTCGAGGCTCTGGCTATCGGGTGACGGCGGTGACCGCGTTTGAGCTTGCGCTGGGCCGCGCCTATCGCGATAACCCGCGACCCGTCCACGCGCTGCTGGCCGCGCCCCTGCTGACCCTGACCCGCAGGGCGGGGCTTCGCGGCGGAGAACTGCTCGGCGAGCTGAGGCGAAGGGGAGATCCGATCGGCGTCCGCGATGCGATGCAGGCCGGCATCTGCCTCGAGACCGGAGCCACCCTGGTGACTCGCAACCTCTCTCATTTCGAGCGGGTCCCGGGCCTCGTGGTCAGTCATCCCGTCGAGTTGATCTGACCCCACTGCACCGGCGGATTCGAGATGCCCGCGCTGAGGGTCACTCCCGGGACTCGTCGTAGTCGGTCGGATCGCGGTATCGAACAGATCCGCCACGACGCTCAGAACCGTCTTTCGGGCTCGGACGACGTGCCGATCCCGGCGACCTTCGGGATGCTTGGTTTCGAGTCGCCACCGCCCCCAGTTCCGCCGACCGCATGACGCCGCTGCTGAAGCCGGGGTGAGGAGTGGATGCTTGCCGCGCGCCCACCCGGGTAGCTGGCCCGTGGGAAGCTGGCTGGACCGCGATTGAGGAGGGCATGATGGCCACGCCGCACACGCACAAGAAACTCACCGACGTCAAGGATTCCGCGCCTGAATTCGGGCTCGAGGAAAACGGCGAGGCGCGATTTGCCAAGTACGACCTCGACGCCGAGCAGACCGGAGTCAGCCACCACCGTCTCAAACCGGGGAAACGGCAGCCGTTCGGCCACCGTCACGAGAAGTGCGAGGAGGTCTACGTCGTCCTCGGCGGCTCCGGGCGGATCAAACTCGACGCAATCCGGATGGCGCCCGGCGTAACCCGCGCCTTCGAGGCCGGCCCGGCGGGGATCGAGATCCTCGCCTTCGGCCCGCGCGTGGACGGTGACGGCGAGCTGATCCAGGAGTGGTGGACCGACTAGCGAGGCAATAGACTGGCGCCCGGATGGCATCGGTAGAGGTACAGGGAGTCGAGGGAATGCAGGCGCTGGTCGGCCAGGAGGTCGGCCCCAGCGAGTGGCGTACGGTCACCCAGGCCGATATCGACTCATTCGCCGAGCTCTCGGGCGATCACCAGTGGATCCACGTCGACGCCGAGCGGGCCAAGAGCGACAGCCCCTATGGGACGACTATCGCTCACGGCAACCTCACCCTCTCGATGGTCGACGGCTTCCGCGACCAGCTGATCTCCTCCACGGGCTTCGCCCTCGGCGTCAACTACGGCTGGAACAAGATCCGCTTTCCCGCACCCGTTCCGGTCGACTCCAGAGTTCGCGCCAAGGCCGAGGTCGTCTCCGTGGACGAGATCGGAGGCGGCTGGTGGCAGGTCGTCACCCGCTTCACGCTCGAGGTCGAGGGCAACGAGAAGCCGTGCTTCGTCGGTGATTCCGTCACCCGCGTGATGGCTCCCGCCGCCTGACTCCGCGCGTGTTCTCCCTCACCCGTGGGCCGCGACAGCGAACACCGCCAGCAGCGGCACTGCCACCGCCAGCCCCTTGAGGGCGCCGTCGAGTGGGGCGGACATCGTCGCCCGGTCGAGCTCGCGAACCGTGCCGTCGGTCATCCGCTGCTCGCCTTCCAGCGAGGCGGTGCGGCGGCGCAGCTCGCGGACAGGGGTCGAGAGCCGGCGCTGGACGCTGACCAGGAAGGTGCAGGCGAGGATCGCGGCGGCGGCGGCGATCGCTTCGCGGAGGGAGTGGATGCCGAGGGCGTTGACCCACCAGCCGGTGAAAGCCGAGAAGCCGGCCCAGGAGGCGGCGAGCCAGAAGTCGGTGTGGAAATGGCCGCCAAACCACTCGAGGTTGTAGGCGGGGGCGATGAAGGCGCCGAAGAGGATCAGCGGGATCAGGGTGGGGGAGACGACGAAGATGCCGACGACGCCGATTGCCAGCGCCCCGGCCATGCCGCCGACCGAGAGGCCAACGAGGGTGCGGCGGGAGAGCTGGGTGCCCAGCGGCCGGCCGTGGAGCTCGTCCATCGCGTGGGCGCCGATTCCGACCGCGAGGAAGAAGGCCGCCATCGCCGCGATCAGCCGCACGGCGTAGATGTTGGGCGCCGCCGCGGCTCCGATCGCGACGTTGCTGACATTCCACAGCGTGTAGGGCGGGTGCATCACCGTCACCAGGTCGCGCCAGCCTCCGGGGCGCAGGGCGTAGAAGGCGGGCCGCTGGTCCGGCTCAGGCGCCAACGGTGCCCCAGATCACGATGCCGCCGCCGAGGCTCATGCGCCGGCTCGTGACCGAGCCGATTCCGGCCTCTCCCCACAGCTGCAGCTGGCGCTCGAGCGGGTAGCGCCCGTAGAAGCCCTCGATGCTTGGGCCGAGGAAGCGGCCGGCCTCGCACCACTGGCGCGAGCTGAGCCGGCCCAGCGCCGGCAGTCCGACCCGGGTGTAAAGGCGCCAGGGCCAGAACCACGGGCCCCGCGGGAGGCAGAACTCGAGGCAGGCGACCCGGCCCCCCGGCTTCACCACCCGGGCCAGCTCGCGCAGCGTCGCCGCCGGGTCGTCGACGTAGCGCAGCAGGTAGGTGAAGGTCAGCTGGTCGAACTCGGCGTCGCCGAAGGGCAGGCTCTCGGCCTCGCCCTCGACCAGCTCGATCCGCTCGGCCAGCCGCGGGTCGGCGGCGAGCTTGGCGCGGGCGCCGGCGAGCATTGGCGCGCTCTGGTCGATCCCCACCACCCGGCAGCCGTAGCGGCGGACCAGGTCCCTGGCGACCAGGCCGGTGCCGGTGGCGACATCGAGGACGCGGTCCTCGGACCCCGCTTCGACCGCGGCCACCATCGCCCGGCGCCAGCGCGGGTCCTGGAAGAAGCTGAGCGCCGCGCCCAGCTCGTCGTAGCGCTGCGGCAGCTCCTCGAACAGCGCCAGCGCCTGCTCCTTGCGGTTACTTGACGGTAAGGGTGCCTTCCATGCCCGCTTCCCGGTGCCCGGGGACGGTGCAGAAGTAGGTGTAGGTGCCCGGCTTCAGTTCGACTTCGGTCGATTCCGAGCCTTCGCTGGTCAGTTCGGTCTGGCCGACGACTTCGCCGCCGGAGTCTTCGATCGCGACGTCGTGGGGGATCGCCTGCGAGTTGGTGAAGTCGACGGTCACCATCCCGGCCTTGGCGGTCGCCGATTTGCTGCTGTAGGCAAGGCCGCTGGAGGCCGTTTCGATGTCGAGCGCCGAGGCGCTGCCGGCCGAGCCGCCTTCGGCTTCCTGGCCGGCACCTTCTTCACCCCCGGCCGCGGCGCCGCTTTCAGAGGTCGTTTCGGGACTCGTCGATTCGGAGCTGCTGGAGGAGCTGCTGCTCCCACAGGCAACCAGGGCAAGCGATGTGAGGACGAGAGCGAATGCGACTGCGACCTTCTTCATGGCGGTCCTTTCCCGAGTGAACGGTCTTGATGACTGTAACCGTCCTACGACGCAACGGCGTATTGGGTTCAGCGACCGCGAAACTCGGTTTTCTCACCGGCGAAGAAGGCCTCGACGCCGCCGCGCAAATCCTCGGTCGCCATGCTGTCGGCGATTCCGTGCCGCTCCAGCTGCAAGTGCTCGGTGAGGCTGTTCTCGATGCTGACCCCGCAGAGCAGCTTCGCCATCCGCACGTAGTGCGGCGCCATCGCGCCCAGCTTCTCGGCCTTGGCGCGGGCCACCGCGGGCAGCTCTCCGGCGGGGACGACCTCGGTCACGAGGCGCTCGGCGAGGGCGTCCTGGGCGTTCATGTTGGGGTCCTCGAGCAGGATCTCCAGCGCCCGGCTGGGGCCGACCACCCGCGGCAGGAAGTAGGTCATGCCGCCGTCGGGCGAGGCGCCGATGCGCCCGTAGGCGGGGGCGAAGAAGGCGGTCTCGGAGGCGATCCGGGTGTCACAGGCGAGCGCCAGCGAGAAGCCGGCGCCGGCGGCGGGCCCGTTGATCGCCGCGATCACCGGGTAGGGGATCCGGCGCAGGTCGACGATCGCCTGGTGCAGCGCCTCGGCGCCGCGGCGGACCTCGGAGGGCAGGTCGATCTCGTCGGACTCGACGCCTTTGCGGAACCAGGTGACGTCGCCGCCGGCGCAGAAGGCCTTGCCGGCGCCGGTCACGATCAGCGCCCGCAGCGGCGCCCGGTCTGCCAGCCAGGCGAAGGCGACAGTCATCTCGCCGATCATTTCCGGGCTCATCGCGTTGAAGGCGTCGGGCCGGTCGAGGGTCAGGGTCCCGATCTCCCCGTCGATCTCGATCCGCATGGTGTTGAGCTCCGGGGGGCTCAGGGTCTGGCTGGTCATAGCTCTCCCGTGTTGGCGCGAGGTTGGCTGAGTGACCGGCAGCCTACCCTTCATCGAATGGCGCAAGCGGCCGAAAACGACCCCCTCACGCGCGCCGAGCGGATCGCCGAGCAGCGCCGGACGCTGCCCGACTCCCCGGGCGTCTACCTCTTCTACGGCAAGGACGGCGCTCTGCTCTACGTCGGCAAGGCGCGCTCGATCCGCAAACGCGTCGCCTCGCACTTCTCCGCCGGCAACCGCCGCCTGACCTCGCGGATCGACCGCATCGACACCCTCGTCACCGCGACCGAGGCCGAGGCGCTGCTCGCCGAGCAGAGCTTCATCAAGCGCCACCGACCCCACTTCAACATCCGCCTGCGCGACGACAAGTCCTACCCCTACGTCTGCGTCAGCCTGGACGAGGACTACCCCCGCGTCTACTTCACCCGCGAGAAGCACCGCGCCCACCGCGTCTACTTCGGCCCCTTCTCCAGCGCCAAGCGCGTGCGCGAGACGCTCGACCTGCTCGGCAAGCTGTTCCAGTTCCGCACCTGCGAGGGCGCCGAGCCCGGCCGTCGCTCCGGCAGCCCCTGCCTCGATTACTACATCAAGCGCTGTGGGGCGCCCTGCGTCGGCCACATCAGCCGCGATGAGTACCGCCACAACATCGACGCGATCATCGACTTCCTCTCCGGCCGCTACCGCCAGGTCGAAGACGAGGAGGTGGCGAAAATGGAGGCCGCGGCGGCGGCCGAGGAATTCGAGCGCGCGGCGCTGCACCGCGACCGCCTGAAAGCGATCCGCTCGCTGTTCGAGCGCCAGCGCGTCGCCGGCGGCTCGGTCGGCACCGCCGACCTGATCGGGGTCGCGGCCGAGGGCGCCGACGCCAACGCTCAGGTCTTCCAGGTCCGTGACGGGATCCTCGCCGAGCGCCAGAGCTTCTACCTCGAGAACCAGGGCGAGCGCGACCTCGCCGAGGTCGCCGAGGAGTTCATCGGCCAGTACTACTCGGCCTCGCCGGCGATGCCGCCGATGATCGTCGTCGGCCCCTACCTGCGCGACCGCACCGAGGTCCTCTCGCAGGCGCTGAGCGAGCGGCGCGGCTCGCCGGTCGAGGTCCGCGCCGCCGAGCGCGGCGACAAACGCCGGCTGCGCGAGCTGGCCGAGCGCAACGCCCAGCTCGCCCTCGACCAGGACCGGCTGCGGCGCGAGCACCGGCGGGCGCGGCGGGTCGAGTCGCTGGCCTCGCTGCGCGAGGTGCTGGGGATGGAGGAGCTGCCGGTCCGGATCGAGGGCTTCGACATCTCCAACCTCGGCGGCGAGCACACGGTCGCCTCGATGGTCGTCTTCGAGGGCGGCGCGACGAAGAAGTCCGATTACCGGCGCTTCAAGGTCCGCGGCGAGAGCGGCAACGGGCGCGAGGGTGGGCCCGACGACTTCGCCTCGATGGAGGAGGTCCTCGGCCGGCGGATGAACCGCTACCTCGAACAGGCCGACCTCTCGCCCCACGACGGCAAGCGCGACGACAGCTTCGCCTCGCTGCCCTCACTGATCCTGATCGACGGCGGCAAAGGCCAGCTCGCCGCCGGGATGCGGGCGCTGACCCCGTTCACCGAGCGCGGCGTGACCGTGATCAGCCTCGCCAAGAAGCTCGAGGAGGTCTACCTGCCTGGGCGCTCGGCGCCGCTCGACCTCGCCGCCGACAGCGAGGCCTCGCAGCTGCTGCAGCGGGTCCGCGACGAGGCCCATCGCTTTGCGATCGGCCACCATCGCGGCCGCCGCGACCAGGCGATGACGGTCTCGGTGCTCGACGAGCTGAAGGGGATCGGGCCCGCCCGCAAGCGCGCCCTGCTCCAGCATTTCGGCTCTCCAGAGCGGTTTCTGGCCGCGACGCGGGAGGAGCTCGAGGCGGTGCCCGGCCTGCCTGGCAAAGTAGGGCGCGAGATCCACGAGCAGTTGAACAGGACGAGCTGAGGGATGGCAAAGGCGGCGAAGGCAGAGCGGGATCCGGCCCAGGGCGAGATGACCCTGGTCGTGATCACCGGCCACTCCGGCGCCGGCAAGTCGGAAGCGATCGCCGCCTTCGAGGACGGTGGCTACTTCTGCGTCGACAACCTGCCGCCGCGGATGATCGGCAGCCTCGGCGAGCTCTTCCGCCACGAGGGCAGCGGCGTCGAGCGCGCCGCGATCGTCTCCGACGTGCGCGGCGGCGAGTACTTCGACGACCTGATCCAGGTGATGGACGAGCTCGAGGCCGACGGCCTGAAGCCGACGGTCCTCTTCCTCGAGGCCGACGAGGAGACGCTGCTCGACCGCTACAAGGAGACCCGCCGCCGCCACCCGCTGGCGCCGGAAGGGCGGATCGTCGACGGGATCCGCGCCGAGCGGGCGCTGCTGGCGCCGCTGCGCGAGCGCGCCGACATGGTGATGGACACCAGCGACCTCACCGGCGGTGAGCTGCAGCGACGGATCAGCGACGAGATGCTCGGCCAGGAGGAGGGCGGCAAGCTGGCGCTGACGCTGCTCACCTTCGGCTTCAAGAACGGGCCGCCGCGCGACGCCGATCTGACCCTCGACGTCCGCTTCCTGCCCAACCCCCATTACGACGATCAGCTGCGGCCGCTGACCGGGATCGACGAGGTCGTCCGCGCCTACGTCGAGTCGGGGACCCAGGCCGGCGAGTTCTACGGCCGGCTGCTGCCGCTGCTCGAGTTCCTCGTCCCCGCCTACGTCGCCGAGGGCAAGAGCCACCTGACGATCGCGATCGGCTGCACCGGCGGCCGCCACCGCTCGGTCACCGTCGCCGACCGCATTCGCCGCGATCTCGGCAATCGCGAGGACGTCATCGTCCGCGTCAAGCATCGGGACGTGGAGCTTGCCTGAGAAGGGACGGGGAAGCCTCGCCCTCGCAACAGCGGGGAGGCTCGGTTGAGGCTTCCCCGTCCCTTCTCGGCCTAGACTCTCCGTTCCTTGGCTGAGTCAGTTATCTCGATAGGCGGTCTTCGTATGAGCTACGGAGACCATGAAGCCGTGCGTGGCATCGACCTCCAGGTCGAGGCCGGAGAGGTCTTCGCCTTCCTCGGCCCCAACGGCGCCGGCAAGACGACGACGGTCGAGATCCTCGAGGGCTACCGCCAGCGGAGCGGGGGAGAGGTCAGCGTCCTCGGCGAGGACCCGCAGCGAGCCGGGCGCGAGTGGCGGGAGCGGATCGGGATCGTCCTCCAGGAAGGTCGCCTCGACCCCTACCTGACGGTGCGCGAGTCGCTCGGCCTCTACGCCGGCTACTTCCAGGCGCCGCGGCCGATCGACGAGGTGATCGAGCTGGTCGGGCTGGGGGGCAAAGCGGACGAGCGCGCGCGCAAGCTCTCCGGCGGCCAGCAGCGCCGCCTGGACGTCGGCATGGCGCTGGTCGGCGACCCCGAGCTGCTCTTCCTCGACGAGCCGACGACCGGTTTCGACCCCTCGGCGCGGCGCCAGTTCTGGGACGTGATCGCCGGCCTGCGGGACCTCGGCAAGACCGTCTTTCTCACCACCCATTACATGGAGGAGGCGCAGCGGCTGGCCGACCGGGTGACGATCATCGCCGCCGGCGAGATAGTCGCCCGCGGCACCCCCGAGGATCTCGGCGAACGCGACCACCAGGCGGCGACGATCCACTACCGCGACGGTGGCCGCGAGATCAAGGTCGAGACCACGACCCTGGTCCAGACGCTGCACGAGCTGACCGGCGCGGCGCTCGCCCGCGGCGAGGACCTCGAAGGCCTGGAAGTCACCCGGCCGACGCTCGAGGACGTCTATCTGGAGCTGACCGCCGGCACGGAGGCCGCCGAGTGAGCGGCCTCGCCCTCGTCGGCCACCAGTTCCGCTACGACCAGAAGGTCTTCTGGCGCAACCCGGCGTCGGTCTTCTTCACGGTGATGTTCCCGGTCGTCCTGCTGCTGATCTTCGGCACCGTCTTCGGCGGGCAGACGGTCGACGTCCGGGGCGGGATCAAGACCACGACCTACTACGTGCCGGCGATCATCACCCTCTCGATCATCTCGGCAACGATGCAGAGCCTGGCGATGTCGCTGGTCATCGCCCGTGAGGACGGCCGCCTCAAGCGTGGACGCGGCACGCCGATGCCGCCCTGGGTCTTCATCGCCGGCCGAGTCGGCAACTCGATCGTCGTGGCGCTGATCATGATGGCACTGCTGGCCGTGATCGGCGATCTCATCTACGGCGTCTCGATCCCCTGGAGCCGACTCCCCGAGATCGTCCTCGTCCTCGTCGTCGGCGCCGCCGCCTTCGCCTGCCTCGGCATCGCCCTGACTGCGGCGATCCCCTCCCAGGACGCCGCCGCCCCGATCGTCAACGCCCTGCTGCTGCCGCTCTACTTCCTCTCCGGCGTCTTCATCCCCGACGACCAGCTGCCGAACGGCGTCATCCACTTCGCCGACGCCTTCCCGATCCGCCACTTCTTCGAGGCCTTCTTCGACGCCTACGTCCCCGCGGCCCACGGCGGCGGCGCCACGATCTCCTGGGGCAACCTGGCGATCGTCGCGGTCTGGGGTGTCGTCGGCCTGCTCCTGGCCGCGCGCTTCTTTCGCTGGACCCCGCGCTCCGGTTGAGCTCTCGAACCGGCCGACTTTCCGCGGGGAGCGCGTATAGCCTGGGCGCTGATGCTCCACCACGTCCTCCTGGAGGTCTCCGACCTCGATCGCAGCGGCACCTTCTTCGACTCGATGCTCGCCCCGTTGGGCTGGCGTCGGCATTTCGACGAGGACCTGACGATCGGCTGGGGAATCGCCAAGCCCGTCTTCTTCGTCGCCGCCCACCACGAACCGAAGCCGGGGTTCGGGCTGCTCAGCTTCTCCGGGCTCGGGATCGTCGCCGTCAAGGCCGCCTGGGAGAACGGGATGAAATCGGGTGGCACCAACGTCAGCGAGCCCGGCGAACGCCGCTCCCACGGCTCCGGCTCTTACTCGGCATTCCTCAAGGACCCGGACGGGTACGAGATCGAGATCACGATCGGGACCGACTAGTCCTCGAGTCCATAGGATCGTCTTCCCCCAATTCAAACTCAGGAGGCGATGACACCATGGCTGTGAAGGTCGGCATCAACGGTTTCGGACGCATCGGGCGCAACGTCTTCCGCGCGGCGAACGCGGCGGGAGCGGACCTCGAGTTCGTCGCTGTCAACGACCTCACCGACACGGGCGCGCTCGCCAACCTGCTCAAGTACGACTCGATCCTCGGCCGCTTCCCGGGCGAGGTCGTCCCCGGCGAGGGCGCGATCACGATCGACGGCAAGGAGCTCAAGGTGCTCTCCGAGCGCGACCCGGCGGCGCTGCCCTGGGGCGAGCTCGGAGTCGATGTCGTGATCGAGTCGACCGGCTTCTTCACCGCCCGTGCCGACGCCGCCAAGCACCTCGAGGGCGGCGCCAAGAAGGTCATCATCTCCGCCCCGGCCAAGGAGCCCGACGTGACCGTCGCGCTCGGCGTCAACTTCGACACCGCCTACGACCCGGCCAGCCACGACATCATCTCCAACGCCTCCTGCACGACCAACTGCCTGGCGCCGCTGGCCAAGGTGCTGCACGAGACCTTCGGGATCGAGCAGGGTTTGATGACCACGATTCACGCCTACACGGCCGATCAGCGCCTGCAGGACATGCCCCACTCCGACCCGCGCCGCTCCCGCGCTGCCGCCCTCAACCTGATCCCGACCACGACCGGCGCCGCCAAGGCCGTCGGCCTGGTCCTGCCGGAGCTGAACGGCAAACTGAACGGCTTCTCGATGCGCGCCCCGGTCCCGGTCGGCTCCGCGGTCGACCTCGTCTTCACCACCCCCGACCCGCTCGAGGTCGACCAGATCAACGCCGCGCTGAAAGCGGCGGCCGACGGGCCGATGAAGGGCATCCTCGCCTACACCGAGGACCCGATCGTCTCCACCGACATCGTCGGCGACCCGCACTCCTCGATCGTCGACGCCGGCGGCACGATGGTGATCGGCGACGGCCGCCTGGTCAAGGTGATCAGCTGGTACGACAACGAGTGGGGCTACTCGAACCGCTGCGTCGAGCTCGCCGGCAAGGTCCTGGCGGGCTCCTGAGCCCCGCGGGGAGCAGCGAAAAATGAGCTTCTCGAAGGCAAGCGTCCGCGACGCCGAGGTGGCGGGTCGGCGGGTACTGCTGCGGGCCGACCTCAACGTGCCGCTGGCCGACGGCGAGGTGGCGGACGAGATGCGGATCCGGGCCGCGCTGCCGACGATCGAACTGCTGCGCGAACGCGGAGCGGCGCTGGTCGTCGCCTCGCACCTGGGCCGTCCCGGCGGCAAGCGCGACGAGTCACTGTCGCTGGCGCCGGTGGCCAAGCGGCTGGGAGAGCTGCTGGGCATCGAGGTGAAGATGGCGACCGGGGTGATCGAGGACAGCGTCGACCTCGACTGCGGCGCGCTCGGACCCGGCGACGTCCTGCTGCTCGAGAACACCCGCTTCGAGGCAGGGGAGACCGAGAACGACCCGAGGCTCGCCGAAGCGCTCGCGACCCTCGCCGACATCTACGTCAACGATGCCTTCGGAGCCGCCCACCGCGCCCACGCCAGCACCGAGGGCGTGGCCCACCAGCTGCCGGCCTACGCCGGGCTGCTGCTGGAGAAGGAGATGAACGAGCTGACCGCGGTGGTCGAGTCGCCCCGCAAGCCGCTGGTCGTGATCCTCGGCGGTTCCAAGGTCTCCGACAAGATCGACGTGATCGATCGCTTCCTCGAGATCGCCGACCAGATCCTGATCGGCGGCGCGATGTGCTTCAGCTTCTTCCGCGCCCAGGGGGTCTCCACCGGCGATTCGCTGGTCGAGGAGAAGGGGATCGAACTCGCCGCCGAGGCGCTGGAGCGGGCCCAGGATTCCGCCTGCGAGCTGCGGCTGCCGGTCGACCTCGTGCTCGGTGAGAGCTTCGACGCGGATACCGAGCGGCGCGAGACCGATTGCGTCGAGGTGCCGGACGGCTGGATGGGTCTCGATATCGGTGCGAAGACGGCGGCGGTCTACGCGAAGGCGATCGCTGCCGCCGGGACCGTGCTCTGGAACGGGCCGCTGGGCGCCTTCGAGATGGAGCCGTTCGCCGCCGGCACCCGGACCGTCGCCGAGGCGGTTGCCGCCGCGCCCGGGACGACCGTGATCGGCGGCGGCGACTCGGTCGCGGCGTTGCGCAAATTCGGCCTCGACGACGAGGTGGACTGGCTCTCGACCGGAGGAGGAGCATCCTTGGAGCTGCTGGAGGGAAAGGCGCTGCCCG
The DNA here is from genome assembly GCA_013821475.1 of Solirubrobacterales bacterium. GTDB lineage: Bacteria > Actinomycetota > Thermoleophilia > Solirubrobacterales > 70-9 > VAYN01. Next base: position 15,061 of record JACDGU010000003.1, read on the forward strand.
GAGTCGAGGCCCTGATGGACGCGGAGGATTCAAACGATGCCTGATCGCACCCCCTACATCGCCGCCAACTGGAAGATGAACAAGACCGTCGCCGAGGCGGCCGAGTTCGTCGACGCGCTGCTGCCGCGGATCGCCGCGACCCAGTGCGACGTCGTCCTCTGCCCCTCCTTCATCGCCCTGAACGAGGTCGTAGAGCGCCGCCGTGGCACCGCCGTCCGGGTCGCCGCCCAGAACATGCACGAGGCCGAGTCCGGCGCCTTCACCGGCGAGATCTCGGCGGCGATGTTGGTCGAGCTCGACGTCGAGGCGGTCGTCCTCGGCCACTCCGAGCGCCGCCAGTACTTCGGCGAGACCGACGAGGCGCTGGCCCGCAAGGTGCCGGCGGCGCTGGCGGCGGGCCTCGAGCCGATCCTCTGCGTCGGCGAGAGCGCCGAGGCGCGCGCGGGCGGCGAAACCGAGACCGTGCTCGAGCGCCAGCTGCAGGCCGACCTCGCCGGCGTCGAGCCGGCCGACCTCGCCGGCGTCGTGATCGCCTACGAGCCGATCTGGGCGATCGGCACCGGCGCCACCGCCACCCCCGAGCAGGCCCAGGACGCGTGCGCCTTCATCCGCGACGTGGTCGGCATGCGCGGCGCTGCCGCCGACCGGATCCGGATCCTCTACGGCGGCTCGGTCAAGGCGGCGAACGCCGCCGAGCTGCTCTCCAAGCCCGACGTCGACGGCGCCCTGGTCGGCGGTGCCGCGCTCGACCCGGAGGAGTTCGCCGGGATCGTGGAAGCGGCCGGTTGACGGCGCTCGTCCCCTCGCTGGCGCTGATCATCCTCGACGGCTGGGGCCTGGCCGAGCCGGGCCCGGGCAACGCGATCTCGCTCGCCGACACCCCCGTCTTCGACCGCCTCTGGAGCGAGTATCCCCACACCCAGCTCTCGGCCCAGGGCCGCGACGTCGGCCTGCCCGAGGGACAGATGGGCAACTCCGAGGTCGGCCACCTCAACCTCGGCGCCGGCGCGATCGTCAAGCAGGACCTGGCCCGGATCGACGACGCCGTCGCCGACGGCAGTTTCTTCGACAACGAGGTGCTGCTGGCGGCCTGCGAGCGGGCGCGGAACAGCCCCCGCGGTCGCCTGCACCTGCTCGGCCTGGTCTCCGACGGCGGCGTCCACTCCGGCTGGGAGCACATCGAGGCATGCATCGAGCTCGCCTCGCAGGAGGGCGTGCCCGACGTCGTCGTCCACGCCTTCACCGACGGCCGCGACACGCTTCCGCACGGCGGCCGCGGCTACCTCGAGGAGCTCGAGCGCTGGCTGCGCCAGGCCGGGCGGATCGCCACCGTCAGCGGCCGCTACTACGCGATGGACCGCGACACCCGCTGGGAGCGGACCAAGCTCGCCTACGACGCGATCGTCCACGGCCGCGGCCTGCACGCGCCCAGCGCCGCCGAGGCGATCGAGGCCTCCTATGAGCGGGACCAGACTGATGAGTTCGTTGTGCCGACGGTGATCGGCGACTACGACGGCGCCGCCGAGGGCGACGTCGCGCTGTTCTTCAACTTCCGCCCCGACCGCGCCCGGGAGATGACCAGGGTACTGTCGGAGCCGGGCTTCGACGAGTTCCCCCGGGCCGGCGGCGCGCCGCTCGACCTGACGACGATGACCGCGTACCGCAAGGGCTGGCCCTACCCCGTCGCCTTCCCCGAGCGGCGCCCGGAGACGACCCTGGCGAAGACGATCGCCGAGTCCGGCGGCCGCCAGCTGCACGTCGCCGAGACCGAGAAGTACGCCCACGTCACCTACTTCTTCAACGGCGGCCAGGAGCAGGAGTACGCGGGCGAGGAACACTTCCTGGTCGAGTCGCCGCGCGACGTGCCGACCTACGACCTCAAGCCGGAGATGAGCGCCGCCGCCGCCGCGGCGACCTTCATCGAGCACTGGGGGGAGGGCGCCTACCGCTTCGGGATCATCAACTTCGCCAACCCCGACATGGTCGGCCACACCGGCGTGATCCCGGCCGCGGTCGCCGCGGTCGAGGCCGTCGACAAGTTGCTCGGCAACGTCGTTTCGGCGGTGCTCGCCAAGGGCGGCGCCTGCATCGTCACCGCCGACCACGGCAACTGCGACCACATGCTCGAGCCCGACGGCTCGCCCAACACGGCGCACTCGCTGAACCCGGTGCCGCTGATCGTCACCGCCGAGGGCTTGGAGCTGCGCGACGGTGGCATCCTCGCCGACGTCGCCCCGACCGCGCTCGAGCTGCTCGGCATCCCCCAGCCGGGGCCGATGACCGGCCGCTCGCTGATCTCTTGAGGGTCGAGTCGGAGCGCTTGCGCTTCGAGATCGGGGCGCGGGATGGAGCGGCGCGCGCCGGCACGATCCACACCGCTCACGGGCCGATCGCGACGCCGGCCTTCATCCCGCTGGCGACCAAGGGGACGGTGCGCGGGCTCGAATCGGCCGAGGTCGCCGAGCTCGGCTACGAGCTGATCCTCGGCAACACCTACCACCTGTTCGTCTCACCCGGCCCCGACCGGATCGCCGCCGCCGGCGGCCTCCACGGCTTCATCGGCTGGGAGGGGGCGCTGATCACCGACTCCGGCGGCTTCCAGGTCTTCTCGCTCGCCCACGGCGGCGTCGCCAACGAGGTCAAGGGCAGCGGTCGCTCGGGCGGCGAGAAGGGGTCGGAGGTGAAGATCACCGAGCAGGGTGCGCGCTTCCGTTCCTACCGCGACGGCTCGGAGCTGTTCATCTCGCCCGAGGTCTCGATGCAGGTGCAGGCGGCGCTCGGCTCCGACATCGCCCTCGTCTTCGACGAGTGCACGCCGTTCCACGCCGACCGCGAGTACACGGCCCGCTCGACCGAGCGCACCCACCGCTGGCTCGACCGTTGCCTCGAGTGGCACCGTCAAAACGGGTCCGAGCATCAGGCCGTGTTCGGGATCGTCCAGGGCGGCGTCCACGAGGACCTGCGGCGGGAATCGGCGCAGCGCGTCTCCGAGGCGCCGGTCGACGGCATCGCGATCGGCGGCACCCTCGGCCGCGACAAGGCCGAGATGCACGGGGTCCTGGCGATGACCGCCCCGCTGCTGCCGGAGGCGGCGCCCAAGCACCTGCTCGGGATCGGTGAGGTCGACGACCTGCTCGGCGGCATCGCCCTCGGCCTCGACGTCTTCGACTGCGCCGTGCCCACCCGTCTCGCCCGCCACGGCGTCGCTCTCTGCCCGAACCCCGACAAGCGCTGGCGCCTCGACCTGCGCAAGTCGGGCTGGGTCGGCAACCGCGAACCGCTCGTCGACGGCTGCCCCTGTCCCGCCTGCCGACACCACGACCGCGACTACGTCAGCTACCTCTCCCGCGCCGAGGAGCTGACCGCCGTCCGCCTGATCGTCGTCCACAACCTCACCTACATGCACCAGCTGACGACCCACGCCCGCGCCGCGATCGAAGCCGGCACCTTCGCCGCCTACCGCACCGCCGTCCTCGCCGGAGCGTCTCCATGGGACGCTGCGAAGTCAGCCACCTGAGCCGGAGTGGCGGCTCGTGAGGAGGGGGCGGGGTACCCCTCCGAACGTTTTGCGCCGCTGGCCCAAAAGCCACCTCGGACGGCCCCCATGCGATCCAGCCAGTCAGGCGAGTGAGGAGGGGTACCCCGCCCCCTCCTCGCCTGCGCCTATTCGGAGTTCTTCTGAACCAAGCCCTTCAGTTCTTCGACGACCTTGTCCACCGTTTCGCCGGCGACCTTGCTGACGTGGACGCCCGCCGCCTTGTCGGTGGTGATGATCACGGCGGTGGCGACGGCGCCGGCGACCAGCACCAGGGCAATCAGGGCGAGGACGAAGCGGACGAAGCGTGAGAAGCCGCCACGCTTCTTCGTCGACTTGTCCGCGCGCGGGACGGGCGCGACGGGCGGGGGAGGGGCGACCCGGGGCTGGGGGCGCCGGGTCGGCGAGTCGGCCGGGCGGTACTCGGTCCGGGCGGTGCCGCGATCGAGGTGGCGGGTGGCGGCGGTGTCGCTGTCGAGGTAGCGGGTCGGCGTCCCCTCGCCGTCCTCGGGCAGGGTGACGTCCTCGCCTTCGAGGCCCAGGTGCAGCCCGCTGGCGAGCTCGTCGGCGCTGGCGTAGCGCCGGTTCGGGTCGCCCTCGAGCGCCCGCAGCACGGCCGAGCCGAGCGGGGTCGGGACGTCTTCGTTGTAGGTGCTCGGCGGCAGCGGCGTCTCGTTCTGCTGGCGCACCGCCAGCTCCGCCAGCGAGGAGCCCTCGTAGGGCAGCCGGCCGGTGAGGAACTGGTAGAGGACGACGCCGAGCGCGTAGACGTCGGTGGCCGGAGTCGCCTCCTCGCCGCGGACCTGCTCGGGGGCGAGATAGGCGGCGGTGCCGACGACCGAGCCGACCTGAGTGATCCGCGTCTGCTCGATCGCCCGGGCGATGCCGAAGTCGGTCAGCTTGATGGTGAGCTGGGCGCCGCCGCCGACCGGGCCGCCGGTGACCATCAGGTTGCCGGGCTTGACGTCGCGGTGGATGATCCCGCGGCGGTGAGCGTAGTCGAGCCCGGCGCAGGCCTGGATCCCGATCTCGGCGGCGGTCTCGGCCTCGACCGGACCGCTGCGCTGCAGGATCTGGGCGCCGGAGCGGCCCTGGACGTACTCCATGACGATGTAGTGGCGGCCGTCGTCGACGCCGGTGTCGTAGACCTGGACGATGTTCGGGTGGATCAGCTTCGCCACCGCGAGCGCCTCGCGGCGGAAGCGGGCGACGAAGCGCTCGTCGTCGGAGAGGTGCTCGGCGAGGATCTTCACCGCGACCGTGCGCTCGAGGATCTTGTCGGTCGCCTTGTAGACGTTCGACATCCCGCCCGAGCCCAGTCGCTCGGCGGTTTCGTAGCGGCCCGAGAGGGTTCCGGCCTCCATCAGCTTTCTCCCGCCGGGGCACCAGGGCCGACTCCGCCCGATCCCGTTTCGCCGCCCGGTTCGGTCGGCGGAATTTCTTCTTCTTTTTCTTCTGCAGGCGGTTCGGGCGTCTTCACCGGCGGTTCCTTTTCTTCCTTCGACTGTTCCTTTTCTTCAGCCTTCTCAGCCTTTTCGGCGGCCTTTTCTTCAGTCTTTTCGGACTTCTCCGTTGCCTTCTGTTCGGCTTCGAATTCCTCTTCTTCTTCGGCTTCCCGGGCTTCTTCGGCTTCGGCTTCGGAGTCTTCTTCGCAGCTGGTGACGACTTCGTTCAGCCGCGCCGCGCCTTCGCCCAGCGCCTGCTTCAGCTTCTTGTCGACCCCGTTCAGCCCGTCGACCTGTTCGCTGACCGCGCTCGCCGCGTTCTCGGCGCCGATGCATTCGCCTTCGGCGGCCAGCCGGCGGACTTCTTCGAGGTTGGCCGTGATCTGGCTCGCGGTCGCGCCCGGGAGCAGCTTGGCGTTGTCGCTGCTGCCGCAGGCGGCCAGCGCCGTCGCGCAGGCGACGGCGAGGAAGAGGGCAAGCATGGATGCGCTCAGACGGCCGATGATTCGAGTCTAGACAACGGCCCGCGGGCCGGATTTGCCCTGCATTTCGGCATCAGCGGCCGACCTGGAGGCGTTCGGCGAGCGAGGCCGGCAGGCCGGCGGCGAGAATCGATCCGGCGGCGGCGGCGACGTCGTAGGGGACCCGGTGAAAGCGCGCCGTCCACTCCTCCAGGTCTAGCTCCAGCCAGCCGGCGCGGGGATCGCCGTCGCGCGGCTGGCCGACGCTGCCGGGATTGATCAGCCAGCCGCCGTCGTCGATGTCGAGCAGCGCCCCGTCGCCGGCCTGGGCCCCGTGCGCGTAGCCGCGGCGAGGCCCACCTTCGGGCCTGGTGAAGAAGAGCGAGATGTGCGAGTGGCCGATCAGGCTGATTCGCTCGACGGCGGCGTCGAGCCCGGCTTCGGCCTGGTCGATCGAGAGCACGTACTCCCAGATCGGGTCACGCGGGGAGGCGTGGAAGAGCCCGATGCCGGCGTAGTCCATCGCCGGCACCAGGCCCCGCAGGAACTCGAGGGTCTCGGCGCTCGCCTCCCTGGCGGTCCAGCCGGCGGCCTCCCTGGCGGTCTCCGAGAAGGCGGAGACGTCGAGCTCGCCGAGCACCGCGAGGTCGTGGTTGCCGATCAGGCAGACGTCGCAGCGTTGCCGGATCAGGGTCGTGCAGGCGTCGGGATCGGCGCCGTAGCCGACCACGTCGCCGAGGCACCAGAGCTGCTCGACGCCCGCCGAGTCGACGGCCCCGAGGACGGTCTCGAGGGCGGGCAGGTTGGAGTGGACATCGCTGAGGACGGCTACACGCAAGCGGGCAGCGTACCCCGCGCCAGCCCCGGTCCATACGATTGACCTGTGACCGCCACCGATTCGATCAGCGAGCTCCGCGGCGCCGTCGAGGAGGCCGCCCGGGCCCTGCGCGACGGCGAGCGGACCGAGCCCCCGCCCACGCTCGACCGGCCGCCGAAGCCGGAGCTCGGCGACTACAGCTCCAACGCGGCGATGCTGCTCGCCGGCCCGCTCGGCGACAATCCGCGCGCCGTTGCCGAGCGCCTGCGGGCCGAGCTCGAGGGCAGCCTCGGCGACGGCGGCGACATCGACCGGATCGAGGTCGCCGGTCCTGGCTTCGTCAACCTCTTCCTCTCCGACGCCTGGTACCGGCGCGCGCTGGCCGCGCTGGCCGGTTCGGGGGATGCGCTTGCCGCCGTGGCCACCGACGCGCCCGAGCGGGTCCTGGTCGAGGGTCCCTCCGCCAATCCAACCGGGCCGCTGCACGTCGGCGGCGGCCGCCTCGCCGCCTACGGCGACGCCGTCGTCAGGCTGCTGGAGGCGGTCGGCCACGAGGTCGAGCGCGAGTACTACGTCAACGACGCCGGTGCCCAGGTCGGCACCTTCGCCGACTCGATCGGCGCCCGGATGAAGGGCGAGGGGCCGCCCGAGAACGGCTACGGCGGTGAGTACGTGAGCGAGCTGGCGGAGCGGATCGCCGCCGAGGGAATCGGCCCCGAGGACCGCGAGGCGCTCGGCCTGCGCGGGATCGAGCTGATGCTCGAGGGGGTGCGGGAGACGCTCGGGCGCTTCGGCGTCGGCATCGACACCTTCGCCTCCGAGCGGGCGATCTACGCCCGCGGCGAGGTCGAGTCGGCGCTCGCCAGGCTCGACGCCGGCGGCCACACCTACCGCAGCGACGACGCCCTCTGGCTACGCACGACCAGCTTCGGCGACGACAAGGACCGGGTCCTGATCAAGTCCGACGGCGAGCCGACCTACCTGACCGCCGACGTCGCCTACCACTGGGACAAGCTGCAGCGCGGGTTCGACCGCCTGATCGACGTCCTCGGCGCCGACCACCACGGCTACGTCGGCCGGATCCGGGCGGCGATCGCCGCCCTCGGCGGCGACCCCGACGCCTTCGAGGCGCAGATCATGAACCTGGTCCACGTCGTCGAAGGCGGGGAACGGGTGCAGATGTCCAAGCGCAGCGGCGACTTCGTCTCGCTCGACGACCTGCTCGACGACATCGGCGTCGACGCCACCCGCTGGTTCATGCTCTGGCGCAGCCACGAGACGACCGTCGACCTCGACCTCGAGCTGGCCCGCAGCCAGTCGAGCGACAACCCCGTCTATTACGTGCAGTATGCGCACGCCCGGATCGCCAGCATCCTGCGCAAAGCGGAGGGGTCCGCCGCCGGTGCCGCCGGGGGGGACGGCGGCGATCGCATCGTGCCGCTGGAGCCGGGCGAGAAGGCGCTGATCAAGCGCCTGCTGCAGTTCCCCGACGAAGTTCGCGAGTCGGCCGCGCGCCGCGCCCCGCACCGGATCTGCGCCTACTCGACCGCGGTCGCCGCCGACTTCCACTCCTTCTACCGCGACTGCCAGGTGGTCGGCGCCGAGGGCGAGGGCGTTGAGCGCTCGCGGCTGGCGCTCTGCCGGGCGGCCAAGCGGACGATCGCCGAAGCCCTCGGCCTGCTCGGGATCTCGGCCCCCGAGCGGATGTGATGCGGGGCGGGCGCGCCAAGCTGCCCGTCCTCGCCGGCATCTCCGGTCCGGTTCCCGGCGAGGGCCGGCCCTGGGCGCTGCGTCGGGAGGACTTTGAGCAGCTCGTCGTGCTCGGCGACCGGCTCGTCGGGCACAGCGCCGTACTGGTCACCGGCTGGGGGGGCCATGGACGCGACCTCGCGATCGCGGTCGCTGCGACCGCCTGCTCGGCGGGACGCCGAACCGTCCTGCTCGAGTGCGACCTGGCGCGCCCGCGGCTGGCTGCCGACCTCGGCCTCCCGCAGTCGCCGGGCCTGCACGAGTACCTGCGCTGGGAGGCGACGCCGGCCGAGGTCCTGCAGCCGCTGAGCCTCGCCGGCTCGGCCGCGTCCGGGGCCTCCGAGCCGTTGGTCTGCATCACGGCCGGTCGCCAGGGCGCCGATCCGGTCACCCTGTTCGGGCTCGGCAGCTTCAGCCACATGACCGCGAAGCTGCGCGGCGCCTATGAGCTGGTCGTGCTCAGCGGCCCCGATCTCGGCACTGAACCGGCCTCGCTGGAAGCGGTCGCGCCGCACGCGGACTGCGTGCTGGCGGCGATCTCATCGGCGCAGAGGGGCGGTAGCGACGGGCGCGCGGTGAGGAACGCGCTCTCCGCCCTGCCGATGGCTGCACTGGGCACCGTCGTCGTCGGCGAGTAGTCGCTTCGAGTCCCTCCCTAGAGGTCGTAGCGGGCGAGGTCGGCGTCGAGCCGCTCGGAGTCCTCGGCGCTCGGCCCGGCGGGAGCCGAGTCGTCGGGATCCGCGTCGCCGCCGGCCCGCCGCCATTTCGCCACGCCGCAGGCAAGCGCGATCACGGCGATTACGAAGGCGACGATCGGGACCAGGTAGGCGGAGAGGCTGAAGCCCGAGCCCTGCGGCAGCGCCAGCACCGCGTCGCCGTACTCGGCGACCAGCGCGTCCTTGATTTCGCCCTTGCTCTTGCCGGCCCGGACGAGGCGTTCGACGAAGACTTTCTCGCGCTGGGCCTGCGGCGATTCGGCCAGCTCGAGCAGGGTGCCGCAGACCGGGCACATCACTTCCGACTCGATCTCGGTCAGCGAGGTCTGCGGCGTCGCCGCGCTGGCCCCGCCCAGCGGCACCGCGACGAGCAACGCCACGGCCAGCACGGCGACGCTTGCCGCGCGCCTCCTCACGAGCGAGTGTCGGGGAGGTACGGTGCCACCGCTTCGCGCAGGTACTGGCCGTCGACCGGCCCGCGCAGCAGCCAGCGCAGCTTCCCCTGTGGGTCGATCAGGAAGTTCTCCGGGACCCCGGTGGTGCCGAAGTCGTGGGCGGTGTCGCCGTTGCCGTCGCGCAGCTGCGGGTAGCGGAGCCCGTACTTCTCGACGAAGTCCTTGCCATCGCCGCTGAGGTCGCGGGTGTCGATCCCGAGCACGGTGAAGTCCCGGCCGCCGTGCTGGTGCTGGAAGCGCTCGAGGGCGGGCGCCTCCTGCCGGCAGGGGACACACCACGAGGCCCAGAAGTTGACCAGTACCCAGCGCCCCCGGTAGGCAGCCAGCGAGCCTTCGCCGCCGCCACCGAGGTCCGGCATCGTCGGTGCCGGGGCGACTTCCCCGAGCGAGACGCCGGAGGAGCCCTTGCTGAGCAGGCCGTAGGTGAGCAGGCCGACGGCGGCCAGCACGGCAAGGACGGCAATCGAGGAACGGATGCTCATCGGCCTGCGGGAGGTTAGATCGCGGAGCCTCCCGGCAACGGCCCGGCGGTCATAGAATCAGCCGCGACGCGGACGTAGCTCAGTTGGTAGAGCGCAAGCTTCCCAAGCTTGAGGTCGCGGGTTCGAACCCCGTCGTCCGCTTCGGCGGCCGCGCTCGCCCAGCGAGCCGGCGCTAGCGGAGCTCGTCGAGCGAGACGACCTCGAGGTCGAATGGTTCGTCGGCCGCGCGCCGGCGCCGGTAGGGCGAGACGGTGACTCGGTGGACCTCGCCGCAGAGGCAGGGGACCTCGATCGGTCGCGTGTCGGCGGCTGGGTCGGTGTCGACTTTGAGGCGGCGCAGGACCCCCTCGGTTTTGCAGCCGAAGGAGATCACCCAGCCGTAGTCCTCGGTCTCCGTTTGTTTTTTCGAGCGGCGCGGTTGCGGCATCCGCCCATCCTCTCGGATTGGGCGTCCGCGATGTCGCCGCGTGGTCCGAAGGTCTAAACCGGGTCCGGGCCCCCCGGGTGGTTCAGGCAGCCTCGTGCAGCGCGGGCTCGAGTGCCGCGAGCGGCGTCTCCGCCGCGTGGCCGTCGCCGTTGGCGAGGCCATTGCCGTTGGTGGCGGGGGCCTGGGTCTGGAGCCGGTAGAAGTGCTCTGTGGCACCGCGAACCTGGCGCTGCCTGACCAGCACGATCAGGTCTGCTTTGTGGAGCTCGGTGACGTGGTAGTTGGTATTGCTGAGCGGAATCTGGAGCTCCTGGCTGAGGTCGCTGGGGGAGAGGGTGCGACCGCCGTCGAGCCCGAGGATTTCGAGGATCGAGACCCGCAGCGGGTGCGCCGTGGCTCGCGCCAGGTGCTCCCAATCCACCGGTATGGACCGCGGTCCGTTTCCAATCGCGCGGGCGGCGCCATTGCCATTCGCTGAGTGACCGTTGAGAGTGTCCATGGCACGACTTTACCAAAAAATGTTGACGTGGGTCATCGAAATCGGGTATAAGTCCAACGGGATGTTTCCTTGGAGGGGAAATGCAACTGGCGCAAGCTGGGGCCGTATCGCGATTGCCGCGATCGCGATGAGCCTGCTCATGGCGAGTCCGGCGCTGGCCAACACGGGCACGATCATCGCCCCGCAGCACCCGCCGGCCTACACGGCGACGGACGGTTGGCAGGCGGGCACCTGCAAGAAAGACACGCCGACATGCAGCGTCGACACCCCCGAACAGTTCTTCGAACAGGCGGCGGGGCATCCCCCCGTCGGCTTCACCCAGTTCATCGTCGAACACACGACCACCACGGTCGGGCCGCTGACGTTCGAACAGCCGGTGGGGGAACTGGAGACCGTCCGCGTCGATCTCCCCGTCGGCCTCAGCGTCAATCCCGGCGCCACCGAACGCTGCCCCCTGGCGACCTTCGAAGCCGGTGCCAGCGGTTGTCCGGCCGGATCGAAAGTCGGCGAAAGCGCGGTCACGGCTGCGGCACCGCCGCTCGGGCTGCCAACGGAACCGGTTCCGGGGGTCACCTTGGTTCCCGTCTACAACGTGATTCCGTCCGCCGGCGAATCGGCCCGCTTCGGCCTCGAACTCGGCGGCAGTGAAGTCTTCCTCAAAGGCGACGTGGCCTGGGACGGCGACTATCACGAGGGATTCACGATCGCCGTTCCCAAAGCCCTGCCGGCGGCCGTCGAAGGCCTGATCCTCAAGAACCGACTCGTCTTCAACGGCCAGGCCGGGGACGGGACCTTCATCACCACGCCCAGCACCTGCCTTGGCGCCTCGACGCCGGGTCCATCGGGCAGCCTCTACTCGACCTTCCTGCTTGCGGCTTCTTATGAAGAAGAGGCGCAGGCCGGCTATCAGTTCCCGCAGAGCGCCGAGCCGGCATTCGAGTCGCCGATTCCGCCGGGAACCTCGCCGAAAGAGTGCAACACGATCCCCTACGCGCCGACGGTCGCCGTCCAGCCGGGGACCGCCGAAACCGACTCGCCCGCCGGTGCTCAGGTCGAGGTCGACGTCCCCCACATCCTCGGCAAAGAAAACCAGGACAGCTCGACGACGCGGAGCGCGTCGGTGACCCTGCCGGGTGGGATGGGGATCAATCCCTCGGCGGCGAACGGGCTGGCCACCTGCACCGACGCGCAGTTCGCCAAGGGGACCAAAAACCCGATTGCCTGCCCAGCGGCCTCGCGGGTGGGGACGGTTACGATCGAGTCCCCGGCACTGCCGGAAGGCAACCTCGAAGGCCCGGTTTTCGTCGGCCAGCAGCTCAGCCGCGACCCGACCTCCGGCCAGGAGTACCGCGTCTTCGTCGACGCCGAGTCGGCGCGCTACGGGATCTCCGTCCGCCTGGTCGGCAACGTCAGCGCCAACCCGGTGAGCGGGCAGCTGACGACGACCTTTGGCGAAACCCCGCAGGTCCCGTTCAGCGCCTTCCGGCTGAAGTTCGATCCGGGCGCGCGCGCCGTCCTCAGCAGCCCGCCGATCTGCGGCCCCAACACCACGGCGACCAAGCTCACCCCGTGGTCCGGCAATCCGGCGGCCAGCCCTTCGCGGACCTTCGCGCTGACCAAGGCGCCCGGCGGTGGTGCCTGCGCGAAGACGATGGCCGAACGGCCCTTCGCGCCGAGCTTCGCGGCGGCGCCGAAGAAGACCACCGCCGGCGCCTTCAGCCCGCTCTCGATCCACCTCGTCAGGCCCCCCGGGCAGCAGGAGCTGAAGGGGATCGACATCGAGCTGGCGCCGGGGATGACCGGCAAGCTCGCCGGGATTCCATATTGCAAAGGCCCGGCGCTGGCCGCTGCGGCGGCGCACTCCGGAGTGGTCGAGCAGGCCAGCTCGAGCTGCCCGGACAAGAGCCTCGTCGGCAGCGCTTCGATCGCAGCCGGGACCGGCACCGCGCCGCTGAAGATCGCCGGCAATGTCTTCCTCTCAGGCCCCTACCACGGGGCTCCTCTCTCCCTGGCAGTCGTCACCCCTGCCACGGCCGGGCCGTTCGATCTCGGCACGACCGTGGTCAGGGTAGCGCTGTTCGTCGATCCCGAAACCGCCCGGATCGACGCTATCTCCGACCCGGTCCCGGACGTCTTCGGTGGCACCAAGCTCAGCATCCGCTCCGTCGACATCGAGATCAACCGCCCCAACTTCACCCTCAACCCGACCAGCTGTGACCCCCTCGCGACCGAAGCCGTCCTCCACGGCGGCGGCGCCGACCCCGCCAACCCGGCGGCCTTCAGCGCCTTCCCGGTCAGCGTCCCGTTCCAGACCTCCGACTGCGGGGCGCTGCGCTTCCGGCCGAAGCTCTACACGCGGTTGTTCGGCGGGCGCAAGAAGACGAAACGCTCGCAGTTCCCCAAATTCCGCGCCGTCCTCCTCGCCCGCGAAGGCGACGCGAACATCGGCCGCGTCGCGCTCACCCTGCCCCACTCGGAGTTCCTCGAACAGGGCCACATCGGCACCATCTGCACCCGCGTCCAGCTGGCCGCCGCGGACTGCCCGGCGCGCTCGATCTACGGCTACGCGACGGCGCAGACGCCGCTGCTCGACGACGAACTCTCCGGCCCGGTCTACCTGACCTCCTCCAGCCACGAACTGCCGGACCTGCTGGTCGACCTCAAGGGCCAGGTGGACGTCCGCCTGCGCGGCGTGATCAGCGCCACCAAGGCGAGGATCAAGACCGTCTTCAGCACCGTGCCGGACGTCCCGGTGAGCAAGTTCACGCTGACCATGCTGGGCGGCAAGCGCGGCCTGCTGGTCAACTCGCGCGATCTCTGCGCCCGGCCCTCTTTCTCCTTCCTCAACTTCAAAGCCCAGAACGGCAAGCGCTTGCGCAAGAAGCGGCTGCCGTTGAGAATGCCCGCCTGTAGCCGGCACCGTGGCGCGAAGAAGCGCAGCGGCGGCGATTGATCCAAGCCGGCAGCGGGTACGTTGTGGCCAGGGGTTGGCAACGCCGACGATGAGACGCAGGTATGGGACAACTGCAGAAGGAGATTCGATGAGCAGCAGGACCGGGATTCTGGGTGCGATCATGGCGTTGGTCGCGTTGTCGCTTGCCGTGAGCGCTCCGGCGGCCGGCGCCGTCGACATCATCGAAGTTCAGTCAGAAACGGCGCAGGCCGGTTGGCAGGCCGGAACCTGCCAGCTCGATCCCACCAATGAATGTTCCCCGGCCAAACCATCGCTCTTCTTCACGCAGGCGGCAGGGCATCCGCCGGTGGGCTTCACTCAAATCATCGTCAAACACGGCACCGGCGCCGGGGAACCGCCGGTGGGGGACCTGAAAACCGTGCGCGTCGACCTGCCGCCCGGCCTCAGCGTCAACCCGCAGGCCACGGAACAGTGCTCGGTAGCCAATTTCAAAGCCAGTACCTGCCCGATCGGCTCAAAAGTCGGCGAAAGCTTCGTCACCGCGAGCGCGCCGCCAATCACCGTGCCACTGACGGCGGCCGTCTACAACATCCAACCGGTGAACGGAGAACCGGCCCGGTTCGGGTTCATCCTCGCCGGCACCGAAGTGATCCTCGAAGCCGGGGTCTCCTGGAGCACCGACTATCACGAGTACTTCACGATCCACGTCTCCAAAGTCGAACTGCCGCTGGGGCTGCTCGAAGCGCTGATCCCGGTGAAGATCCTCAAAAATCGTCTGGTCTTCAACGGCACCACTGGCCAGGGCGGTGCAGGCGGGGCCTTCCTCACGACCCCGAGCACCTGCTTCAACCCGGAAGCGGATCCGTACCGGCACATCTACTCCACCTTCCTTCGCGCCGACTCCTACCAGGAACCTGCCGCGGGCTTCCCGGCCGGCTCCCAGGAACTCGAGGCTCCGCTGCCGAAAGGGGTGAAACCGACTGGCTGCGCCAACGTCCCGTTCAAGCCCTCGGTCGCTGCCGTGCCGGCGACTGTGCAGACGGATTCGCCGGACGGACCGACGGTGGAAGTCGGCGTGCCCTTCGAAAGCGCCGCCGCGATCGCCAACTCGAACCTCCGCACCGCCCGGGTCTCGCTGCCCGTGGGCGAGGGCCTCAACCCTTCCGCCGCGACGGGGCTGCAGGCCTGCACCGACGCCCAGTTCGGCAAAGGGACGACCGCTGCGGTGGCATGTCCGGCCCCCTCGGAAGTCGGCACCGTCGCGATCCAGACGCCGGTGCTGCCGCCCAACTCCCTCACCGGCAAGGTCTATCTCGGCCAGCAGCTCAGCCGCGATCCAACCTCAGGCAACGAGTACCGGATCTTCATCGACGCCGAGTCGGCGCGCTATGGCCAGTCCGTGCGCCTCGTCGGCAACGTCAGCGCGAATCCGAAAACGGGGCAGCTGACGGCAACGGTCAGTGAGGCACCGCAACTCCCGTTCACCTCGGTGAGCGTCAAGTTCAGCGGCACCAAAGGCGTTCTCACCAGCCCGCCGACCTGCGGCCCCAACCGCACGACTGGACTGCTGACGCCCTGGTCGGGCACCGCCGACGCCAGCATCGCCGACAAAGGCTTCACCCTGACCAAAGCGCCCGGCGGCGGCGCCTGCGCGAAGACGATGGCCCAGCGGCCCTTCGCACCGGGCTTCACCGCCCAGCCCGGGACCGGTGCGGCACTTGCCTACACGCCGTTCTCCGTCCACATCACCCGGCCCCAGGGTCAGCAGGAGCTGAAAGGCGTCGACCTGACGCTGCCCCCGGGGGCGACGGCAAAGCTCGCCGGCGTTCCCTACTGCCCGCCCTCCGACTTCAACGCGGCGGCGACCAAGTCGGGTGCCGCCGAGAAGAAAAATCCCAGCTGTCCCAACGACAGCAAGGTCGGTGTCGCCACGATTCAGGCCGGCACCGGCGCCATCCCGCTGGAGATCGAAGGCACCGCCTACCTCGCCGGCCCTTATAAAGGTGCCCCGCTCTCGATCGTCGTAGTCACCCCGGCCCTGGCGGGCCCGTTCGACCTCGGCACGGTCGTCGTCCGGGTGGCGCTGTTCCTCGATCCGGAAACGGCACAGATCCACCCGGTCGCGGAAATCCCCGACGTCTTCGGCGGTGCCAAGCTCGACATCCGCTCGATCGCCGTCAACGTCAACCGCAAGGAATTCACCCTCAACGGGACCAACTGCCAGAAAGGCGCGACCGCGGGTGTGCTGCGCGGGGGCGGGGCGGATCCGACCAACCCGGCGGCCTTCTCCTCGGCGCCGGTCTCCGACGCCTTCCAGGGGACCGGCTGTAAGCCGCTCAAGTTCAAGCCGAAGCTGAAGCTGCGGCTGTTCGGCGCGACCAAGCGCAACAAGAACCCGCGCCTGCGGGCGGCCCTCAACACCAAGCCCGGCAACGCCAACCTGGCGCGGGTCTCGGTTGCACTGCCGCACGCGCTGTTCCTCGACCAGGCGAGCCTCTCGAAGGTCTGCACCCGGGTCCAGTTCGCCGCCCAGAATTGTCCGAAGAAGTCGATCTACGGCCACGCCCGCGCCTTCTCACCGCTGCTCGGCAAGCCGCTCGAAGGGCCGGTCTACCTGCGCTCCTCGAACAACCTGCTGCCGGACATGGTCGCCCACCTCGAAGGCCAGGTAGACATCGATCTGGACGGTCGGATCGACAGCTACAAGGGCGGCATCCGCACCACCTTCGACCGCGTCCCCGACGTCCCGGTGAGCAAATTCGTGCTGACGCTCCCCGGCGGCAAGCACGGCCTCCTCGTCGCCTCGACCAACCTCTGCAAGAAACCGGTGAAGGCGATCGTCCAGCTCAAAGGACAGAACGGCAAGAAGGCCAACCGGCACATGAAAGTGCGCACCCCCTGCGGCAAAAAGCACAAGAAGCAGGGGAAGCACAAGCAGCACAAGCACTGAGCCGCGAGCGCCGCTGGGGCGCTTTGAACCGGATCTCCAATCCATACCGGACTTGATTCTTGGTCGTGTGACCAGCTAGTCTCGCCAGTGGGAACAGTCCTGGGAAGGCTGTGAGTAGCGTCATGCAGGGGCGGCGTTGTCCGCTCATTGGGGAATACAGGAGGGTTTATGGCTAGGCGCTTGTTGCTCGTGTTTGCCGTGATGGCTTTGGGTGCCGTTTTCGTGGCGCCCGCTGCGCACGCGGCTTTCGGGATCGAAAAATGGGAATCGCTCACCTGCAACGCAGATGAAGAGACCCCGAAAGTCGGTGAAGAACCAATTGTCGGCAAACCGCCGTTGCCGCCCCCGGCGGGTCGCTGCACTGGGGCCACCGCCGGCAAATTCTTCACTCAAGCCGCCGGCCACCCGGACTTCGGGATCACCGACTTCACCCTCAATACCATCGCCACTCCAGGAGCAATCGGCTTCCCCGAAGGCTTCATTAAAAGAATCGTCGTGAACACGCCCGAAGGATTGAGCGTCAATCCGGAAGCGGTGCCACAGTGCTCGCTCGCTCAGCTGAGCATCAACAAATGCCCGGCTGCGTCCCAGGTGGGAGTCAACTACCTGACGTTTGCGGCTCAGACGCCGCCCTGTACGGTGCCCTTCGCGGGCAAATGCGCGAACGGCCGAGTGGCGCTCCCGGTCTTCAACATGGTTCCGTTCGAAGGCGTGCCATCGATGGTGACGTTCCTGACCGAAACGGGAGCGACCTTCATCGTCGGTTCGCTCGACCCGGTTGATCAGCATGTCATCTTCACGATCGACCCGGTGCACCTGCCTCAGGCCGGGCCGCCGAAAAGCCCCCCTGTGGTCGGATCGAGGTTGGTCTTCAACGGCAAAGCTGGCAACGGCACCTATCTGACGATGCCGAGCAACTGCGCCGGCGGTCAGATCACGAAACTCAACGTCAACTCCTACGAAGGTGGGGCCGACGAAGAATCGTATGAAACGTCGGTCGGAGCCGAAGGCTGCGAAAACGTGCCCTTCAAACCGACGATCGCCGTCACGCCTCAGGGCGGCGCTGTCGACTCGCCGGAAGCGACCACCGTCAACGTGGGGATTCCGTTTGACGCGACGAAAGCAATCGCCAACTCGTACCTGAAAGAAGCGAAAGTGACGCTGCCCGAAGGGATGGGCCTGAATCCGGCTTCGGCCAACGGGCTCGTCGCCTGCACCGATGCGCAGTTCGGCTACCACACGAACAACCCGATCGCCTGCCCGGTCGCATCGCAGATCGGCACCGTCGAGGTCCAGACCCCGTCGCTGCCGGCTGACTCGCTGACCGGTGAGGTCTACGTCGGCCAGCCGAAAAGCAACGACCCGAGCAGCGGCGAACAGTTCCGGATCTTCATCCACGCCGGATCCACCCGCTACGGGGTCAACGTGCGCCTGATCGGGCACGTGTTCCCGAACCTGGCGACCGGTCAGCTGACCGCCGTCGTGCCGGAAAACCCGCAGGCGACGTTCAGCTCCTTCAAGCTCCGCTTCTTCGGCGGCGCCAAAGGCACGCTGACCTCGCCCCCCACCTGCGGTCCCAACGTCACGACGACGTTGATGACCCCGTGGTCGGGTCACGCCGACGCGAACACCCCGACCGGGAGCTTCGTGCTCACCAGCGATCCGAGCGGCGGCAGCTGCCCGGCGACGCTGGGCGCGCGTCCGTTCAATCCCGGCTACACGGCAAAGTCGAACAGCAGCGCGGCCCGGGCCTACAGCCCGTTCACGGTGCACATCGGGCGCGCCGACGGGCAGCAGGAGCTGAAAGCGGTCAACGTGACCCTGCCGAAGGGTCTCGTCGGCAACCTCAGCGGCATCCCCTACTGCTCCGCAGGCGCCCTCGCGGCGGCGGCGGCCAGCAGCGGTGTGGCTCAGCTCGCCAATTACAGCTGTCCCGCGGCAAGCGAAATCGGCACCACGACGACCGCCGCCGGCAGTGGCAGCGGCCCGATCAAGATCGCCGGCAAGGCATTCCTCGCCGGTCCTTACAAGGGGGCGCCGCTGTCGATGGCGATCATCACCCCGGGTGTCGCCGGTCCTTACGACGTCGGCACGATTGTCGTCCGGGTGGCGCTCAACGTGAATCCCGAAACCGCCCAGATCAACGCGGTCTCGGATCCGATTCCGAACGTGTTCGGCGGGGTCAAGCTGGACATCCGCTCGATCGACGTCAACGTCGACAGGACGAAGTTCATGCTCAACCCGACCAGTTGCGCGGCCCAGGCAACGACCGGTGCGATCAACGGTGGCGGCTCCAACCCCGCCAACCCGGCCGCGTTCAGCTCCTACGCGGTCAGCGATCCGTACTCGGCGACGGGCTGTGACAGCCTGAAGTTCAAGCCGAAGCTGCACGTCCGGCTCAAGGGCGGGACGACGAGGAACAAGAACCCGCAGCTGCGGGCCGTGCTGGAAGCACGGGAAGGCGACGCCAACATCAGCCGCACCGCGTTGACGATGCCGCACTCGCTGTTCCTCGATCAAAGCCACATCGGCACCGTCTGCACCCGGCCGCAGCTGGCCACGCAGACCTGCCCGGCCGCGTCGATCTACGGCAAGGCGGAAGCGGTGACGCCGCTGCTCAGCGAAAAGCTGAAGGGCAACGTCTACCTCGTCTCCTCCGACCACAAATTGCCGGACCTGCTCGCCGATCTGCGCGGTCAGGTGAACATCCAGTTGCGCGGCGTCATCAGCTCCCAGAAAGGCGGGCTGAAGACGGTGTTCAACTCGGTGCCGGACGTGCCGGTGAAGAAGTTCGTGCTCAACATGAACGGCGGCAAGAAGAGCCTGTTGGTCAACTCGACCAACACCTGCAAGGGCAAGCAGTTCGCCGTGCTCAACATCAAGGGGCAGAACGGCGCTCAGGTCAAGAACAACAAGTTCGGCCTGAACATCGCCTCCTGCGGCAAGAAGAAGTAACACCGCGGTTCTCGCGGTAACGGCGCAAGCACCGACGCGGAAGGCCAATTAGCCTCCCGCGTCGGTGCAACCGTCGCTCTCAATCCTGATCGTCGCCTGGAACAGCCGTGAGGAGCTGAACCGGACGATTCCGGCGCTGCTCCCGGAGCTGGGCGACGGCGACGAGCTGGTGATCGTGGACAACGATTCCAGCGACGGCACAACCGAGGCCCTGCTCGAGCTGGCGCCCAAGGCACGGATCCTGCAGATGGGGCGCAACGCCGGCTTCGCCGCCGCCTGCAACGCCGGCGCCGCCGTGGCCATGGGAGGCCTGCTCGTCATCCTCAATCCCGATGCGGCGCCGCTGCCGGGCTTCGGCGAGGCGATCCGCAGGCCCTGGCTCGAAGGCCGCGACTGGGCCGCGTGGCAGGCGCTGGTCGCCGAGGAGGGGGGGACGCGGATCAACTCAGTCGGCAACCCGGTCCACTTCACCGGGATCGTCTGGGCCGGCGGCCACGGGCGCCCGCTCGCCGAGGCTCCCCCGGCCGGCGAGGTCATCGCCCTCTCCGGCGCCTGTCTGGCGATCCCGCTCGCGACCTGGCGCCAGCTCGGCGGCTTCCCCGAGCATTTCTTCCTCTACCACGAGGACGTCGACCTCTCGCTGCGGCTGCGGCTGCGCGGCGACACCCTCGGGATCGAACCGGCGGCGGTCGTCGCCCACGACTACGAGTTCGGCGCCAGCACCCAGAAGTGGCGCTGGCTGGAGCGCAACCGCCTCGCCTTCCTCGTCCGCGTCTACCCGGCCCCGTTGCTGGTCCTGCTGGCGCCGATGCTGCTGGCAACCGAGCTGGCCCTGTTCGTCGTCTCGAGTCGCCGCGGCTGGGGAGGCCAGAAGTTGACCGCCGACCGCGAAGCGCTGCGCTGGCTGCCGCGGCTGCTGCGCGAGCGCCGCCAGATCCAGCGCACCCGCGCCGTCAGCAGCGCCGAGTTCGCCTCCTGGCTTACTCCCGATCTCGACTCGCCCTACATCGCCGCCGCCGCCCGCTCGGGGCCCGCCCGCCTGCTCCTGCGCGGCTACTGGCGCGCAGTCCGGCTCCTGCTCGGCCGCGGCCATTCCATGGTTCCTTAAGCACTCAGGTCGTGCAAAAGGAACCGCGGGATCGCTAACCCTGGCCGGTGGGGCGGATCAGGATCTCGTTGACGTCGACGCCGGGGCGCTGTTCGAGGGCGTAGATCACGGCCTTGGCGATGTCGATGTCGCGCAGGGCCGAGTCGCCGGGGCTGTTGTCGAAGAACGGCGTGTCGACCATCCCCGGCTCGATCAGCGTCACCTTGATCGCGTGGTTGTCGTGCATCTGACGCAGCTCCCCGCGAAGCGACTCGCCGAGCGCGGTCACCGCCCACTTGGTCGCCGAGTAGAGCGAGCCGGGGAGTGCGGTGCGGCCGGCGACGGAGCTGGTGAGGATGAAGTGGCCCTCGCCGCGCTCGAGCAGGTGGGGGAGGGTGGCGCGGATCGTCAGCGCCGCGCCGTAGACGTTGGTCAGGACCATCGAGCGCCAGTGCTCTACCGACTCCTCGAGGAAGCCGCGGCTGGCGCCGAAGCCGGCGTTGGCAAAGACGGCGTCGATGCGGCCGAAGCCCTCCAGCGCGGTCGCGGCGAGCGCCTGGACCTGGTCCCACTCGGTGACGTCGCACCGGACGGCGAGCGCGCGCTCGGCGCCACCGAGCTCGGTCGCCAGCGCTTCGAGCTCGTCCCGGCGCCTGGCGGCGAGGACCAGCCGGTGGGTCGGAGAGGCGGCCCGGGCGGTTGCGGCGCCGATTCCACTGCTGGCTCCGGTGATCAGCAGGACCGGCTGATCTGAGGCGGGATCGGGCACCCGGCGATTCTCGCAGACGGCCCTATGGGGCCTTTAATCGGCACAGAGGCCCGGCTTGCGATAATCCATCCGTCGTGGACCCCCAACGCAAGCGCAAGATCCGACTGGTCGTCGCGCTCAGCGTGGCCGTGCTGCTGGCGGTCGCGCTGATCTACACGTCGTTCTCCGCCTCGACCCAGGCCAAGGAGCCCTCGCAGCTGCTCAACGCAGCGCCGGGGACGAACTACGAGATGACCGGCACGGTCGTCCCGGGCACGATCCGCAAGCGGGGCGAGGGCATCGCCTTCCGGGTCAGCGACCGCGAAGGCGAAAAGACCGCAGCAGAGAGCATCCCGGTGACCTACCACGGCACCGTCCCCGACCCGTTCCGCGGCGGCCGCGAGATCGTCCTGACGGGGGCGATGCAGAGCGGCACCTTCGTCGGCGAACCCGAGACCCTGATCACGAAGTGCCCGTCGAAGTTCACGACCAAGACCAATGACTAGCCTCGGCAGCGCCCTGCTGGCGCTGGCGTTCATCGCAGCAGTCTCCGCCGCGGTCATCGCCCTGCTCGGGCGCAACGGCGAGCGCCGCTGGATCGACCTCTCGCGCCGCGTCGTCTACGGCTTCTGCGCGCTGATCACGGTCTGCGTGGTGATCATCGAGATCGCCTTCGCCAACAACGACTTCTCCTTCAACATCGTCCAGCAGCACTCCTCGATCGAGACGCCGACCTTCTACAAGCTGGCGGCGATGTGGTCGAGCCAGGAAGGTTCGCTTCTGCTCTGGGCCTGGGTGCTCTCGATCGTCTCCAGCGTCGCCCTCTTCGCGACCCGCAACAAGCTGCGCGAGATCGTCCCCTGGGCGACCGCGGTGCTGATGGGGGTCGCCTCCTTCTTCACCGGCCTGATGCTGTTCGCGCCCGACGTCAATCCCTTTGCCGGCCTCAGCCCGGCGCCGAGCGACGGGATCGGCCTCAACCCGCTGCTGCAGCACCCGAGCATGATGATCCACCCGCCGATGCTCTACTCGGGGTACGTTTCGCTGACCGTCCCCTTCGCCTTCGCAATCGGCGCATTGATCACCCGCCGGCTCGACGCCGAATGGATCCGCTCGACCCGCCGCTTCGCGTTGATCGCCTGGACCTTCCTCGGCTTCGGCCTGCTGCTCGGCGCCCGCTGGTCCTACACCGAGCTCGGCTGGGGCGGCTACTGGGCCTGGGACCCGGTGGAGAACGCGGCGCTGATGCCGTGGCTGATCGTCACCGCCTTCCTGCACTCGATCATGGTCCAGGAGAAACGGGGAATGCTGAAGGTCTGGAACGCCTGCCTGATCGTCGCCTCGTTCTCGCTGGCGCTGCTCGGCACCTTCCTCGTCCGCTCCGGGGTGCTGCAGTCGATCCATGCCTTCGGCGACAACACCGTCGGCCCCTACATCCTCGCCCTGATCGGGGTGGTGGTGCTCGGCTCGACGGCGCTGATCATCTCCCGGCTCGACGACATGCGCTCGGAGAAGCGGATCGACTCGCTGGTCTCGCGCGAGTCGGTCTTCCTCGTCAACAACCTGCTGCTGGTGGCGCTGACCGCGGTGATCGCCTGGGGCACCTTCTTCCCGCTGATCTCGGAACTGTTCACCGGCACCAAGGCCTCGCTGGCAGCGCCCTGGTTCGACCGCTACACGACGCCGCTGGCGATCTTGCTCGTCCTCTTCACCGGGATCGGGCCGCTGCTCGCCTGGCGCCGGGTCAGCTGGGCCTCGGCCAAGCGCGTCTTCCGGATCCCGCTCGCGGTCGGCATCGTCGCGACGATCGCCCTGGCGCTGTTCAGCGACGCCGCCCACAAGCCCTGGGCGCTGGCCCTGTTCGGCTTCGCCGCCTTTGCGATCACCGGCCTCGGCCAGGAGTTCTGGAACGGTGCCTCGGCGCGCCGTAAAATCTCCGGCGGCACGATGGCCGGGGCGCTGATCGCCGTCGTCTCCCGCAACCGGCGCCGCTACGGCGGCTACATCATCCACATCGGGATCGCCGTGGTGCTGATCGGAATCGCCGCCTCCTCGAGCTTCCAGACCAACCGCAACGTCAACCTGCGGCCGGGTCAGACCACCGACATCGCCGGCTGGAAGGTCACCTACCTGAGGCCGACCGCCAAGGTCGACCGGCTCGCCTTCACCGCCGGTGCGGTGCTGCGGGTCGCCTGGAACGGCGAATCCTTCACCCTCCACCCGGACACCAGGTACTACCGGCCGACCGGTGGCGAATCGAGCGGGCTGACCGGCTTCTTCGACGGCGAATCCGACAGCGACATCGGTCTCAAGGCCGGCCTCGCGCAGGACTTCTGGACCGCGGTGCGGCCCGACATCGCCGGCGTCCAGCGCCGCGCCCGAGCGGCCGACAAGGGCTTCGAAGAGTGCGTCAAAGGGGCGCCGGGAACGCCGGCCCAGTGCAAAGCCGTCGGCGCCTTGATGAAAGCCGCTGCCGCCAACCCGAAACTGCGCCCCGTCGCCCTGGCCCAGATCGAACGGCTGCAGTCGCTGACCGCCCAGAGCATCGCCAAGAGCTACCTCGCCGAAAGCCCGGCGGCGACCTTCAAAGTGATCGTCAACCCGCTTGTGACCTGGATGTGGATCGGCGGCCTGATCGCCCTCGCCGGCGCCCTGCTCGCCCTCTGGCCCTCGCGCGGACGCCGCCGCGGCGCCCTGGTGCGGACCGAGGCCGACGCGCAGAAGGAAGCCAAGTACCGCGAGATCCGCGACGCCGAGCTCGACCACGCCTCGGGCAAGCTCTCCGATCACGACTTCGCGCTGCTAGATGCCGAGCTGCGTAAGGAAGCGGTCGCGATCCTCGACCGGGTCGATGGCAATGGCAATGGCAATGGCGCCCACGCGAACGGCCATTCCCACCCGAACGCGGACGGGGCGCCCGAAAAGCTCGAGCAGAGCTAGACTTTCCAAACCATGTACACGTTCCTCAGCGTCATCCAAGTGATCATGTCGGTGATCCTGATCTTCCTGATCTTGCTCCACTCGGGCAAAGACGCGGGTCTTTCGGGCGCCTTCGGCATCGGCGGCGGCGGCAGCTCCCTCGGCGGCGGCTCGATGGTCGAGCGCAATCTCGACCGCGCCACCGTCTTCTTCGCGCTCCTCTGGGTCGCGAACACCTTCGTGCTGCTGAAGATCTAGCGAGGCGTCCACTCGCTCCTCCGGCCCGGTGGGCCGCTTTGCGTTGCCGGATCGGCTGGCGTCATCTTTCCCTGCGCTGCGACCGCTGTTGACAAATCTTGGATCTGTGTCAACCTACGGAACAACAGCAAGGGTTTTGACAAGGAGGGGCTGTGGAGGCTCACGTAGAACACGCGCATCATCACCACGACGAGGTCGAGGTCAACCCGGCGACCTGGACCGATCCCAAGCGCTACGCCTGGCTGCTGGGGATCATCGTGCCGCTGGCGCCGTTCATGGCCTGGGGGGCGGTCGCGGCCAGCGGCTTCGAGGGCTTCTGGCTGCTCGGGCCGCTGCTCGTCTTCGTCGCCTTCCCGCTGCTCGACATCGCCGTCGGCGTCGATCCAACCAACCCGCCCGACAGCGTCCTCAAGTTCCTCGAGCAGGACCGCTATTACCGCTGGTGCACCTACGTCTTCATCCCGGTCCAGTACGCCGGTCTCGTCCTCGCCTGCTGGCTCTGGTCCAACGGCGAGCTGTCGGTGCTGGACAGCATCGGCCTCGCCTTCACCGTCGGCGTCGTCGGCGGGATCGCGATCAACACCGCCCACGAGCTCGGCCACAAGCGCGCCAGCTCGGAGAAGTGGCTGAGTCGGGTGGCGCTGGCGCAGACCGGCTACGGGCACTTCTTCATCGAGCACAACCGCGGCCACCACGTTCGCGTCGCCACCCTCGAGGACCCGGCCAGCTCGCGGCTGGGGGAGAGCTTCTGGGCCTTCCTGCCGCGCACCGTCTCCGGCAGCCTGCGCTCGGCCTGGGGGATCGAGGCCACCCGGCTCGACCGGGTCGGCAAGTCCCCCTGGAGCTGGCGCAACGACATTCTCGGCGCCTGGGCGATGACCGTCGTCCTCTTCGCGGTGCTGGCGGTCGTCTTCGGCCCCGTCGTCCTGCCCTACCTCGCGATCCAGGCGGTGATCGGCTTCTCCCTGCTCGAGGTCGTCAACTACCTCGAGCACTATGGCCTGCTGCGACAGAAGCGTGAGGACGGTCGCTACGAGCGCTGCCAGCCCGAGCACAGCTGGAACAGCAACAACGTCGCCTCCAACGTCCTCCTGTACCACCTCCAGCGCCACAGCGACCACCACGCCAACCCGACCCGCCGCTACCAGGCGCTGCGCCACGTCGAAGAAGCGCCGCAGCTGCCGACCGGCTACGCGGGGATGATCGTCCTCGCCTGGTTCCCGCCGCTCTGGCGGCGGGTGATGGACCCGCGGCTCGTCGCCCACTTCGACGGCGACCTCAGCCGCGCCAACATCCAGCCCCGCAAGCGCGACCGGATCCTCGCCCGCCACGGAGCCGCCGCGTGAGCGCCTGGCGCTGCCCCGGCTGCGGCTACGCCTACGACGAGGACGCCGGCCACCCGCGCGAGGGCTTTCCCGCCGGCACGCCCTGGAGCGCGGTGCCCGACGACTGGGTCTGCCCGGACTGCGGCGTCCGCGACAAGGTCGACTTCGTGCCCGACGGGGACGACGACTGACCGCTGCCGCTGCGACGATGGGGGCGATGGCGAGCGCGCGCACCCCCTATCAGGAGGCCACCCGGGAGCTGCTGCGCAGGACCCTGTTCGCCGCCGCCCGCGAGCAGCTCGGGCAGCGGGCCTGGTCAGAGGTGACGATGTCCGACATCGCCGCCGCCGCCGGGGTCAGCCGCCAGACCCTCTACAAGGAGTTCGGCAACCGCAACGAGTTCGGCCTGGCCTTCGTGATCGACGTCGGCGAGGCCTTCCTCGACGAGGTCGAGGCCGCGGTCAAGCAGCACCTCGACGATCCGCGGGCCGCGGTCGGTGCCGCCCTCGAGCTGTTTCTGCGCACCGCCGGCGAGGACCCGCTGATCCGGATGCTGCTCAGCGACGACGGCACCGGTGGCATGCTGCCCTTCGTCACCACCCAGGGGATGCCGGTCGTCCAGTGGGCCACCTTTCGCCTTGGCGGCGTGATCGAGGAAGGCTGGCCGCAGGCGCCCAAATCCGACGTCCACCTGCTCGCCGAATCGCTGGTCCGGCTGGCGATCAGCTACATCACGGCGCCGACAGAGACCCCGGGGACGACCGCCAACGCGGTCGCCGAACTGCTCGGCCCGTTCATCGACAAGGCCCTGGGCAGCGGCTAGGCGAGCCCCAGCTCGGCGCTCGCCAGCGGTACCGCGCCCCTGATCAGGTCGGCGGCGCGCTCGGCGATCGCGATCACCGGAGCGTTGGTGTTGCCGCGGGGCACGACCGGCATCACCGAGGCGTCGACGACGCGGATGCCCTCGAGGCCCTCGACCCGGAGGTCGGCGTCGAGCACCGAGCCGATCGCGCAGGTCCCGACCGGGTGGTAGATCGGGAAGGTGGTGGCGGCGACGTGGGCGCGGCGGGCGTCCTCGCTCTCGCCGGCAGGGCCGGTGAAGGGCTCGGCGCAGTAGGGCGCCATCGCCGGCTGGGCGCAGATCTCCTCCATCAGCGCCACCGCGGCGGTCATTCGCGGCATGTCCTCCTCGGCAGTGAAGAAGGCATTGCGGACGACCGGCTTGGCGCTGGGGTCGTTGGAGGCGAGCCGGACCGAGCCGCGGCTGGCCGGCGTCAGCAGGCAGGGGGAGACCCAGACGCCGTGGGCCTGCGGGTCGCCCATCCCTTCTTCGACGATCTGGACCGGGGCGACGTGGAACTGGGTGTCGGGCGCCTCGGCGCCGGCCTCGACCCGGGCGAAGGCGCCCGACTCGGCCAGGTTGGAGGCGAAGGGACCGGTCTGGGTCGCGGTGAACTCCGCCAGCGCCGCCGGCTCCAGCGCCGCCAGCAGGCTCTCGGGCTCCGGCGTCGTCCAGACGGCGAAGCTGGCGGCGTGGTCGCTGAGGTTGGCGCCGACCGCCGGCTGGTCGAGCAGCAGCTCGACCTCGCGCATCGCCAGGTGCTCGGCCGGGCCGACCCCGGAGAGCATCAGCAGCTGTGGCGAGTTGTAGGCACCGGCGCTGAGGATCACCTCGCGCTCGGCCCGCAGCTCCTGCGGCCGGCCCAGCTGACTGGCCTCGACGCCGACCGCCCGGGTGCCCTCGAAGAGGATGCGGCTGACCTGCATGAACGGCATCACGGTCAGGTTCGGCCGATCGATCGCCGGGTGCAGGTAGGCGACGGCGGCGCTGGCGCGCATGCCTCCGCGCTGGGTCAGCTGGTACATCCCGGCCCCGTCCTGGTGCTCGGCGTTGAAGTCCTCGTTGCGGGAGAGGCCGGCTGCGACCGCCGCCTCGACGAAGGCGGGCGTGATCACGTTGCCCGAGCGCTGGTCGGAGACCGGCAGCGGCCCGCCGACCCGGTGCCAGGATGAGGCTCCGCGCTCGTTGTCCTCGGCCTTGAGGAAGTAGGGGAAGAGGTCGTCCCAACCCCAGCCGGCGGCGCCCCAGCCGTCGTAGTCGGCGCGGTTGCCGCGGATGTAGATCATCGCGTTGACCGACGAGGAGCCGCCGAGCACCTTGCCGCGGGGGATCGGCAGCCGCCGGCCGTTGCAGTTCGCTTCCGGCGCGGTGCAGTAGTCCCAGTCGACGTCGGTCCTCGCCAGCTGCAGGTAACCGAGCGGGACGTGGATGTTCTCCTTCGCGTCCGGTGGTCCGGCCTCGAGCAGCAGCACCTTGACGTCGGGGTCCTCGGAGAGCCGCGCCGCGAGGACGCATCCGGCCGAGCCCGCGCCGACGATCACGTAGTCGTACATCGCTCCTCCTCCTGGGTTGGCGCCGATCCCACTCGGCCGCTCATCCAGCCTACCCGGCATCCCCGAGCCACTCGAATTATTCTCTGGCGGTGAGCGCGGAGGACCCGATACGCGAGCTGGGCCGCTGGATCGAGCAGGCCCGCGAGGCCGGCGCGCCGCACCCGGCCGCGGTCGCCTTCGTCACGGTCGGCGCCGAGGGCCGACCCTCGGCCCGCACGGTGACCCTGAAGCGCCTCGAGGACGAGGCGCTGATCTTCACCTCGGCCCTGTGGACGCGGAAGGCACGCGAGCTGGCCGCCAACCCTCAGGTTGCACTGCTTTTCCACTGGCCCTCGCTCGGTCGCCAGGTCCACATCACGGGAGAGGCTGAGCTCGCCGAGCGTGCCCTGGCCGAGGAGCTGTTCGACGCCCGCGACCCGGCGCACCGGATGCAGACGATCGTCTCCCGCCAGGGAGAACAGATCGAGAGCCTCGACCCCCTGCGCGATCGTCTCGGGCACCTGGCCCGGGTGCAGGAGGCGCCGCCACGCTGTCCCGAGGACTGGGGTGCGCTGCGGGTGCGGCCAACGACGATCGAGTTCTGGGCCGAGGCCGAGGACAGGCTGCACGAGCGGCGGCTCTTCGAGCGGGCGGGCGAGGGATGGGCCTCGTCGCTGCTGGCGCCTTAGTCCCCCCGGCGCAGCGCAGGCCGGTGGGGCGTCATCCCGGGGCCGCGTTATGATGCGTTACCATGATGCACATGACCCGCACCACTGTTGATGTAGACGACCTCGCCCTGGATGCTGCGCGTCGGGAGCTGGGGACGGAGGGCCTCAGCGAAACGGTCAACGCGGCGCTCCGCGATGCCGCACGCCGTCGGACCCTGAAGGGCTTCGACGTGATTCGGGACGTGGACGGCACGCCGCAAGAGGTCGCCGCCGGTCGCGAACGCGACTAGGCGCCGTGGCCGGTCTGACTCTGCTTCGCCTCGATCGACCCGCTCTCTTCGACACCGGTGCCTGGACCTGGGTGCGCGATCGCCGGTTTCCGGAGCTCGCAGCTTGGTTCAATGCCGCCGTCGAGACCGGGCAGGTTCTGGTCTGCGATCTGGTCATTCTCGAGCTCACCCGCCTTGCGCCCAATGAGGCGCGCGCTCATCAGGTCGCCGACCGCCTCGCCGCCTTCGAATCGATTCCGATGCCGGCTGAGCTCTGGACTCGAGCGAGGCAAACTCAACTGGCGCTGGCTGCGAGCGGCGATCACCGCCGAGTTCCGCCGGCGGATCTCCTCCTCGCGGGCGCAGCTGAAGAGGCAGACGTGGCCCTTGTCCACTACGACCGCGACTATCAGCGGATCGGAGCGGTCAGTGGCCTCCGCCAAGAATGGCTGGTGCCGGACGGAACCCTCGCCTGAGGGTCGGGCGGTCCGACCCGTTCCCTCCCTCCCGGACAGGCGGCCGAATGGAGTCGACCATTGCGACATGGAGGCAACGCTGATGGGTCGTTGCTCGCACGGCCTATCCAGATGTCTTCCACATTGAGATCCGGGATTCGGCGGGGGAGCTGTGGCGGTTGGCGACCCAGGATGCCGAGTGGTCGCCAACGGATCCGGCCGAGCTGGTCGGCAAGTCGGTCGAGGACGCCGAGATCGACGAGGGGACCGGCGAGTTGCGCTGCCACCTCTCGGGCGGCTCGCTGCTCGACGTGAAGCCCGCCCCGCAAGAGCCGAACGACGATCCGCCGATTTGGGAGCTGATCACCCCGGGCGGGGTGCTGCTGGAGTTCGGGCCGGGGGTGCGCTGGCAGATCAGCAGCGCCACCGATCCGGTTTCGGCGCGGCGCTGACCGAGGACGCCTTTCTATAACTGCCCTCGGAAACGAAAAGCCCCCGCGCGCGGGGGCTTTTCGATGCGGCCGAATGGAGTCGAACCATCACGGGTGTTTCCACCCACAAGGCCCTCAACCTTGCGCGTCTACCAGTTCCGCCACGGCCGCGGGAGGGGCGCCGATTCTAGATGTTTGGCGGCAGGGACCTTGCGCGCCCGCTTGCATCCGCTCAGCGTCTTGCAGCCATCCGAACGAGGCGCTAGCCTGCGAACAAGTGTTCGGCTGTAAATTGGCCTGCAAATCGAGATGCGCATCGACCCGGCAAACGGAGGGGAACGAGACCATTGATGGTTGACCTTGACCTGACCAAGCGGCAGAAGGAGATCTTCGACTTCATCGGCAAGTACGCCGCCAAGACCGGCTACCCGCCGACCGTGCGCGAGATCGGCAAAGCGGTCGGCCTGCACTCCTCTTCGACGGTCCACGCGCACCTGGCGAACCTGGAGAAGATCGGGCTGCTGCGGCGCGATCCTTCGAAGCCACGGGCGATCGAGCTGCTGTTCGACAAGGCGAAGCGGACGATCAGCCCCGGTAGCGGACTGCCGTTGGTCGGCCAGGTCGCTGCCGGCGAGCCGATCCTCGCCGAGGAGAACATCGAGGAGTATCTCGAGATCCCCGACGTGATCGGCGGCGAGGACGGCGACTACATCCTGCAGATCCGCGGCGAAAGCATGAAGAACGCCGGCATCATCGAAGCCGACTACGTCGTCGTGCGTCCGGCCGACATCGCAGCCGACGGCGAGATCGTCGTCGCCCTGATCGGCGAAGAGGCCACCGTCAAGCGCTTCTTCCGCGAGGCCGACCACATCCGCCTGCAGCCCGAGAACGACGAGATGGATCCGATCCTCACCACCGAGGCAAAAGTCCTGGGCAAGGTCGTAGGAGTCTTCAGGAAGGTTTAACCGCTCTCCTTGGGCCACTTGCCCGAGGCGATCAGCTTCTTGTAGCGCCGCTGTTTCCGCCGCGCGTCCCACATCACCAGTGGGATCAGGCGCAGGCCGAGGCGGGGGAAGAGGTCGAAGCTGCGCAGGACCGGGCCGCGCCAGCGAGGGACGATCGCGATCGGGCGCGGGCGCTCGGTCAGCTTGCCCGCCTCGCGGGCCACCTGCTCCGGGGTGAGGAGCTGGCCCGAGAAGGAGCCGGCGGCGTCGAGGTCGTCCAGCTTGTCTTCCAGCATCGGGGTCCAGATTCCGTCGGGACAGAGCGCCGAGAGATGGATCTCGCGGTGGCCGGCGCGGCGCAGGTCGAACAGGGTGCCGAGCGTGAAGGCCATCGCCGCGTGCTTGCTTGCCGCGTAGGTGACCTCTCCCGGCGCGGCGACGATGCCGGCCAGCGAGACGACGTTGATCACCTGGCCGCGACCGGCCGGCACCATCTGCTCGAGTGCGGCGACGGTGCCGTTGATCGTGCCGGTGGCGTTGATCGCCAGCATCGAGGCCCGCGTGGGCTCGTCCTGCTCCCAGGAGAGGCCGGTGCGCAGGACGCCGGCGTTGTTGACCCAGAGGTCGAGCAAGCCGTGCTCGGCGACGACCGCGGCGGCCAGCGCGCGGCAGGCCGCCTCCTCGCGAACGTCCAATACCGACGAGCTGGCCGCGTCGCCGATCAGCGCCGCCGTCGCCGCGGCGGCCCCACCGTCGATGTCGCTGACCGCGACCGCGTAGCCGCGCCCGGCGAGCTCGATCGCGATCGCCCGGCCCAGCCCACCGCCCGCTCCGGTTACGACCGCGGTCCGCATCCCCGCCACCATATCCGCCGCGGAGTAGCCGATCCCGGCGTCTCGGGCTACCATCGCCGAGCGGGCCGAGCGGACCGCGGGGGGAGAGAAAACCCCTCGAGGAAAGTCCGGACACCACAGGGCAGGGCGGTGGGTAACGCCCACCCGGGGAAACCCGCGGGAAAGTGCCACAGAAATACACAGCCGATGGCGCGGCCGCACGTGAGTCGCGTACAGGCAATGGTGAAATGGTGCGGTAAGAGCGCACCGGCGTCGCGGTGACGCGGCGGCCAGGCAAACCCCGCCCGGTGCAAGGCCAAGCAGGACCGTCGACCCGGCTCGGCGAGGTCCAGGTGGGTCGCAGGGCGCCCTCGGGCGCCCCTCCGGGGCTCCGGCCCCGGTGAGATAGATGTCCGCTCACGACAGGATCCGGCTTACAGGCCCGCTAAAGGAAAGGCCCTCGAGAGGGGGCCTTTCCCATGCCCGCGGCCCTCTCCGTGCATATCTTGCCAACCGGCGCCCAGGCGTCGATTGGTGGGAATGGACAACGCCTTCGACGCCCGCCTGCCTTTTCCTGTCTTAGCGTTTGCTAATCTGCTGCCAACTTCCGCTGAATCTCCGCCTACATACCGCGGGGAGCGGGGGACCCAATTAGTTGGGGCGAATCGCCGGCATCAGCCGCGTAGCGCAGCTCTTTCAGCGCGAGCCCGACAGCTAACCCCGTAAGCGCTTGGAAAGAGCATGAGAACAGCGATAGACCGCCATGCGCGGATAGTTGATTCACGACGCGCGCTCGGGCCCGAGCGAGGCTCCAGCCGAGCACTTCGCTGCGCCGCCGCCGCGGCCGTCGCCGCGATCCTGGCGCTGAGCGCAGCCTCCGCCCAGGCGTCGACCGGCGGCGCCTCGAGCTTCACCACCACCGCTGCCGCCACCGAAGGCGGCGAATTCACCTTCAGCCCGATGAAGGTCGCCGGCGCCAGTTGGTACGGACCCGGCCTGTGGGGCAACAAAACGGCCTGCGGCGAGACCCTGCGCCCGGAAACCCTCGGGGTCGCCAACAAGACGTTGCCCTGCGGCACCACGGTCAAGTTCGTCTACCACGGGCAGGCGCTGATCACCCAGGTGATCGACCGCGGTCCCTTCGTCAAAGGCCGGGCCTGGGACCTCACCGCCGCCGCCGGCGAAGCTCTCGGCTTCGAAGGGGTCGGCCTGGTCCGCTATGCGATCGCGACCAGCCTCGCCCGCCCCAGCTCCGCTCACTGAGCCGCTGGCATAGCTCCTGATGCAGCGACCCTCGCGAACGCGACGGCCGCTGCGAGGGCTAACCTGCCGTGTTCAGGAGTGCCTAAATGACGAGAGGAGCAGCACATATGTCGAGGTCGTCGGACGAAAGACAGCGCGCAGGCAGGCCGCGGAGAGGGCGCTGGCTGGCGCTGGCGGTCCTCGCGGGCTCGGTCGTTCTCGCCGTCGCCCTCACCGCCGGCTCCAGCGCCGCTCCGGTCACCAAGACCACCGTGACCCTCGGCAACACCGCCACCCAGCCGGACCCCTCCTGCCCGGAGCTGCCCTGCCAGGCGGTCGGCAGCGTCACCGGCTTCCAGGTCAACAACGGCCAGACCAGCCTGCCCTTCCTGGTGCCGAAGGACGGCACGATCAAGGCCTGGACGCTGACCCTGGCGCAGCCGACCAACTCGCAGCGCTCGTTCTTCAACGGCTTCTTCGGCACTCCGCCGGAGGCGCGCCTGGCGGTCCTGCGGCGAGTGCCGGGCAGCAACCCGCCCCGCTACAACCTGCGCAGCCAGGGCGCGATCAAGGTCCTCTCGCCCTACCTCGGCCAGACGGTCAAGTTCGGCTCCAATCTCGAAGTCGAAAAGGGCGACATCATCGGCATCACCGTCCCGACCTGGGCCCCGACCTTCGCCCAGGGCCTGGCCTCCAACGACATCTGGCGCGCCAGCCGGGCCCCCGGGACCTGCACCAACTCGACCGACATCCGCCAGGGCGAACCGCAGCAGAAGGTCGGCCGACGGGCCACCTACGGCTGCCGGTACACGACTGCCAGGCTGCTCTACACCGCGACCCTGGTCGAGGGCGAATAGCTCTTCCTGGGTCCTCGTTTGGGGGTCCAGGGGGAGGGGTCCGGTGGAGCAACAGCGGGGAGGCTCCACCGG
>JACDGU010000083.1 GCA_013821475.1 Solirubrobacterales bacterium
CCGTGGCGCCGACCGAGCACGCCTGCAGCGCCGGCGCTGCAGGCGCGGGTCCCGGCGCCGGAGCGGCCGGCCCGGCGACGCCGCAGACCCGCCTGGTGGGAAAGCCCCCAAAGCGCTCCCATGACCGGACCCCGACCTTCCGCTTCGCCGCCAGCCAGGCCGGCGCCGGCTTCGAATGCGCGCTCGACGAGCGCCCCTTCCGCCCCTGCCGCTCCCCCCACACCAGCTCACGGCTCGCACCCGGGGCCCACAGGTTCAGGGTCCGGGCCCGGACCCGCGATACGGCGGGAGCCGCCGATCCGACCCCCGCCAGCTTCGGCTTCAGGATCCTGCAAGGACCGCGCTAGCGGACGTTGAAGCCTTCGCCGGTGATGCGGCCGATGTCGTTGCTGAGGCCGACGAAGAACAGCATCGCGACCAGGGCGAAGCCGATCACACTGGCGCGCTCCATCACCTGCAGCGAGACCGGCGCCCCGCGTGCTTTCTCGACCAGGCTCCAGAAGATGTGACCGCCGTCGAGCGGCAGGATCGGCAGCAGGTTGATCAGGCCCAGGGAGAGGCTGACCAGGGCCAGCAGGATCAGTGCCGGCGCGATGCCGAAGTCGATCACCTGGTTGGCGACATCGCTGGTGCCGACGATGCCCGAGACCTGCTTGCGTTCCTTCGATTCAAAGATGTGGGAGAAGACGTGGGCGGTTCCGGAGGCGACCATCCACATCGAGTCCCAGGCTTCGCTGGCCGCCGCGCCGGCGGCCAAGGGTTCCGGGTGGTTGCCGTAGGAAAACCCGACCAGGGCCCGTTTCGCTTCGGCGTTGTATTCGGGGCGGACGGAGATGGCCTTCAGCGCGCCGTCTCTGCGGATCTCCAGCTGCGCCGGCGTCGCGGCAATGCAACCGTCGGTCTGCTGCCCGGCGCATTCGTGCCCTCCGATCAGCTTGCCGAACCTGATCCGTCGCGCTTCGAGCCCGAGTCCCGGGAAGCGGTGGCCTTCCACTGCCACGAGTTCGTCACCCGGCTGCAGGACCTTCGACGCCGGGCTGTCGGACATGATCGAGCCGACCGACTGATCGTCTTTCGGGGCGCCGGCCAGGTAGACGCCGAAGAGGATCAAAAAGGCCAGCACGATGTTGACCGCCGGCCCGGCCCCGATCACCACAATCCGCTTCCAGACCTTCTGCCGGTAGTAGGCGCGATGCTCGACCTCGGGCGGAATCTCTTCCTCCGGGTTCATGCCGGTGATCTTCACGTAGCCGCCGAGCGGGATCGCTTTGACCCCGTACTCGGTCTCGCCGCGCTTGAACGACCAGATCGTCGGCCCGAAGAAGAGGAAGAAGCGCTCGACCCGCATCCCGGTTGCCTTGGCGGCGACGAAGTGGCCGGCCTCGTGGAGCATGATCAGCAGGCAGAAGCCGAGGAAGATGTAAAGCCAGTTCATGCTGGAGCCAACCCCCGAACCTGGTCCTCGGAGCGGCGACGGGCCTCGGCGTCGGTGGCGAAGAGATCGTCGAAGTGGGTGACCGGGCGGGCCGGCATCTCCTCCAGGACATGCTCGATCACGGCGGCGATGCCGGTGAAGGGGATACGGCCCTCGAGGAAGGCGGCGACGGCAACCTCGTCGGCGGCGTTGAGGACGCAGGGCGCGGTCCCCCCCGCCTCGCCCGCCGCCAGCGCCAGGCGCAGGCAGGCGAAGGTCCCCAGGTCCGGCGCCTCGAAGGTCAGCTCGCCGGCGGCGGCGAGGTCGAGCTGCGGCACAGCGACGTCGGCGCGCTCGGGGAAGTGCAGCGCGTAGGAGATCGGCACCCGCATGTCCGGGTAGCCGAGGTGCGCCAGCGAGGAGCCGTCGTTGAGGTGGATCAGCGAGTGGATCAGCGACTGCGGGTGGACGACGACGCCGATCCGCTCGTAGGCGACGCCGAAGAGGTGGTGCGCCTCGATCGCCTCGAAGCCCTTGTTCATCAGCGTCGCCGAGTCGATCGTGATCCGCCCGCCCATCCGCCAGGTCGGGTGCGCAAGTGCCTCCTCGACGCTGACCCCGCTGAGGTCCTCGCGGCCGCGGAAGGGGCCGCCCGAAGCGGTCAAGACCAGCTTCTCGACCGTCCCCGGCGCCTCGCGGCCGATCAGCTGGTGCAGCGCCGAGTGCTCGGAGTCGACCGGCAGCAGCCGCGCCCCCGTCGCCTCGGCCAGTGCCATCACCAGCTCGCCGCCGAGGACCAGGCTCTCCTTGTTGGCCAGCGCTACGTCGATCCCCTCGGTCAGGGCAACGACGGTCGAGGCCAGCCCGGCGGCGCCGACGATCCCGTTGAGGACCAGATCGGCGCCGGAGGTTGCGATCAGCTCGGTGACACCGTCCTCGCCGCCCAGCATCCGGCCGCTCCAGCTCTCGCCGGCGCGGACCGCTGCGTCCTCGTCGGCGAGGGCGATCGTCGGCACCCCGTGCTGACGCGCCTGCTGGACCGTCAGCTCCCAGCCGCGGCCGGCCGCGAGGCCGACGACCTGCAGGTCCGGAGAAACGGCGATCACCTCCAGCGCCTGGGTGCCGATCGACCCCGTCGAGCCGAGTATCAAGACTTTCTTCATCTCGATCAGAGGATAGGGAGGCACCGAGTCTGCGCCAGTGTCCGTATATCGGACGCAAGTGCGAACTCGCGTCAGTAGACGAGCCAGACGGCGAGGTAGTAGCCGACGACGACGGTGAAGAGAACGGCGTCGAGGCGGTCGAGGATGCCGCCGTGGGGGCCGAAGAGCGCGCCGGTGTCCTTCTTGCCGAGGTCGCGCTTCAGCATCGACTCGAAGAGGTCCCCGACCGGAGCGAAGGCGGCAACCGCGGCGCCGATGATCAGCGCGTCCACTCCCGTGAGCCAGTCCTGGTAGAGCCCGGCGAACCAGAAGCCCATGGTGCCGATCAAGAAGCCGCCGATCAGTCCCTCGATCGTCTTGTTGGGAGAGATGCTGGGGGCGATTTTGTGGCTGCCGAACATCCGCCCGGTCGCGTAGGCAGCGGTGTCGGCGACGAAGGTGCCGACCAGGACGTCGACCAGCAGCGCGCCGCCGTGACTCGGCAGGTCGCGGAGCAGGACCGCGTGGGCGAGCGGGATCCCGATCCAGAAGATCCCCAGCAGGGTCACCCCGAGCGAGGTCGTGACCCCTTTGCGCTGGTTGTCGCGGGCGCCGAAGGTGAAGAGCACCGGGAAGCTCGCGGCGAGGATCAGGAGGACGTTGAAGGCGGTGCCGAAGTGAGCGGCGACGATCAGTGCGGCCACCGCCAGGTAGGCGGGGATCGCCTGCGGCCGCGAGTCCCCGGTGATCGCCAGGTACTCGCGCAGGCAGACAACGCCGATCGCGATCATTGCCGCGGCGAAGACCAGCCCGCCGGCAATCGTGATCGCGATCGCGAAGACGATCCACGGCAGCGCCACCAGCACCCGTTTCGCGGTCTCGCCGTTGAGCCCGCGCCGGCGCGGCTCGCGCGGCGGTTTCGGCGCCGGCGGGGGGTCGGGCTCGAACATCTCGTCGTCGAACAGTTCGACCGTCACGATCGCGCTCCGAAGCGACGCTGGCGCGATCGGTACTCGAGCAGCGAATCCTCGAGCGCGGCGCGGTCGAAGTCCGGCCAGAGCTCGTCGCGGAAGACCAGCTCCGAGTAGGCACACTGCCAGAGCAGGTAGTTGGATATCCGCTGCTCGCCGCTGGTTCGTATCAGGAGATCTGGGTCGTGCATCTCGGGTGCGTAGAGGTGGCTGCGGAACTCCTCCTCGGAGCCCCCCTCGAAGCTTCGCGCCGCATCGACGATCTCCGCCCTGCCGCCGTAGTTGAAGGCGACGAAGAGGACGATGCGCTGGTTCGCCGCGGTCGTCTCCTCGGCCGCGGCCATCCGCTCGACCAGCCGCGGCTCGAGGCCCTCACGGCGTCCGACGAACCGCATCCGCACCCCTTCGGCGTCGAGCTCGGGGGTTTCCGAGGCGATCCGCTCGCCGAACATCCGCATCAGGCTCTGGACCTCGTCGGCGGAGCGGCTCCAGTTCTCGGTCGAGAACGAGAACACGGTCAGCTCCTCGATGCCGAGCTCGGCGGCGTCGCGCAGCCGCGCCTTGAGCACGTCGGCGCCGGCCCGGTGCCCCTCGATCACGGGCAGGCCGCGGCACTGCGCCCAGCGGCCGTTGCCGTCGGTGATGATCGCTACGTATCTGGGCGCGGTCACGGGCGCTGGCGATCCCGCGGCGAGGCGTGGTGGCGCCTCAAACCTCGAGGATCTCCTCTTCCTTGCCCTTCAACAGCGTGTCGATCTCGGCGATCGCGTCGTCGGTCTGTTTCTGCAGGTTTGCCTCGGCGCGGCGCTCGTCGTCCTCGCCGGCTTCGCCCTCCTTCTTCAGCTCGCGCAGGTCGCTCATCACGTCGCGGCGGACGTTGCGGATCGCGACCCGTCCCTCCTCGGCGACCCCGTGAACGACCTTGACCATCTCTTTGCGCCGCTCCTCGGTCAGCTCCGGGATCCGCAGCCGGATCACGTTGCCGTCGTTGCTCGGCGTCAGGCCGACGTCGGACTCGCTGATCGCTTTCTCGACCCCGCCCAGCGAGCCCTTGTCGAAGGGCGTCACGGTCAGCAGCCGGGCGTCGGTGGTGGCGACGTTGGCCAGCTGCTTGAGCGGAGTCGGGTTGCCGTAGTAGTCGACGACGATGCGGTCGAGCAGGTGGGGCGAGGCGCGGCCGGTGCGCACCGTCGCCAACTCGCCACGGGTCGAATCGACCGATTTGGTCATCCGCCCCTTGGCGTCCTCGAGCATTTCGTCAATCAGCGCCAACGGTCCCGTCCCTTGCTATGCGGCCGGTCTGTTGGAGACCAGCGTTCCCACCTTCTCGCCGGAGACGATCCTATCTATGTTCAACTCGTCGCCCATGTTGAAGACGTAGATCGGCAGGTCGTTGTCCATGCAGAGCGAGAGCGCGGTCGAGTCCATCACCTTGAGACCGCGCTCGATCGCTTCGCGGTGGGTGATCGTGGCGATGAACTTCGCCTCCGGGTGGGTCGCGGGGTCGGCATCGAAGACGCCCTCCACCCCGTTCTTGGCCATCAGGATCGCCTCGGCGTGGATCTCCAGCGCCCGCAGCGCCGCCGCGGTGTCGGTGGTGAAGAACGGGTTGCCGGTGCCGGCGGCGAAGATCACCACCCGCCCCTTCTCGAGATGGCGCATCGCGCGGCGGCGGATGTAGGGCTCGGCGACCTCCTTGACGTCGATCGCCGACATCACCCGCGTGTGCTGGCCGAGCCGCTCCAGCGCGTCCTGCAGAGTCAGGGCGTTCAGCACCGTCGCCAGCATCCCCATGTAGTCGCCGGTGGCGCGATCCATGCCGCTGGCGGCGCCGTC
Organism: Solirubrobacterales bacterium; assembly: GCA_013821475.1. Lineage (GTDB taxonomy): Bacteria > Actinomycetota > Thermoleophilia > Solirubrobacterales > 70-9 > VAYN01. Next base: position 5,364 of record JACDGU010000083.1, read on the forward strand.
GAGGCCGCGGTAGATGTTGCCGGCACCGACCACGATCGCGACCTCGACGCCGCGGTCGCGGACGGCCGAGACCTGGCCTGCGATGCGGTCGACCTCGGCGCCGTCGGTGCCGAAGTCGAGGCGGCCCATCAGGGCCTCACCGGAAAGCTTCAGCAGGATGCGCCCGAAGCGCGCCTCGGGAGAGTCGGTCACGTGACCGGGAGCCTATTCCTCGCCGACGCGGAAGTAGGCGAAGCGGGCGATGCGGACGTTCTCGCCGGTTTTCGCCGCCAACTCCTGGCGCAGCTCCTCGATCGTCTTCGACTCGTGTTTCTCGGCGTTGACGTGGGTCTGGTCGAGCAGCGCCACCCCGCTGGCCCACTTGCTGAGCTGGCCGCTGACGATTTTCTCGACCACGTTGTCGGGCTTGCCTTCCTCGCGCGCCTTCTCCTCGAAGACCCGCTGCTCGGCCTCGCGCTCCTCGGCGGGGATCTCATCCGAGGAGACGTAGCGCGGCGCCGTCGCCGCCACGTGCAGTGCCACCTGGTAGGCGAAGGCCCTGAATTCCTCGTTGCGGGAGACGAAGTCGGTCTCGCACTGGACTTCGACCATCGCCCCGACCCGGTCGTTGGCGTGGATGTAGGAGGAGACGACCCCCTCGTTGGTCCCCCGCCCTTCGCGCTTGGCGGCGGAGGCCTGGCCCTTTACCCGCAGCAGCTCGATCGCCCGCTCGGTGTCGCCGGCGGCCTCGGTCAGCGCGGCTTTGCAGTCCATCATCGCGGCCCCGGTGCGGTCCCGAAGCGCCTTCACGTCGGCGGCGGTGACGCTCACGACTGTCCTCCCTCTTTGCTCTCTGGCGAGGTCTCGGTGCTTGCCTCGGCGGGCGCGGGGGCTGCCGGAGGGGGCTCGGGCGGTTTGGCCTCGGCTTTGGGCTCAGTCGGTTTCGGTGCGGATTTCGGTTCGGGAGCGCGCGGTGGCGGCGGTGCGTCAGGAGTCGCCGGTTTGGTCGAGGCGACGGCCTGCACCGGAGTCGCGGCCGCTTTCGCGGCGGCCTCGGCGGTCGCTTTCGCGGCTGCCTCTGCATCGGCAGTCGCTTTCGCGGCGGCCTCGGCCTCGACGCGGGCTTTCTCTTCCTCCTCGCGTTTTTTGCGCTCTTCGTCGTCTTTTTTGCGCCGTTCCATTTCGATCGCGATCCGTTTCTCCTCCTGTACGCGCCAGGAGCCGGCACCCTCCTCGACGGCGGTGCCGATCGTGCCGATCACAAGCTGGCAGGAGCGGATCGCGTCGTCGTTGCCGGGGATCACGAAGTCGACCGGGCTCGGGTCGCAGTTGGTGTCGACCAGGGCGATCAGCGGGATCCGCAGGCGCGCCGCCTCGTGGACCGCGATCTCCTCGGTTTTGAGGTCGGTGACGAAGACCGCGTCGGGCAGGCGGTCCATGTCGCGAACGCCGCCGAGGTTGAACTCGAGCTTGGCGAGTTCGGCCTCCATCCCCATCCGCTCCTTGGTCGGCAGCAGATCGAGTTTGCCGTCCTCTTTCCAGCCATTGAGCTCGTGCAGGCGGGCAATTCGCTGCGACATCGTGTTGAAGTTGGTCAGCAGCCCGCCCAGCCAGCGTTTGTTGACGTAGGGCATCTTGCAGCGTTCGGCCCATTCCTGGACCGTGTCGCGGGCCTGCTTCTTGGTGCCGACGAACAGCACCGTGCCACCACCGGCGGAGAGCTCGCCGGCGAAGCGCCGCGCGTTCTCCAGCAACGCCTCGGTCTGCAGCAGGTCGATGATGTGGATCCCGTCCAGCTCGCCGAAGATGAAGCGGCGCATGTTCGGGTTCCAACGGCGGGTCTGGTGGCCGAAGTGGACTCCGGCCTGGAGCAGCTCTTTGAGGCCTGCCTCTGGCATCTGTTCTCCTTGGATTGGGTGAAGCACTCCCGCTCCGCTTGCCGGAACCCGGCGCGGTGCGCCAGGCAGGATCCGGTTCGTCGTCGAACGGGGTTAGGTTTCTGAGCTGCCGATTGTAGAGGTGCGGCCTAAGCGGCGTGGGCAGCCTCGAGCGCGGCGGCGAGGTCGGCAGGCAGCTCGGACTCGAAGCTGAGCTGCTCGCCGCTGAGCGGGTGCTCGAAGGCGAGCCGGTGGGCGTGCAGGAACTGGCGCCGAAGGCCGTAGCGGCGGGCGCCGCCGTAGGTGACGTCGCCGGTCAGCGGGTGGCCGATCGCGGCGAAGTGGGCACGGATCTGGTGCGTGCGGCCGGTCTCCAGGCGCGCCTCCAGGTAGGTCTCCAGCGCCAGCAGCTCGATCACCTCGAAATGGGTGCGGGCTTCGCGCGAGGCGGCGCCGGAGACCGCCATCCGGTGGCGCTGGCGCGAGGCGCGGCCGATCGGCGCGTCGATCGTCCCGGTCCGGGAGGCGATCTTGCCGCCGGCCAGGGCGAGGTAGATGCGTTCGACCTCGCGGCGCTGGACCTGGGCCTGCAGCGCCGCGTGGGCCTCGTCGCTGCGAGCGACGACCAACAGGCCGCTGGTCCCCTTGTCGAGCCGATGGACGATCCCGGGCCGCTCGGGATCCTCGCCGCCGCCGAGGATGTCGGCGAGCTCGTCGACCAGGGTCGTCCCCTCGTGGCTGGGCGCCGGGTGGACGACGAGGCCGGCGGGCTTGTCGACCACCGCCAGCGCCTCGTCGAGGTGGACGATTCGCAGCTCCGGCTCAGCCACTCTCGGGCTCGCTCGTCTCGCGCTCGGCTTCGCGCAGGTAGATCCAGACCAGGAGCAGGACCCCGGCGGTGATCGACATGTCGGCGAGGTTGAACGGCGGCCAGTGGGGCAGTTCGATGAAGTCGGTCACCGAGCCGCGGCGGACGCGGTCGGCGAGGTTGCCGATCGCGCCGCCGGCGAGCAGCCCGGCGGCGGCCCACATCCCGGGCCGGGTCGGATCCCAGGAGAAGAGGTAAAGGACGACACCCAGCGCCGCCAGCGTGATCGCCACCAGCAGGACGCCACCGCCGCCGGAGAGGCCGAAGGCGATGCCGCTGTTGTGCGAAAGGGTCAGCTTCAGCGGGCCGAGGACCTCGATCTGTTCGCCGAGCGTGACCTGGGCCTCGATTACCGCCTTGACGACCTGGTCGACGATCAGGACGGCGACGCAGACGGCGCCGGCTAGACACCAGGCGCGGGTGGCCGGGCTCTTCACCCGCGGATCAGGCCGACGAGGATCGCCTGGGCGACGAAGAGGACGATCAGGCCGATCATCGGGCTGAGATCCAGTGCGAAGCCACCCCCGCCGACCGGTCGCATGAAGCGCCGGAAGATGTTCAGGTATGGGTTGGTGGTCTCGGTGACGAAGTCGAGGAAGGCGCGCAGCGGGCGGTTGTAGGGCATCCGCGGCACGTAGGAGATGAGGATGTTGCAGAAGATCAGCACGATGTAGACGACGAACAGGGCGCTGACGTAGTCGGCGATGTCGTTGCGGCTCAGCGCCGCCAGGGCGATCACCCGCGCATCCTCTCCAGCGAGGCCTCGACTGCAGCGCCGAAGGCGCCGCGGGCCCCTTCGCGGTCGAGCGCCTCGAGCCCCGCCTCAGTGCTGCCGCCCGGCGAAGCGACGGCTCTGCGGACGTCTGCCGGAGAGTGGACGCGCAACAGCTCAGCGGTGCCGGCGACGGTCTCGACCACCAGCTCCCGGGCGAGGCCGGGGTCCAGGCCTGCCGCGGCGCCGGCGTCGGCGATCGCCTCGACGGCGAGCGCCAGGTAGGCCGGCGCGCAGCCCATCACCGCCGTCGCCTGGTCGAAATCGCCGTCGTCGAGCTCGACCACTTGGCCCAGCACTCCAAGCTTGTCCCTGGTCGCCGTAGATGTCTCGCCGGCGACGCAGAGGACCCCCTTGCGGACCTCCACCCCCACGTTGGGCATCACCCGCAGCACTTTGGCGCCCGGAAAGGCGGCGGCGAGGCGCGCCAGCGGCACGGCCGCGAGGATCGAGACGACCTCGCGGGCCGCCTGCAGCTCCGGCGCCACCTCGTCGAGCTTGGCCGGCTTCACGGCCAGCACGAGAAGGTCGGCGCGCGCGGCGACCTCTTGGTTGGTGGCGGCCTCGCCGCCAAGCTCCTCGGCCAGCTCCTGGGCGCGCCCCGAACCGGAATCCGAGAACAGCATCCCGTCGGACTCTCCGGCCCAGCCACGCGCCATCGCCGCCGCCATGCTGCCCGAACCGATAAAGCCGATGACCATCTCCCCAGACTATCCCCGGGAACCCATGGCGAGTCGCTAGGACTGGTTGAAGAAGCCCTTGTCGATCAGGCGCGCCTTTTCCTCGGCGGAGACCTCGACGTTGCGCGGCGTCAGCAGGAACATCTTCTCGGCGATCCGCTGCATGCCGCCGTCCATCGCGTAGGTGAGGCCGGAGCAGAAGTCGATCATCCGCTTCGAGAGCTCGTGGTCGGCGGTCTGCAGGTTGAGGATCACCGGCACCGAGCGTTTGAACTGATCGGCGACCTGCTGGGCGTCGTTGAAGTTGCGGGGGATGACCAGGTGGACCTGGATCTCGGAGCCACCGTTGTCGACCGGCCGCAGCGTGCGCGTGCGGCTGGCTGCGATCGGCTCGTCGTCGGCGAAGATGTCGTCGATCTCGTCGCGGCGGGCGCGACGGGAGGTCGGCAGGCGCCGGACCGAGCCCTGATCGCGCCCGCGGCGCGCCTCGAAGACTTCCTCCGAGCCGGTCTCCGGCTCGAACTCGTCCTCGTATTCGGGACCGTAGTCGTGATCCTCGGCCAAACCGAAGTAGACCAGTGCTTTATGCCAAGTGTCTCGTAGGGCCATATGTACGGCGTCTTTCGGCCTAGATGGGCCGACTCCTTTACGAATTGCTGGCAGATTAGCGCCGATTCACACGAACAGGGCGGTGCCCAAACGGATGATCGTCGCTCCCTCGGTCACCGCGATGCGCCAGTCCTGCGAGGTGCCCATCGAAAGCCGCTCCAGCCCGTTGGCCGCGCCGAGCTCGGCGACGCGGGCGAAATGGCGACGCGAGCCCTCCGGATCCTGGCTGAAGGGCGGCATCGTCATCAGCCCGCCCACCCTGACCGGGCAGCGGGCGATGAACTCCGCCAGCTCCTCCGGCGCGACCCCGCCCTTCCCCGCCTCGCCGGCGACGTTGACCTCGATCAGGACCTCGGTCTCCGGGGTGCCATGGCGGCCAAGCTGATCGAGCACCGAGTCAGTCGCCACCGAGTGGATCAGCCGGCACAGCGGCAGCACCTGTTTCACCTTGCGGCTCTGCAGATTGCCGATGAAGTCCCACTCGAAGTCCTCTCCCCAGCGCTCGTGCTTGGCGGCGAGGTCCTGCTGGCGGTTCTCGCCGACCAGCTTCACCCCGGCCTCGGCCAGCGCGCCCATCTCCTCGAGCGGCACGTACTTGCAGGCAACGAGGATCTCGATTTCGTCCCCGGCGACCTCGCGAACCCGCTCGAGGTTCGCCGCCACCTTCGCCGCGTCGATCCCGTGTATCGGCTCAGCCATCAGCTCCGCTCCTCCTCGATCCAGACCAGCCCGGCCTGGCGCCCGGTCCGCCCCTCGTCGCGCCGGTGCGAGAAGAACAGCTCCTCCTCGCAGCGCGTGCAGAGCCCGGCGTTCTCGATTCGATCTACCCCCGCATCGACGAGAAGCTGTCGCGCGACCTCCGGCAGGTCGAGCCGGGGCTTAGAGCCGTGGATCCCCTCCCCCCGGGCCGAGTCCTCCCGAGCGACGATGCCGTCACCGAGGCCGGCGAAGACGTCGACGACCTCCTCGCCAACCTCAAAGCAGCACGGCCCGATCCCCGGCCCGATCGCCGCGTCCGTCGCCCCCACCGCTGCGGCCCCAGTAGCAACGATTCCGGCCGCGAGCCCACGCCAGCCGCAGTGCAGCATTGCCGCCCCAGCGGGTCCAGACAGCGCAACTGGCAAGCAATCCGCGGTGAAAACCAGCGGCGCCAGTCCCACCTCGGAGACGACGTGACCGTCAACCTCTGGAATCTCGCTGCCCGGCTGAGCAAACGGGCTCGGGCTCTGCGGCTCGGCGTGAAATGCGATCTCCGCGCCATGAACCTGCAACCCGATCGGGATCCGCTCCGGCTCGAGTCCCAACGCTGCCGCAATCCGTCGCCGGTTCTCGACCACGGCGGCGGTCGAGTCCTTGGTCAGAACCCCCAGGTTGAGCCCATCGAACGGCGGTTCGCTGACCCCACCGACCCGGGTCGTGAAAGCAACCCGTGCTCTTTCGCCGAGCTCAGCTTGCAGCCAGCGAATCCCGTCTCTCTCGCGCCACTCCACCCAGATAACAAATCAGATGCGACCCCGGGGGACCGGGTGGGGCTCGCCAAGCCTCCCCGCAGTTCGCGCAGGTGAGCCCCACC
>JACDGU010000239.1 GCA_013821475.1 Solirubrobacterales bacterium
CTCCTCAGGGGTCCGATCGGCCGTGGGCGCTTGACGGGACGCTCTCCATATGAGGACGCAGGGAGCGAAGCGTGCTCGGCACGTGAGCGACCGAGGACGCCGCCATGCGCCGGAGGAGTGGCCTTAAGCCACCGCTTGGCCTAGTCTGAGCGGGTGGCCACCACCAGTCGCCGTCGCCTTCCCGCCCTGCTCGGGCGCCGGAACGGCAGCCGCCCAGACGTTCCGATCGAAGGCATCGCCCGCCTCGGCGAGCGGACCAAGCACCTGGTCAAGCGCCTGCACGCCGGCGAGATCGCCGTCATCGACCACGTCAACATCGACCGGATCGCGGCCGAGGAGCTGATCGAAGCCGACGTCGCGGCGGTCCTCAACGCCTCGCCCTCCTCCAACGGCCAGTACCCCAACGCCGGGCCGCTGATGCTGGCGCGGGCCGGCATCCGCCTGGTCGACGCAGCCGACGCCGGACTCTTCGAGCTGCTCAGCGACGGCGATTGGATTACGGTCGACCGCGGTACCGTCCGGGTCGCCGGCAGGGAGGTCTTGCACGGGCGCGTGCTCGGCGTCGAGGAGCTCGAACGCCAGCTGCAGGAGCAACGGCTGCGGATCGACGAGGCGCTGGCCGAATTCGCCGAGAACACGGTCGCCCATGTGCGCCAGGAGACCGACCTGCTGACCGGCACGATCGACTTCCCGCCGACCAAGGCCTACTTCCGCGACCGCCACGTTTTGATCGTGGTCCGCGGCGATCGCCACCGCCGCGACCTGAAAGCGCTGCGCGCCTACATCCGCGACATGCGGCCGCTGATCGTCGCCGTCGACGGTGGCGCCGACGGGGTGCTCGAGGCGGGGCTGAAGCCCGACGTGATCCTCGGCGACATGGACTCCGCCAGCGACGCGGCGCTGGCCTGCGGCGCCGAGCTCGTCGTCCACGCCTACCCCGATGGCCGCGCGCCCGGCCGCGAGCGGCTGATCGAGGCCGGCCTGCCGCACACGATCGTCCCCGCCGCCGGCACCAGCGAGGACGTCGCGATGCTGATGGCCTTCGAGAAGGGCGCGGCGCTGATCGTCAGCGTCGGCGCCCACTTCAACCTGATCGAGTTCCTCGACCGCAAGCGCGGCGGCATGTCCTCGACCTTCCTCACCCGGCTGCGGATCGGCGAGCGCCTGGTCGACGCCAAGGGCGTCAGCCGGCTCTACCAGCCGAGCGGCACCCTGGCCCCGTTCGCGCTCTTCGGGCTCGCCTTCATGATCCTGCTGGTGATCCTGGTGATCACCTCGCCGGCCCTCAACGACGTCTTCCAGCTGGTCTGGCTGAAGATCCGGATCTGGCTCGGCATCTAGCGACCTCGCTCGCCCAGGCCGGTGCTTCGCCGCCGGGGCCGGGAATCACCGTCTAGCCTTCCGCTGCTGATGGGTTACAGCGCGCGCTACCACGCCACCTCGCTGATCGCCGTGTTCCTCTCGCTGGCGATCGGGATCCTGATCGGCGCCGAGTTCGGCGGCGACGCGCTGACCAACACCCGCAAGAACCTCGAGCACAGCCTCGTCGGCAACCTCCAGGACGCCCGCTCCAAGGCCGAAGAACTGAGCGGCGAACTGGGTCGCGCCGACGAGTTCTCCGAACGCGTCTATCCCGTCCTCACCCGCAACAAGCTCGAGGGCAAGCGGGTCGCGATCGTTGCCCTCGGCGGCCTGCCGAGCGAAGACTCGAGCGCGGTCGAAGAAGCGCTGGCGCCGACCGGGGCGCAGCTGGTCGGGGTCGGCGTGGTCCGCGAGCCGGTCGACGTCAACGGCCTCGCCGGCGACCTCTCGCAGACGCGCTTCTCCGACCTGCGGACCAGCTCCGACTCGCTCACCGCGCTGGGCAGGGGCCTGGGACGGCAGCTGGTGATCGGCGGCACCCTGCCCGAAGTCGTCCGCGGCAACCTCTTCTCGCGCGCCAGTGGCAGCTTCGGTGCCCTCGACGACGTGATCGTCGTCCGCAACCAGCCGCTCGACATGGGGCCGGTGCAGCGGACCACCGCCGGCCAGTTCGAATCGGCGCTGCTGGCTGGGATGACGGGGACGCGGACGCCGACGGTCGGGATCGAGAGCTCGAGCACCGAACCGTCCTCGGTCTCCTTCTTCCAGGGCAACGACCTCTCCAGCGTCGACGACGTCGAGCTGACCGCCGGCAAGCTGGCGATGGTCTTCGCGATGCTCGGCGCCGAGGGCAGCTTCGGCGTCAAGAGCAGCGCCGACCGGCTGCTGCCGGACCTGCTGACGCCGGGGGGCTGAGGCGTGTACTGGGTGGGGTTCCCGCTGGCGATAGCGGTCGCCGTGGCGCTGGTGCCGGCGGGGGCGCGGGGATTGCGCGAAGCCGGTCTGGTGCGCGAGAACTACCGCGGTGCCCGGCTCGCCTTCCCGCTCGGCGCGGTGTTGGCG
>JACDGU010000240.1 GCA_013821475.1 Solirubrobacterales bacterium
GGGCGCCGCTGCTGGAGATCTCGGCCCGCGAGGCGCTGGCGCTGCGACGCCGGCGACGCGCCTAGCGACCGCAGCGAGCGCTCACCGGCGCAGTTCGCGAAGCCGGGCGCGAACACGGCGCAAGGCCCCGCTGTAGCCAGACCTGAGCCTGATCACCTGGACCAGCAGCTCCTGATTTCTGGCGGCCAGCTCGTCCCGGCTGGCGGCCAGCGCGTCCCGGCTGGCGGTCATCGCCGCCACGCCGGTCCGGGTCTCCTCCAGCTGTTCGATCAGCGTCTGGCGTTCGTCGAGGATCACCGCCAAGCGGCGAGAGGTGGGCATCGAGGACGCCCGCGGCGCGTCGGTCTGCCCCGAGCTCAGGCTCCTGATCTCGGCCGCCAGCGCGGCGTTGATCCGCAACAGTTCCTCGACTCGGCTCTCCTGGCCCTCGACCTCGCCGCGCTCCTCCACCTCGCTCACCGGCCCGCTATCCACTGCATCCGCCGGTGGCGATTGCGGTCACGGGATTCTGTCCAGCCCAGAGCCTGGAGCTCCTCGCCGTGCCCTCGCAGGAGGGAGCCGGGGCGAATCCGGTAGCGAGCCAGACACTCGGGGATGACGGCCCCGAACCTACCCTCCTGCCGCAGCCAGCGGTAGAGCTCCCAGTCGGAGTGCATCGAGCCCCTGGGCCCGTAGCCGTATCCCTGCTCGGTGAACAGCCGCCGCGGCAGCATCGCGATCGTGTCCCCATCCCAATTCTCGCTGTCGGCGGCAACGACCGCATTGCCGAGGGGAGCGTAGCCGCTGCGGTCGGCGAACTCGATCCCCGACTCGTCGACCATCCGCAGCCAGCAGGTCACGTAGGCCAGCTGCGGTTCCAGGGCGAAGGCCAGCAGGGCCCGCTCGACGAACCTCGGCTCCAGCGCATTGTCGGCGTCGAGCATCATCAGGTAATCCCCGCGGGCGAGCCGCGCGCCCAGGTTGCGGGCCTCCGACTCGCCGCGATTGGGCTGGGTCACGACCCTCACCCGCGGGTCCTCCGCCAGCTCGTCCAGCACCGCATCGGCGGCGGCAAAGGAGCCGTCGTTGACGATCAGAACCTCGAGCTTGCGATGGCTCTGGGCGAGTAGCGAAGCTACCGCCTCGGAGACGTACTCAGGTAACCCGTGGTAGGGGACGATGCCGGTGACCAGCGGCTGATCGGTCGCCGCGGCGCCGGTGGGGGACGCGGCATCGGCGGCGTCGTCGGCCAAGCGCCCGTAGGCAGCCAGGATCGGCGCCGGGTCCGCCAGGTCGGCGACGCGCGCGGCAAGTGCGCCGGAGTTCCGCACCCGCTCCAGCTGACCCCGATCGCCCTGGAGCCGAGTCAGCGCCGCCGCGATCGCATCGGCGCCGATGTCCGCCGTGTGCCAGCCGCAGACGCCGTCAGCGACGATCTCGACCAGGCCGCCGACCGGGGTCGCCAGCACGGGCACGCCGGCCCGCATCGCCTCGATCGCGACCTCGCTCCAGGCCTCGACCCGAGCCGGGACGACGACCAGGTCGAACTCAGGCAGGCGGCAGCGCAGCTGCTCCAGGGGGAGCGGCTCCTCGATCGCGATCCGCTCGTCGTCGGCGCCCATCGCTTCGATCGTCAAGGCCACCGACTGGGCCATCGTCGCGCTCGGGGTGTCGGCTCCGATCAGGGTCAGCCCCCAGCGCTCGTCAGCCAGCGCCAGGCATGCCTCGACCAGGTCGAGGGTTCCGGATCGGCGCTCCAGCGGGCCGGCGGAGAGGATCTTCAACGGCACCCGCGGGTCGCGTGGGGAAGGGGATGCCGGCGACCCCGCTTCGACCGGCAGGCCGATCCGGATCGGCTCCGGCAACTCGACCTCCGTGTAGTAGCGCCGGTAGAGGTCGAGGCTGTCGCCGCCCGGCCAGACGAGGCGGTCGGCGAGGCGCAGCTGCTCGCGCTCGAGCTCGGCGATCTGCCACCGCGCAGGCCGGCTGAGAGTCCCGTTGTGGATCTCCCGCAGCTCGGAGCTGGGCGAGATACGGACGCCGACGAGGGTCCGTGCCAACAGCCCCTCGCCGGTCTGGCGGGCCTGCAGCGCGACGAGGCCGACGGGGCTGCTGTCCGGTAGCTCGAGGTAGTCGGGACCGGCGCGACCGTAAGCGGCGTGGAGCGCCTCCAGGACTGCCGCCGAGCGGCGATGCCCGGCGCCCGCAAAGGAGAGCCCGGCGAGCGCGGCGCTGGGCTCGGCCTCGCTCTCGATCACGACCAGGTCATGGCGAGCCGAGAGCAAGTCGGCGAGTCGTTCGACCCGTCCGCCGGCGTAGAAGTCGGCAGGCGGCGGTTGGACGAGACAGATCTTCATCCCTCGATCGCCGTCCCCAGCCAGGATCGCGCCAGGGCCGGGTCGCCCTCGCGAAGCAGCCGCCGGCGCTCGGCGAGCAGGCGCGGC
>JACDGU010000084.1 GCA_013821475.1 Solirubrobacterales bacterium
CCCCCCCCCCCCCCCCCCCCCCCCGCCGCCCCCCTTGCTACGCTCCGGCCGTCCTTTAACCCGGTCCCGAGAGGCCAGGAAGGAAGCAAAGAGTGAGTGAGAAGGTCGTGCTGGAGCACGACGATCTGAGGCGGACGCTGCGGCGGATCGCCCACGAGATCGCCGAGAAGAACCCGCAGCCCGAGGGGCTTGCCGTGGTCGGCATCCACACTCGCGGCGCCCTCCTCGCGCGTCGCCTCCACGTCTTTCTCGGCGAGCTGACCGGGACTGAGTTGCCGATCGGTGACATCGACATCTCCTTCTACCGCGACGACGTCGGCGCCAAGTCCCCCGGCTTGGCGCAGCCGGTCGTCCACGCCTCCCACATCGACTTCGACCTCAACGACCGCACCGTCGTCCTCGTCGACGACGTCCTCTTCACCGGCCGCACCGTGCGCGCCGCGATCGATGCCCTCTTCGACTACGGGCGCCCGTGCCGGGTCCAGCTCGCCGTGCTCTGCGATCGCGGCCACCGCGAGCTGCCGATCCGGCCCGACTACGTCGGCAAGAACCTGCCGACCGCCCACGAGGAGCGGGTCAACGTCCGCCTCGAGGAGACGGACGGCATCGACCAGGTCACGATCTCCGAGCCGCTGTCGGCGGAGGCGCTGGCATGAAGCACCTGCTGGCGATCGAGAAGCTCAGCCGCGACGAGATCGAGGCGATCCTCGACCGCGCCGAGAGCTTCGCCGAGGTCGGCCGTCGGGACATCAAGAAAGTGCCGACCCTGCGCGGGCGCACCGTAGTCACCCTCTTCTACGAGTCGAGCACCCGCACCTCGAGCTCCTTCGAGCTCGCCGCCAAGCGCCTCTCCGCCGACCTCGTCTCGGTCAAGGCGGCCGGCTCCTCGGTCGACAAGGGCGAGTCGCTGAAGGACACCGTCGCGACGCTCTCCGCCTACGACCCAGCGGCGATCGTGATCCGCCACCCCTACGCCGGTGCCGCCCAGATGGTGGCCGGCTGGACCGAGGCCGCGGTCGTCAACGCCGGCGACGGCAAGCATGAGCACCCCAGCCAGGCGCTGCTCGACGTCTACACGCTGCGCCGCCGGCTCGGCTCGCTCGACGGCAGGCGGATCTGGATCGTCGGCGACGTCCTCCACAGCCGCGTTGCCCGCTCCAACCTGATCGCCTTCCAGCGGATGGGTGCCGAGGTAACCGTCTGCGGCCCCCCGACCCTGATCCCGCGCGGGATCGAGGAGCTCGGTTGCGAGGTCTCGCACTCGCTGGAGGCGATCGGCGAGGCCGACGTCGTCTACGCCCTGCGGATGCAGCAGGAGCGGATGAGCGAGAGCTTCGTCCCCTCGCTGCGCGAGTACGCGGCGACCTTCCAGATCGACACCCGCCGGCTCAACCCGCGCCAGCTGCTGATGCACCCGGGGCCGGTCAACCGCGGCGTCGAGCTCTCCGGCGAGGCGATTGACTCGCCGCAGTCGCTGATCGTCGAGCAGGTCGCGGCCGGGCTCGTGGTGCGGATGGCGATTCTCTACGAGCTGCTGGCGGGTGGCGAGCGCCCGGCACCGGTCCCCGACGAGGAGTCGAGCCCGACCCCGATCGGGCAGCCGGCGTGAGCCTCACCGACGTTCTCGACGTGCGTTCCGGCGAGGACGCGCACCTGGTCCTGCGCCGGGTCAGCGTGCTCGACCCGGTCGCCGGGATCGACGGGGTCCACGACCTCGTCCTCCGCGACGGGCGCGTCGCCGAGCTGGCCGCGCCCGGCGAGGCGGCGACCGACGGCGCCGAGGTGCTCGAGGCCGACGGCCTGCACGCCTTCCCCGGCTTCTTCGATCCTCACGTCCACCTTCGCACCCCCGGCCACGAGCACAAAGAGGACGTCGAGACCGGCACCCGCGCCGCCGCCGCCGGCGGGTACTGCGGGATCCTGGCGATGGCCAACACCCGACCGCCGGTCTCCACTGCGGCCGATATCAGCTCCCTGCGCGAGCAGGCCCGGGCCGGCGCCTCGGTCCCGGTCGGCTTCCTCGCGACCGTCACCCAGGGGATGAGGGGCAGGGACCTGACCGAGATGGTCGAACTGCGCCAGGCCGGCGCAATCGGATTTTCCGACGACGGCCTGCCGATCGTCAGCGGCCGGGTGATGCGCCGCGCCCTCCAGTACCAGCGTCTCTGCGGCGGCAACATCGCGCTCCACGAGGAGGATCCGGAGCTCTCCGGCGAGGGCGTCATGCACGAGGGGCCAGTCTCGGCGGCGGTCGGGCTCGGCGGCATCCCCTCGGTCTCGGAGTCGACGATGGTCGCCCGCGACGCCGCGCTCGCCGCCTACGAGGGGGCGCGGATCCACGTCCAGCACCTCTCCGCCGCCGAGTCGGTCGAGGTCGTCCGCGCCGCCAAGGCGGCCGGGGTGCAGATCAGCGCCGAGGCCAGCCCGCACCACCTCTGCCTGACCGACGAGGAGGTCCACAGCCTCGATCCGTACCGGTTCAAGATGAACCCGCCGCTGCGCCGCGAGTCCGACCGCCAGGCGCTGATCGCCGGGCTCCGCGACGGCACGATCGAGTGCATCGCCACCGACCACGCCCCGCACCAGGCAGAGGAAAAGGACGTTCCCTTCGAGCAGGCCGCGATGGGAGTGACCGGCCTCGAGACCGCATTCGCGGCGCTGCACACGGAGCTGGTGATGCCCGGCACGATCGACCTCTCGCTGCTGGTCGAGCGCCTCGCCGGCGGCGCTGCCCCGTTCGCGATCGAGCGCCCCAGCCTGGCGCCCGGCTCCGAGGCCAATGTCGCCCTCTGCGACCTCGGAGCCGAGTGGACGGTGGGGGAGGACGGCTACGAGAGCCGCTCGCAGAACTCCTGGTGCGCCGGCAGGACGCTGACCGGCCGCGTCCTCGTCACCGTCGCCGCCGGCCAGGTCGCCTTCCGCCTGCGCAGCTTCAGCCTCGGAGTCGCCTCATGAGCGAGGCCTACCTGCTGCTCGAGGACGGGACCAGGCTCGACGGGCTCGCCTGTGGCCACCTGTGCTCGGTCACCGGCGAGGTCGTCTTCAACACCGCGATGACCGGCTACCAGGAGGCGGTCACCGATCCCTCCTACGCGGGCCAGATCATCGTCTTCACCTACCCCCTGATCGGCAACTACGGCGTCTCCGGCGCGGCGATGGAGTCCGACCGCGTCCACGCCCGCGGAGTGGTGATGCGCGATGCCAAGAACAGCGAGGACGCGGCCAGTTCCGACGGTGGCTGGCTCGACTGGCTCGGCGACTGCGGCGTGCCCGGGGTCACCGGCGTCGACACCCGCGCCCTTGTCCGCCACATCCGCGACCGCGGCGCGATGCGCGGCGGCATCTTCCCGGCCGCGACCCCCGAGTCGCAGGCGCGCGGGGAGATCGACGCCGAGCCCTCGATGGACGGCGCCGACTTCGCCCGCGGCGTCAGCCCGACGCAGCCGGTCCGCTTCGAGGGCGACGGGCCGCACGTGGTCGGGATCGACACCGGGGTCAAGCTCAGCATCGTCCGCCAGCTGCGCGAGCACGGGACCAGGTTGACCCTGCTGCCCTGCACCAGCACGCCGGAGCAGGTGCTCGCCGAGGACCCCGACATCGTCTTCCTCGCCAACGGGCCCGGTGACCCGGCAGCGCTCGGCTACGTCGTCGACACCGTCCGCGAGCTGATCGGCAAACGCCCGGTCTTCGGCATCTGCCTCGGCCACCAGTTGCTCTGCCGAGCCGTCGGCCTCGAGACCTACAAGCTGCCCTTCGGCCACCGCGGCACCAACCACCCGGTCAAGGACCTCGAGACCGGCCGCATCGACATCACCTCGCAGAATCACGGCTTCGCGGTCCAGGGACCGGGCGGCGAGCCGCGGATCGAGGGCGACGAGCCGGTCCGCTGGGACACCGACTTCGGCGTCGCCGAGCTCTCGCAGCTGAACCTCTACGACCGCACGGTCGAGGGCCTGGTACTGCGCGACGTCGCCGGCGCCACCGTCCAGTACCACCCGGAGGCCGGTCCCGGCCCGCATGACGCCCGCCACCTCTTCGAGCGCTTTCTCGCCCTCGCCGCCTGATGCCCCGCCGCGACGACATCCAGAAGATCCTCCTGATCGGCTCCGGCCCGATCGTGATCGGCCAGGCGGCCGAGTTCGACTACTCCGGCGTGCAGGCCTGCAAGGTGCTGCTGGAGGAGGGTTTCGAAGTCGTCCTCGTCAACTCCAACCCGGCGACGATCATGACCGACCCGGAGTTCGCCACCGCGACCTACATCGAGCCGCTGCTGCCGGGGCCGGTGACGAAGATCATCGAGAAGGAGCGTCCCGACGCACTGCTGCCGACGCTCGGCGGCCAGACGGCGCTGAATCTGGCGATGACGTTGCACGAGGACGGCACCCTCGAGCGCTTCGGAGTCGAGCTGATCGGCGCCGACGCCGAGGCGATCAGCCGCGCCGAGGACCGCGAGAAGTTCCGCACGACGATGACCGAGGCCGGGCTGCGGATCCCGTGGTCGATCACCGTCGAAACCCTCGGCCAGATGGAGGAGGCGCTGGCGCAGGGCGAAATCTCGCTGCCGGCCATCATCCGGCCCGCCTTCACGATGGGCGGCCAGGGCGGCGGCATCGGCCGCACCGAGACCGAGCTGCGCCAGGTCGTCTCCGAGGGTCTCGCCGCCAGCCCGATCAACCAGGTCCTGGTCGAGGAGTCGGTGATCGGCTGGGGCGAGTTCGAGCTCGAGGTGATGCGCGACCGCAACGACAACGTCGTGATCATCTGCTCGATCGAGAACGTCGACCCGATGGGCGTCCACACCGGCGACTCGGTCACGGTGGCGCCGGCGCAGACGCTGAGCGACCCGCTCTACCAGGAGCTGCGCGACCAGGCGATCAAGGTGATCCGGGCGATCGGGGTCGAGACCGGCGGCTCCAACGTCCAGTTCGCGGTCAACCCCGAGAGCGGCGAGATCGTCGTGATCGAGATGAACCCGCGCGTCTCGCGCTCCTCGGCGCTGGCTTCGAAGGCGACCGGTTTCCCGATCGCGAAGATGGCGGCGAAACTGGCGGTCGGCTACGCGCTGGAGGAGATCCCCAACGACATCACCCAGGCGACGCCGGCCTCCTTCGAGCCGACGATCGACTACGTCGTCACCAAGATCCCGCGCTTCGCCTTCGAGAAGTTTCCCGGCTCCGACGGCCGCCTCTCGACCTTCATGCAGAGCGTTGGCGAGGCGATGGCGATCGGCCGCACCTTCCGCGAGTCCTTCGCCAAGGCGATGCGCTCACGCGAGCTCGACTCCACCCCCGGCGTGCCCGACTCGGAAGCCGACCTCTTGGTCGCGATCGAGAAGCCGTGTGCGGAGCGCTTCGACCTGATCCTCGAGGCCTTTCGTCGTGGCCTCGGCGTCGAGGCGGTCCACGAGGCCTGCCTGGTCGATCGCTGGTTCCTGCGCGAGCTCGAGGCCCTCGCCCGCGAGGGCGACGGCACCGAGGGGTTGGTCCGCGCCTACAAGGCGGTCGACACCTGCGCCGCCGAGTTCGAGGCGGCGACGCCGTACTACTACTCGGCCCACGAGCGCCCTCGCGCCGACGGCAGCCCGCCGGCCTCCGAGGTTCGCCGCGAGACCGGCCGCGACTCGGTCGTCATCCTCGGCGCCGGCCCGAACCGGATCGGCCAGGGGATTGAGTTCGACTACTGCTGCGTTCACGCAGCGATGACCGCCCGCGAGCTCGGCCGCGACGCGGTGATGATCAATTGCAACCCGGAGACGGTCTCGACCGACTACGACACCTCCGACCGCCTCTACTTCGAGCCGCTGACGGCGGAGGACGTGCTCGCCGTCTGCGCCCAGGAGAGGCCGGAGGGAGTGATCGTCCAGTTCGGCGGCCAGACCCCGCTGAAGCTGGCCCGCACCCTGGAAGAAGCCGGCGTCCCGCTGCTCGGGACCCCGGTCGACGCGATCGACCTGGCCGAGGACCGCGGCCAGTTCGGCGCCCTGCTGCGCCGGCTCGGGGTCAAGCACCCGCCCTACGGGACCGCGCTCTCGGCCGACGAGGCGCTCCTCGTCGCCGCAGAGGTCGGCTTCCCGCTGCTGGTGCGGCCTTCCTTCGTCCTCGGCGGCCGGGCGATGGAGATCTGTTACTCGCTCGAGGACCTCTCGACCTACCTCGAGAAGCACGTCAAGGCCGACCAGGAGCACCCACTGCTGCTCGACCGCTTCCTCGAGAACGCGATCGAGGTCGACGTCGACGCGCTCGGCGACGGCGAGCAGGTCTGGGTCGCCGGGATCATGCAGCACGTCGAGGAGGCCGGCGTCCACTCCGGCGACTCGGCCTGCGTGATCCCGCCGCTCAGCCTCGGCGAGGAGATGCTCGAGCAGATCCGCGTCGTCACCGAGAAGATCGCCCTCGAGCTCGGCGTGATCGGGCTGATCAACATCCAGTACGGCGTCGCCGGCGGCGAGCTCTACGTGATCGAGGCCAATCCGCGCGCTTCGCGCACCGTGCCGTTCGTCTCCAAGGCGATCGGCGTGCCGCTGGCGAAGATGGCCGCCCGGCTGATGCTGGGCGAGCGGATCGCCGACCAGGAGCTTCCGGCCGGCCCGCCCGAGCACGTCAGCGTCAAGGAGGCTGTCCTGCCGTTCGCCCGCTTCGCCGGCGCCGACTCGGTCCTCGGGCCGGAGATGAAGAGCACCGGCGAGGTGATGGGAATCGCCGCCGACTTCCCGACCGCGTTCGGCAAGGCCCAGGCGGCCGCCGGGGTGACGCTGCCCGAGGAGGGCTCGGTCTTCATCACCGTCACCGACACCGACAAGCCCGCCGCGACCCAGCTCGCCGCCCGCTTCCACGACCTCGGCTTCGAGGTGATCGCCACCGGCGGCACCGCCCAGGCGATCGAGCGGATGGGGGTGCCGGTGACACGGATCAACAAGCTGGGGGAGGGCTCGCCGCACGTCCTCGACCTGATCGGCGAACGCCACTGCGACCTCGTCATCAACACCCCGACCGGATCCGGCGCTCGCGCCGACGGCTACGAGATCCGCTCCGCCGCGGTCCGCCACGGGATCCCTTGCATCACGACGATGACTGGCGCCACCGCCGCCGCCCGCGCAATCGCCGTCGGCAACGACAGCGCCGAGGTGCGCTCGATCCAGGAGATTCATCGCAACGCCGCGCCGACCGCCCAGCCGGGATGAGCGCGCCCTTCGGTCGGAGATCCTGTGAGGTCAGCGAGAACCGGGCTTCTGCGGGCTACCGCGTCTTCTCGCTGCTCGACCCCGAGGGCCCGCAGCCCGCGCCCGGCCAGTTCTACATGCTCGCCACCGCCGAGCGCTGGAGCGGGGGGGACGGCAGGCCGTTCCTGCCGCGGGCGATCTCGGTTGCCGAGACCGGCCCGGCGGCGAGGGGGGTGCGGCTCGACTTCCTGATCGAGGGGGTCGGCCCCGGCACCGACCGGTTCTGCGAGCTCGAGCCGGGGGAGCGGGTCTGGATCACCGGCCCGCTCGGCAACGCCTTCAGCGAGCCACGCCAGCAGCATCCCGACGCCGCCGGCGCGATCCTGGTCGGCGGCGGTATCGGCGTCGCGCCGCTGGCGCTGCTGCGCCGCGGCTTCTCCGAACGGGGCGTGCCGCACCGCGTCCTGCTCGGCTTCCGCAACCGCGAGCACTCCGGCGGCCTCGAGCTCTTCTGCTCCGCGGCCGGCGCCCTCTGTCCCGAGGTCCGCCTCGCCAGCGAGGACGGGCATGCCGGCCACCGCGGCTACGTCACCGACCTGCTGGCGACGATCCTCGCCGGCGACGACGCCCGCTCCGGCGTCGTCTACTCCTGTGGTCCGCCGCCGATGCTGGAGGCGGTGCGCTCGCTCTGCGCTGCCCACGAGGTCGCCTGCCAGCTGGCGCTGGAGTCGCCGATGGCCTGCGGATTCGGTGCCTGCTTCGGCTGCGCGGTTCCCAGGCCAGAGGGCGGGTACCTGCGACTGTGCGTCGACGGGCCGGTCATCTGGGGTGACGAGGTGGGTCCGACCGCGGCGGACGCGGACGCGGGAGCGAGAGAGCGAGATCTCCGGTTGTGATAAGCGCGAACGAGAGAGAGCAGAGCACGTGGGCGGTTGATTTCTGCGGCATCTCCCTTGCCCATCCGGTGGTCAACGCCTCCGGGACCTACGATGCGATCGCCGCCCGCCGCGTCTTCGGCGACGCCCTGCTCGAAGATTTCCCCTTCTCCGCCTTCGTCTCGAAGACGATCACCCCCGAGCCGCGGGCGGGAAACGCGCCACGGCGGATCTGGGAGACCCCGGCCGGGATGCTCAACTCGATCGGTCTCCCCAACAAGGGCCTGGAGGGCTTCCTCGCCGAGGACCTGCCGCAGCTGGCCGAGTTGCCGGTGCCGCTGATCGTCTCGGTGATGGCAACCGGCCGGCCGGAGTTCGCCCGCTTGGTCGAGGCCGTCGGCGCCCGCGAGGAGGTCGCCGCGATCGAGCTCAACATCTCCTGCCCCAACGTCCTCTCCGGCCTCATCGTCGGCGAGCAGCCGAGCGAGACCGAGGCGCTGATGGACGCGCTGCGCCCGCTGACCGGGAAGCCGCTGATCGTCAAGCTGACCCCGAACGTCTCCGACCCTGCCGCGGTCGCCGCGGCCGCCGAGCAGGGGGGCGCCGACGCGGTCTCGCTGATCAACACGCTGAAGGCGAGCGCCTTCGACCCGGGGACGGGCGAGCCGGCCCTGGCCGCCGGCCACGGCGGCCTCTCGGGACCGGCGGTACGGCCGGTGGCACTACAGCAGCTGCGCGCGGTCAGCGCCGCGACGGAGATCCCCGCGATCGGCATGGGTGGGATCTGCAATGGCGCCGACGCAGTCGAATTCATCGCCGCCGGAGCGACGCTGGTCGCGGTCGGCACCGAGAGTTTCCGCGACCCCAGGGCGGGCGCCAGGGTCGCCGCCGAGCTCCGATCGGCTCGCCCGAAGCGGCTCGCGGCGCCGGTGCCCCTGGACCTCGAGTAGAGGTCGAGGTGAATTTCCCCTGAATTGGCCGTCGGCCACTTGCGAAGGCCCGAGCCGCGGCTATACTCGCCGCCCAGATGCCCGCCCCTTCAGTCAAAACCTCACTCGCGGCGCCGGAACGGTCCCTCGATCAGAGAATGGACGCGCTCAGGCGGGCCAACGACATCCGCACCGCCCGCGCCAAGCTGAAGAAGGACCTGAAGGCGAGCCGGGCGAGTATTCACACGATCCTGCTCGATCCGCCCGAGTACGTGATGACGGCAAAGGTCTTCGACATACTGCTCGCGGTTCCCAAGTACGGACGGGTGAAGACGAACCGAATACTCAACCAGTGCCGGATCTCGCCCTCGAAGACGATCGGCGGTCTCTCCGAGCGACAGCGGACTGAGCTCGTTTCACAGCTTCGCCGCTAGGAACGGCAGCGCTGGTGGAGGGTCGGGTGCCCCTCCTCACTTACCTGACTGGCTGTATCGCCTAGGGCCGTCCGAGATGGCTTGCCGGCCAGCGGCACAAAACGTTCGGAGGGGCACCCGACCCTCCACCCGGGAAGCCGTTCCTGGAGAACAGGGGTGGGATGGCTTGCCGCTGGAGGGTTTCGAGGGCCGGAAGCTTTCGTCCCTCGAAGCCCTCCCGATGTCGGAGCGGAGCGGGGGTTCCGTGGGGAGGGGTTGGGTGTCCCTGGAGCGCGCGGCGTCCTGATTTTCGCCCCTTGGACTCGGCGAGAGATTCCCCGGCTCCCGGCGAGAATCCCAGCAAGCGGAAGGGACACCCAATCCCTCCTCGCACAGCCCCCGCCCCAACCGACCGCTCCGCCCTTCAGTATCCACGCCCCATGTCGAAAGTCTTCGTCATCACCGGCCCGTCCGGAGTCGGGAAGGGGACGCTGATCAGAGAGCTCTGCAAGCGCATCCCCGACCTCGAGCTCTCGATCTCCGCGACCACCAGGCAGCCGCGTGAGGGCGAGGCCGACGGCGTCGATTACCACTTCCTCAGCGCCGGGGAGTTCGATCGCCGCGTCGAGGAG
Source organism: Solirubrobacterales bacterium (assembly GCA_013821475.1). GTDB lineage: Bacteria > Actinomycetota > Thermoleophilia > Solirubrobacterales > 70-9 > VAYN01. Next base: position 10,009 of record JACDGU010000084.1, read on the forward strand.
AAGGACTTCCTCGAGTTCGCCACCTACAGCGGCAACCGCTACGGAACGCTGCGCTCGGAGGTCGAGCGCAGGCTCGACGCGGGGCACTCGGTCCTGCTCGAGATCGAGGTCCAGGGTGCCCAGCAGGTCCGTCAGGCCAAGCCCGACTCGATCCAGATCTTCATCGCCCCGCCCGACCCCGCCGTCCTGCGCGAGCGCCTGGCGGGCCGGGGAACCGACTCGGCGGAGGCGATCGACCGGCGCCTGGAGACCGCCGAAATCGAGCTTGCCTCACAGGGCGACTTCGACTATCGAGTAGTCAACGACGACCTCGCCGACGCAGTGGAGGAACTGGCAGGCATCGTCCGCACCGAGCTAGGGCTAGTGGGCGACTGAGCTTTTGCAGATCCCGGACGCGTGACGTGAGGCGGGAACCGGGTGGGCTCGGCAAGCCTCCCCGCAGTTCGCGCAGCCGAGTCCACCCGGTTGCCGTCCCGCCTCCCGCATCCCCTAGAATGCCGACCAATGATCAAACCCCGCGTCGACAAACTTCTCGTACACGCCGACTCTCATTACGCCGCCGTCGTCGTCTCGGCGAAGCGCGCGCGTCAGATAAACAGCTACTTCCACAACCTCGGCGAGGGTGGCTTTGGCGAGTACCCGCCGCCGATGGTCGAGACCAACGCCGAGAGGAACTACCTCACGATGGCGCTCGAAGAGCTTGCCGAGGGCAAGCTCAAATACGAGTACCGCACCTAACCCTCCCCACCGGGGGCCTTTCCCGAGGAGCATTCAGATGGCACGAGTCCTGCTTGGTGTCAGCGGAGGAATCGCCGCCTACAAGTCGCTGGAGCTGGCCCGCCTGGCGACCGTAGCCGGGCATGGCGTCCGCGTGCTGATGACCGCGACGGCGACCCGCTTCGTCGGCGCCGCCTCCTTCGAGGGCATCGTCGGGGCGCCGGTCCTGACCTCCGAGTTCGAGCGCGACCCGATGCGCGGCGGCTTCCCGGGCGAGCCGCAGCCCGGTCACGATCCGATCGGCCATCTCGAGCTGGCCGCCAACTGCGACGTCTACCTGGTCGCGCCGGCATCTGCCAACACCGTCGCCAAGCTGGCGACCGGCATCGCCGACTCGATGCTGACCACCTCCTTCCTCGCCTGCACCGCGCCGCGCCTGGTGGCGCCGGCGATGAACGACCGCATGTACGCGGCGGCGCCGACCCAGGCCAACCTGGCAACGCTGGCCGCCCGCGGTATCGAGGTGATCGAGCCGGGCGAGGGACGCCTCGCCTCGCGCGGTGAGTTCGGCCGCGGGCGCCTGCCCGACCCCGAGCAGCTGCTGGCCCGGATCGAAGCCGCCATTCCCGCCGGCGAGCGGCCCTGGGACGGGCTGCGGGTGCTGGTCACCGCGGGGGGCACCCGCGAGGCGATCGACCCGGTGCGCTTCATCGGCAACCGCAGCTCGGGGAAACAGGGGTACGCCATGGCGCGGGTCGCCGCCCAGCGCGGCGCCGACGTCACCCTCATCGCAGGCAACACCGCCGGACTCACCGAC
>JACDGU010000085.1 GCA_013821475.1 Solirubrobacterales bacterium
GCAAGCACTGAAGGCGCTCTCCCGGCGGGGGTCGGCTTGTCTATGCGTTCCCCCGGGATCTTCGACGGCCTCGCTGCGCTCGGCCTCTCAATCTCAGAAGAACAAGGGGGAGGTTGGCCTATGAGCGCCGACACCGCAGCCGTCGGGGCACCGCAGGCGCCGAAGGTGTCCGGCGGCCTCAGCACCAAGAACAAAGTCCTGATCGGGATCGGCGCCTACCTCGGCGTCGCGATCCTGATGCTGCTGATCTTCGGCAGCTCGGGCAAACTCGAATCGTTCAAGCCCCAGAACGAGTTCAAGCTCGAACCGTGGATCTCGATCCACCTCGCCGGGATCGACCTCAGCATCAACAAAGCGGTCTTCTACCTGCTGCTCGCCAGCGGCCTGACGATCGGCACGATGGTCTGGATCGCCCGCCGCATGCAGCAGAAGCCCAACCGGGTTCAGACCGCGATCGAGGTCGCCTACGACCTGACCAAGAACACGATCGCCGGCGGCAGCCTCGAGACCAAGATGGCCGCCCGCTGGTTCCCCTTCCTGGCAGCGCTCTTCTTCTGGATCTGGTTCTCGAACATGATCGGCTTCATCCCGCTGCCGACCAACACCGAGCACACCTTCACCGTCTTCGGCCTCGAGATCCCCTCCTTCGCGATCTACGCCGCAACCGCCAACCTCTCGATCCCGCTGGCGCTGACCCTCGTCGTTTGGATTTCCTACCACGTCGAAGGCGTCCGGGCCAAGGGCCTCTTCAAGTACCTGGGAAGCTGGCTTCCCCCGGGTCTGGAGGAGATGAATCCGCTCGCCAAGGCATTCATCTTCGTGATCGAGGCAATCTCCCACTTCGCCCGTCTGATCTCGCTCTCAGTGCGACTCTTCGCCAACATCCTCGCCGGCCACCTGCTGCTCCTGTTTATGGGCGGCGGTTTGGCGGTACTGCTGGGGATAGCGGCGCTGGGAGCGCTGACCTTCCCGCTCGCCTTCTTCTTCTTCATCCTCGAGGTCGGGCTTATCGCAACGCTGCAGGCATTCATCTTCTCGACCCTCACTGCCATCTATCTCGGCGGAGCTACCTCCGCGAGTCACTAGAAAAGGAGCACCTGTTCATGGATCTGTCCCCTATCGTCGCCGCGGTCTCAGACGAAGGCGTTGAAAAAGCCGGTAAGGCGATCGCCCTCGGCGTCGGCGCCGGACTCGGCTCGATCGGCGCCGGTATCGGCATCGGCTTCATCTTCGGCAAGGAGATCGAGTCGGTTGCTCGCCAGCCCGAGATGAAAGACGAGCTTCAGAGCATCCGCTGGCTCGGCTTCGCGCTGACCGAGGCCGTCGCCTTCTACACGTTCATCTTCGGCCTCATCGCCTTCTTCCTCTAGGCCGATGGAGTTGCTCGGGAACATAGCCGCGCTCCCGCTCGCGGCAGAGAAGAGCGAAGGCGGCAGCTTCCTGGTCTCACCGGGCCTCGGCCTGATGATCTGGACGCTGGTCCTCTTCCTGTTCACGATGTGGGTGCTCAGCAAGCTGGCCTTCCCGAAAATCCAGGAAGCGCTGGACCGACGGGCGAAGACGATCGCCGAGTCGCTCGACGCGGCCGAGCGCCAGCGGCGCGAATCCGACGAGCTGCTCGAGGAGTACCGCGGCCGGCTCGCCGAGGCGCGCGAGCAGGCGGACGACATCATGGCCCGGGCCCGCAAAGCGGCCGACACGGCCGAGGCCGAGGCGACCGTCGCCGGACGTGAGAAACGCGAGGAGCTGGTCTCCGCGGCAAAGCGCGACATCGAGGCCGAGACGCGTCGCTCGCTGGAGCAGATCCGCAAAGAGGTCGCCGACCTCACCGTTCTCGCCACCGAGAAGGTGACCCGCAAAACCCTCAACGCCGACGACCAGCGCCGACTCGTCGAGGAGGCGCTCAGCGAGGTCGACTTCTCGAGGCTCTCGGGGGCGGAGAACTAGCGATGCAGGACGTTGCCCACGCCTACGCCGATGCCCTCTTCGAGGTCGCCAAGGAGAAGGGCAAGCTCGACGCGATCCGCGAGGAGCTCGACCAGTTCGCCGATGCCGTCGACCAGAACCGCGACCTGCAGGTCTTCTTCTTCAGCCCCTACTTCTCGTCGAGCGAGAAGATCGAGGGGGCGAAGCGCGCCTTCACCGGCGCCGACGAGGAGTTCGTCAACTTCCTCGAGCTGCTGATCGAGAAGCAGCGGGTGACCGAGGTCTTCCGCATCCGCCGCCAGTTCGAGGAGCTTTGGAAACACGAGAACCGCCGCATCGACGTCACCGTCACCAGCGCCGTCGAGCTGGACGGTGCGGTGGTCGGCAAGATCGGCGAGGAGATCGAGCGGCAGACCGGCCAGGAGGTCGATCTGGCCAGTCGCGTCGACGCCGAGATCCTCGGCGGCGTCGTCCTGCAAGTAGGAAACATGGTGCTCGACGCGAGCATCCGCAATCGCCTGGAGAAACTTCGAAAGAGCGTCGCCTCGGCGGCGTAAGGAACTGAATGACGCACGGCCACGCAAACCAAGCAATTCTAAGGCGTCGGCCGCGATCAAGGAGAGATCACTAGATGGAGATTAAGCCGGACGAGATCGCAAGCATTCTGCGCGAGCGGATCGAGGGGTTGGAGACCGATTCCGCCGACCTCTCTGAGGTTGGAACCGTTCTTTCCGTGGCCGACGGCATCGCCCGTGTCCACGGCCTCGACAACTGCATGGCGCTGGAGATGCTCGACCTGCCGCACGGGGTCACCGGGCTGGCGCTAAACCTCGAGTCCGACAACGTCGGCGTCGTGCTGTTCGGCGAGTGGGACAAGATTGTCGAGGGCGACACGGTCAAACGGACCGGTCACCTGCTGCGGATCCCGGTCGGCGACGAGCTGCTCGGCCGGATGGTCGACCCGCTCGGCCGCCCGCTCGACAACCGCGGCGAAATCGCCACCAGCGAGACGCGCCCGGCCGAGTTCAAAGCCCCCGGCGTCGTCGAACGCCAGCCGGTCACCGAGCCCGTTCAGACCGGGCTGATGGCGATCGACGGGATGATCCCGATCGGCCGTGGCCAGCGAGAGTTGATCATCGGCGACCGTCAGACCGGTAAGACGGCGATCGCGATCGACACGATCATCAATGCCCGCGACAAGGACATGGTGTGCATCTACGTCGCGATCGGGCAGCGGATGTCCACCGTCGTCCAGCTCAAAGAGGTGCTCGAGGAGAACGGGGCGATGGAGAACACGATCATCGTCGCCGCCCCGGCCGACGAGGCGGCGCCGATCAAGTACATCGCTCCCTACGCCGGCTGTGCGATGGGCGAGCACTTCCTCTACAACGGCAAAGCCGCCCTCGTCGTCTACGACGACCTCACTAAACACGCCTCCGCCTACCGCCAGATGTCGCTCCTGCTACGGCGCCCGCCGGGCCGCGAGGCTTACCCGGGTGACGTCTTCTACCTGCACTCTCGCCTCTTGGAGCGCGCGGTGAAACTCAACGACGACCTCGGCGGCGGCTCACTGACGGCGCTGCCGATCATCGAGACGCAGGCCTCCGACGTCTCCGCGTACATCCCGACCAACGTGATCTCGATCACCGACGGTCAGATCTTCCTCGAGTCCGATCTCTTCTTCTCCGGCGTCCGGCCGGCGATCAACGTCGGCATCTCGGTCTCCCGCGTCGGCGGTAACGCGCAGACCAAGGCGATGAAGAAAGTGGCTGGGAAACTGCGCCTCGACCTCTCCCAGTACCGCGACCTCGAGGCCTTCGCCCAGTTCGGCTCCGAGCTCGACGCCGAGACCCAGAAAGCCCTGACCCGTGGCGAACGGCTGGTCGAGCTGCTGAAACAGAAAGAGCGCGACCCGCTCGCCGTCGGCGACCAGGTCGCCTCGATCTACTCGGGCACCGGCGGCTACCTCGACCGGATCAGAGTCGAGCGCGTCGGCGAGTTCCTCGCCGACCTGCGGAACCGACTGCACGCGGAGAAGGCCGACCTGCTGAAGCGGATCGAGGATTCGGGCAAGCTCGAGGACGCCGACGAGGAGGAGCTGGGGAAGGCGATCGGCGATTTCATCGACGACTTCGGCGCTGACTTCGACGAGAATGGCGACCCGGTCGAGGCCGGCGAGTCCGACCGGATCAAGTCGACCGACGAGCGCGAGGCCCCGGCCCGCACCGCCGAGGACTCCTCCGAGGAGGACGACTCAACCGAGGACGACGGCGAGTCGACCGAGGGCGCCAAGGAGGCGACGCCGGCGTAGCTCGCCCGGCGTTCTCCCATGGCCAACCAGAAGGAAGTCCGCAGTCGCATTGCGTCGATCAAGAACATCAACAAGATCACGCGGGCGATGGAGATGGTCGCCGCCGCGCGGCTGCGACGCTCAGAGCAGCGGATCGCCGCGCTGCGCCCGTACGCGGAGGGGATGCGCAAGCTGACCCGGCTCGCCGCCGAGCAGGCCGGCGGCCTGCCCCGGGTGCCGGTGCTCGACGAGCACGACGAGGTGAAGCGGGTCGGCGTGGTGCTGGTCACCGGCGACCGTGGCCTCGCCGGCGCCTTCAACACCAACGTCATCCGCGAGGGCGTCCGCGTCCGCGACCGGGTCCGCGGCGAGGGCGCGGAGGCGACCTTCTCGGTCGTCGGCCGCAAGGGCGTCTCCGCCCTGACCTTCCGCAAGCTCGACGTCCGCACCTCCTACGTCGGCTTCACCGACCGCCCCGCCTTCGCAAACGCCCGTGAGATCGGCGAGGAGCTGACCGCGCGTTACATCGAGGAGGACCTCGACCGGGTCGAGCTCGTCTACAACCGTTACGTCTCGCCGCTGACCCAGCACGTCTGGCGTCAGACCCTGCTGCCGTTGCAGCGGGCCGACGTGATCGGCGAGGGCGCCGAGGAGGATGGGGCCGAGGAGGGCGAGCAGACCGAGGCGGAGCGCGCCCAGAGCCGCTCGGACTGGGAATACGAGCCCGAACCGGAGGAACTGCTGGAACGGCTGATTCCCGAGTACGTCACGATCTCGGTCTACCGCGCCCTGCTCGAGTCCGCGGCCTCGGAGCTCGGCGCCCGGATGACCGCGATGCGCAACGCCGCCGAGAACGCGGAAACGATGATGGACGACCTGACCCTGGAGATGAACCGGGTCCGTCAGGCGGAAATCACGCAGGAGATCTTGGAGGTCGTAGCCGGCGCCGAGGCGCTGGGCTAGGCCCACATTTCAGACCCCGGAAAAGGAACCAATGGCTGAGAGCAACAACGGAACCAACGTAGGACGCGTCGAGCAGGTCACGGGAGTGGTCGTCGACGCGATCTTCCCCGACCAGCTGCCGGAGATCTACGCGGCGGTAACGATCGAGATGGCCGGCGACGGCGACAACGAACCGACCGAGCTGGTCTGCGAGGTGCAGCAGCACCTCGGCGACGACCGCGTGCGGACCGTCGCGATGGACGCCACCGACGGGTTGCAGCGCGGCGACAAGGTCACCGACACCGGCGGCCCGATCACGGTTCCGGTCGGCGACGCGACCCTGGGGCGGATCTTCAACCTGCTCGGCGAGCCGATCGACAACGGCCCCGCGGTCGAGACCGAGGAGCGCTGGCCGATTCACCGCCCGGCTCCGAAGGCCTCCGACCTGACCCCGACGCAGGAGGTCCTCGAGACCGGGATCAAGGTCATCGACCTGCTGGCGCCCTACGCAAAAGGCGGCAAGGTCGGGCTGTTCGGCGGTGCCGGCGTCGGCAAGACCGTTCTGATCCAGGAGCTGATCCGCAACATCGCCGAGGAGCACGAGGGCCTGTCCGCCTTCTGTGGCGTCGGCGAGCGCTCGCGAGAGGGCAACGACCTCTGGCTGGAGATGAAAGAGTCGGGCGTGATCGACAAGACGATGCTTGTCTTCGGTCAGATGAACGAGCCGCCCGGAGCCCGCCTCCGCGTCGCCCTCTCCGGCCTGACGATGGCCGAGTACTACCGCGAGCAGGGCGGCCAGGACGTGCTGCTCTTCATCGACAACATCTTCCGCTTCGTCCAGGCGGGCTCTGAGGTCTCGGCGCTGCTGGGGCGGATGCCTTCTGCAGTCGGCTACCAGCCGACGCTGGAGACCGAGATGGGCGAATTGCAGGAGCGGATCACCTCGACCGAGCGCGGCTCGGTCACCTCGATCCAGGCCGTCTACGTGCCCGCCGACGACTACACCGACCCGGCCCCGGCCTCGGTGTTCGCCCACCTCAACGCCACCACGGCGCTCTCGCGGGCGATCTCCGAGAAAGGGATCTACCCGGCGGTCGACCCGCTCGACTCGACCTCGACGATCCTCAAGCCCGACGTCGTCGGCGAGGAGCACTACCGCACCGCGACCGAGGTCCAGCAGGTGCTGCAGCGCTATAAGGAGCTGCAGGACATCATCGCCATCCTCGGCATCGACGAGCTCTCCGACGAGGACCGCCAGACGGTCTCCCGCGCCCGCAAGATCGAGCGCTTCCTCTCGCAGCCGTTCTTCGTCGCCGAACAGTTCACCGGCCGCACCGGCGAGTACGTGCCGGTGACGGAGACGGTCCGCGGCTTCCGCGAGATCCTCGACGGCGAGCACGACGACCTCTCCGAGGGCGCCTTCTACATGCAGGGCTCGATCGACCAGGTCACCGAGAACGCCAAATCGGCAGCGGCGGCGTAGGGACTGACGTGGCAGCCGAGCACATGCTGGACGTCGAAGTCCTCACCCCCGAGGGCGAGGTCTTCGACGGCGAAGTCCGCCAGGTATCGACCCGGACCGAGGTCGGCGAAATCGGCATCCTCGCCAATCACGCGCCGCTGTTGGCGGCACTGCAGCCGGCGGAGCTGCGCCTCCACGTCTCCGACTCGGAGGTCAAGAGCTACGCGCAGTCCCACGGCTGGCTGCAGGTCTTCGGCAACCGTGCCCGCCTGCTCGTCGAGGAGGCGATCGACCCCGACGACCTCGACGCCGGCGCCCTCAAAGAACAACTTTCCGACGCCGAGCAGCGGCTCTCCGAGAGCGAGAAGGGGAGCGCCGACTTCGCCCGCGCGGAGAAAGATCGCGACCGGGCGGAGGCCTTCCTCGCGATAGCGGGATGAGCGCGGAGCTCGTCGCACTCGCGCAGCGGCTGATCGGTTACGACACCTGCGAGCCGGAGGCGATCTGGGAGGCCGCGGGGTTCGTCAAGGGTTGGTTGGAGGCGCGCGGGATCGAGGCAGAGCGCGACGAGGTTCGCGGGCTGCCGGTGATCAAGGCCGAAGTCGGCCCGCCCTCGGCGCCGACCGTGGTGCTCGAGGGGCACCTCGACGTCGTTCCGGCCCCGCCCGAGCAGTTTCAGCCGAAGGTCGACGGCGATCGCCTCTACGGGCGCGGCGCCTACGACATGAAGGGCGCGCTGGCGGCGATGCTGCTGACGACGGCGGCGATGCGCGAGCAGGACGGGGTCCGGGTCAGGCTCGGGGTCGTCGGCGACGAGGAGTCCGAGGAGGGCGAGGAGCGCGGCTGCGACCACCTCGTCGACAGCGGCTTCATCGGCGACTTCGCGATCACCGGCGAGCCGACCGACCTCCACATCGGGGTCGAGGCGAAGGGGGTGCTCGCCCTGCGCCTGCAGGTGGGGGGGAGGGCCGCCCACGGCGCCACTCCCTGGCTCGGCGACAACGCCGTCCTCAACGCGATCGACGTTTTTCGCAGTATCGAGTCGCTACCGTTCGCCCGGCACAGTTCGGAGCTCTTCGACCGACCCTCGATCAATCTGGGGCGGATCTGGGGTGGGGACGCCCTGAACAAGGTGCCAGACCGATGCGTGATCGACGTCGACATCCGCTACCTGCCCGACCAGGATCCAATTGCGATCCTGGAGGAAGTGCGCGCGATTCCCGGCAGCGAGGCGGCCTCGCTACTGACCCGGCCGCCGGCCTCGGTCGACCGCGGCTCGACCTTTGTCCGGGCGCTGCGCGAGTCGGCCGCCGAGCACCATCACGGCGAGCCGATGAGCGTCGGGCGCGACGGCGCCTCCGACGCGGTCTCCTTCCTGCGGGTGGGGGTGCCGGCGGTCGAGTTCGGCCCGGTCGGCGCCGGCCACCACGGTCCCGAGGAGTGGGTCTCGATCTCCTCGCTGGACACCTATCGCCAGGCTCTCGAGTCGTTCCTGCGGGCGATTCCGGGTCGGCTCGGCGATGACTGACCCCGCGCCGCTGCCCGGCTGGTCTCCGAAGAAACCGCCGCCCAGCGGCGACAGCGAGCCGGCGCCGAAGCCGCGCCGCTTCTGGTGGCGGTTCCTGCTGGCCGGGTTCATCATCATCATCATCTCCGCCGGCGCCACCGCCTTCGGCGTCCTCCATTACGTCGACAGCATCGCCGAAGCACTCGGCCACAACCACAAACTCCACAACAAACTCGAAAAGGCCCTCGCGCACCTCGATACGGGTGCGCCCGAGAACATCCTCATCCTCGGCTCCGACAAACGCGCCGGCGAAGAATTCGAAGAAGACCCGGGGCGCTCGGACACGACGATCCTGCTCCGCATCGATCCCAACCAGGGGCGCATCTCGGTGATGTCGATCCCCCGCGACCTGAAGGTCGAAATCCCAGAATTCGGGACCGAAAAGTTCAACGCCGCCTACAGTGACGGCGGCCCCAAACTGACCCTGCAGGTGGTCAAGGAACTGACCGGACTGCCGATCAGCCACGTGGTCAACGTCGACTTCCTCGGCTTCGTCCGCGCCGTCGACGCGATCGGCTGCGTCTACACCGACGTCGACCGCCGCTACTACCACTCCAATGAAGGCCTGCCGGCTTCAGAACAGTATTCGGAAATCAACATCCAGCCCGGATACCAGCTGCTCTGCGGCAAAAAAGCGCTCGAGTACGTCCGCTACCGGCACACCGACACCGACATCGTCCGCTCGGCTCGCCAGCAGTCGTTCATCAGCAATGCCCGCGGCCAGGTCTCGCTCAATGACCTTCTCTTCGACCAGTCCCGCCTGCTCGACATCTTCACCGAATACACGACCTCCGACATCAGCGACGCGAAGGAACTGCTGGAAGTGCTGAAACTGGCGGTCGCCGCCCGCGGCGCCTCGATCGACCAGGTCCACTTCCCGGCCGAACTCGGCCCCAGTTTCGTCTACGCCTCTGAAGAAGCGATCCACGCCACGGTCAAGGAATTCCTCGGCGAAACCGGGAGCGAATCGAACGGCTTCCCGGAACGTTCGAAGAAGAGCAAGCAGAAGAAGGGCGCGAGGTCGAAGGGCGGCAAGTCGAAGGCGAAGAACAAGGTGAAGGTGGAAAAGCCGATTGTCGAATCGGCACCGCCCGGCAGCGACGAACTGGTTCCCGCCGCCGAAGCGGGCGAAGCCGAGGCGAAGGTCGTCGCCCGCAAGGTCGGCGGCGGCTTTCCCGTCTTCTACGCGACCCGACTGCCGTCGGGCGCCGGCTACCAGGAAAGCGACTCCTACGAACACATCCAGGACCCGCGCGTATACCACCTCAAGGACCCCGACAACAACCGCCACCCTGCGTACCGGATGGTCGCCGAATACCAGCCCGAATACGAAACCAACTACTTCGGGATCCAGGGGATCCAGGGCTGGTCGGATCCGCCGATCCTCGACAACCCGAGCGAAACCCGCACGATCCACGGGCGCGAATACGAAATCTTCGTCGACGGTGAAACGGTCAAGATGGTCGCCTGGCACCGCGGCGAAGACACCTACTGGGTATCGAACAGCCTGCAGCAGTCGCTGACCAACGACCAGATGCTGGGAATCGCACGCTCCGCGCACGTGATCCTGCCCAAGCGTAAGAAGCAGAAACAGAGAGGGAAGAACAGATGAGCGAGCAGCGCGAAGCGGTGGGGGTTATCGGCGTCGGCTGGGTGGGTCTCGTCACCGCGGTCTGCTTTGCCGAGCTGGGCCACCGGGTGATCGCCCGCGACATCATTCCCGAGAAGATCGAGTCGCTCTCGCGCGGCGAGACGACGATTCACGAGCCGGGCCTCGAAGAACTGCTGCGCAAGAACGCCGAGAGGATCACCTTCACGACCGAGATGTCGATCCTGCTCGACGGCGCCCGCCTGCTCTTCGTCTGCGTCGACACGCCGCCGACCTACTCCGGCGACGCCGACCTCTCCCGCGTCCGCAGCGTCGTCGACGACCTTCCCGCCGGCGGCGGCCACGCCCTGGTGATGAAGAGCACCGTCCCCGCCGGGACCGGCAACTCGATCCGCCGCGACCTGCCCGACCTCGCCTACGTCTCCTGTCCGGAGTTCCTCAAGGAGGGCACGGCGGTCGCCGACTTCATGCATCCCGACCGCGTCGTCGTCGGCGCCGACGCCGGCGACGAGGAAGCGGCTACCGCGGTCGCCGCGCTCTACGAGCCGCTCGGCGGCGAGATTCTCCGCACCGACGTCGCCAGCGCCGAGATGATCAAGCTCGCCTCCAACGCCTTTTTGGCGACCAAGATCTCCTTCATCAACGAGATCGCCAACGTCTGCGAGGAGGTCGGCGCCGACGTCAGCGAGGTGGCGGCCGGGATGGGGCTCGACCAGCGGATCGGCTCATCGTTCCTGCGCGCGGGGATCGGCTACGGCGGCTCCTGCTTCCCCAAGGACGTGACCGCGCTGAAGATGCTCGCCGGCAACACCGGCTACCACTTCCAACTGCTGACTGCGGTGATCGAGGTCAACGAGCTGCAGAAGCGGCGCGTGGTCGGCAAGCTCGAGAAGCACCTCGGCTCGCTGCTCGGCAAGCGGGTGGCGCTGCTCGGCCTCGCCTTCAAGCCCGACACCGACGACATGCGCGAGGCTTCGAGCCTCGTCCTCGCCGCCCGCCTGCAGGGCGAGGGTGCTGAAGTCGTCGCCTACGACCCGGTCGCCGCCGAGCGCGCCGGCGAGCTGCTCGGCTCGGTCGAGATGGCCGGTTCGGCGCTGGAGGCCCTCGCCGATGCCGACGCCGCGGTGCTGGTGACCGAGTGGCGCGAGTTCGCCGAGCTCGACTGGAGCGACGTCGCCGCCCGGATGGCCCGCCCGCTGATCGTCGACGGCCGCAACTTCCTCGATCCAGGGTCGTTGATCGATGCCGGATTCACCTACGAGGGCATCGGTCGCTCGATTCAAGCGGAACCCTTGAAAAGCGCTTCCTAGTGGTCCTGATCAAGCGGGGCAAGGACGCAGGGAGCGAAGCGTGCTCTGCACGCGAGCGACCGAGGACGCCGCAGCGCGCCGGTCAGGACCACTAGGAATGCAGGCGATTGTCTTAGTCGGCGGTGAGGGAACGCGGCTGCGGCCGCTGACCGACGCCGTCCCGAAGCCGGCGCTGACCCTGGTCGACCGCCCCTTCCTCGCCTACATGGTCGAGTGGCTGGCCGGCCACGGGGTCGACGAGGTCGTGCTCGCCTGCGGCTTCGAGCCGGAGCGGCTGCGGGCGGCGCTGGGCGAGGGCGAGCACTCCGGGGCGCGGCTGACCTACGTCACCGAGCCCGAGCCGCTGGGGACGGCGGGTGCCTTCCGC
>JACDGU010000241.1 GCA_013821475.1 Solirubrobacterales bacterium
ACTCGGCGGAGCAAACAGCGGGGAGGCTCCGCCGAGTCCCTCCCCGCCCTCCTTATGATCGATGCGTGACCGTTACCACTGAGTTCCAGGACCGCGTCTCCGCCTGGGAGGAGGAGTTCCTCTCCGAAGACGCGACTCGGTCCTACCCGGCGCTGCGGGCCAGGCCCGAGCCCGACAGCCCGCTGCGGACGCCGTTTCAGCGCGATCGCGACCGGATCGTCCACTCCAAGTCCTTCCGCCGGCTCAAGCACAAGACCCAGGTATTCGTCGCCCCCGAGGGCGACCACTACCGGACCCGGCTGACCCACACGCTCGAGGCCTGCGGGATCGCCCGCACGGTGGCGCGGGCGCTGGGGCTGAACGAGGACCTGACCGAGGCGATCGGGCTCGGCCACGACCTCGGCCACCCGCCCTTCGGCCACGCCGGCGAGGCGACGCTCGACGAGGCGCTGCGGGCCAATTGTGGCGGGATCGGCTTCAAGCACAACCTGCACTCGCTGCGGGTGGTCGAGGTGCTCGAGCGTGACGGCCAGGGCCTGAACCTGACCGAGCAGGTCCGCGACGGGATCCTCAACCACACCGGCCCGGACGTGCCGGCGACGCTCGAGGGCCGGATCGTCAAGCTGGTCGACCGCGTCGCCTACATCAACCACGACATCGACGACGCCCTGCGGGCCGGGATCCTGCGCTCCGAGGACCTGCCGAGCGCGGAGATCGAGCTACTCGGCCCGACCGGCTCGCAGCGGATCGATACCCTCGTCCGCGACATCGTCGATCGTTCCGGCCCCGCCGGCGACATCGTCCAGGGCGAGGAGATCGGGATGGCGATGCTGCGGCTGCGCAAGTTCATGTTCGACCGCGTCTATCTCGGCCCCGCTGCCCAGCGCGAGCACGGCCGGGTCGATCAGGCGATGCGGGGCCTCTTCCTCCACTACCTCCAGCACCCCGACGAGCTGCCGCGCCGGGACCCCGGCGCCAGCGACTGCCAGCGCGTCGCCGACTACATCGCCGGGATGACCGACCGCTACTGCATCGCCAAGTTCACCGAGCTGACGATCCCCGAGGAGTCGCGCTTCTAGTGGCGCTGATCTCTCCCGAGAGCCTGGAGCGGGTGAAGCAGTCGGCGGACATCGTCGAGGTGATCTCCGCCCACACCGACCTGCGCCGCGCCGGCGCCCGCTGGACCGGCCTCTGCCCGTTCCACGACGAGCGCACGCCGTCGTTCTCGGTCGAGCCGCAGGAGAAGCTCTACCACTGCTTCGGCTGCGGGGTCGGCGGCGACGTGATCAAGTTCATCGAGGAGAAGGAGGGGGTCGGCTTCGCCGAGGCGGTCGAGCTGCTCGCCGACCGCTACGGGGTCGAGATCGAGCGCGAGCAGGAGGACCCGCGGGCCGAGGCCAAGCGCCAGCAGAAACGCCGCCTCGAGCAGCTCCTGGACCGGACCGCTGCCTATTACGCCGGCTACCTCTGGGACTCCGAGGAGGCGGGCAAGGCGCGCGAGTACCTGGCCGAGCGGGGCCTGGGCGAGGAGGCCTTGCGGGCCTTCGGCGTCGGCTACGCGCCCAGCGCCTGGGACAAGATCCTGGTCCGCGGTCAGCAGGCCGGCTTCAACGTTCGCGAGCTGGCCCAGGTCGGACTGGTGCAGAAGAACCGCGACGGCCGCGAGTACGACCGCTTCCGCTCGCGGATCATGTTCCCGATCCGCGATCGCCGCGGCCGCACCCTCGGCTTCGGCGGCCGGGCGATGCGCTCCGAGCAGGGTGCCAAGTACGTCAACACCGCCGAGACTGACTTCTTCCACAAGAGCCAGCTGCTCTACGGCGCCGACCTCGCCAAAGCGGCGATCGCCAAAGCCGCGCGTGCGGTCGTGGTCGAGGGCTACACCGACGTCCTCGCGCTGCACCAGGCCGGGATCGAGGAGGCGGTCGGGGTGATGGGGACCGCGATCACCGGCGAGCAGGTGGCGACTCTCTCGGGGATGGTCGAGGAGGTCGTCCTCGCGCTCGACGCCGACTCAGCCGGCCAGGAGGCGATGCTGCGCGCCCAGCGCGTTGCCGCCGGGCGCAAGATGCGCCTGCGGGTCGCCGCGATGCCGCCGGGGGTCGACCCGGCCGAGATGCTGGCCGAGCCCGACGGGCCGGAGCGCTTCCGATCCCTGGTCGAGGCCGCGCTGGAGCTGACCGACTTCCAGGTCGGGCTGGTGCTCGACGCCACCGATGTCGCCTCACCGGTCGAACGCGACCGGGCCCTGGGTGAGGTGGCGCCGATTCTCGGCGCGATGGACGAGTCGGCCAGCCGCGACGACCTCGTCCGCCGCGTCGCCGAGCGGCTCGACCTCGAGCCGGCGCTGGTGATGGGCCGGGTGGTGGC
>JACDGU010000242.1 GCA_013821475.1 Solirubrobacterales bacterium
TCTAGAGCACCCCGCCCGCAGCGCCGATCAGGGGTCTTCGGCCCTCAGCCTGAAACGCTTAACCAGTCTTCCGTCGTCGTCACAGCGGGTCTCGGCGATCTCGGTCGACCCTTCCTGCTCCAGGACGCCGAGGTTGTAGTCCGCGACTGGGGCCGGGATGCCCTCGGCCTCGGCGATCAGTCTTGAATCGACAACCTGACCGCTTTTCAGACGCTCCGTGATCCGTCCGCGGATCGCCGCTGACGTTCTGCGTTGCCCCACTGCCGGCTCACTCATCTTCTGACATTCCCCCCGCTCGTCGCCGTCTACAGATCGAATAGCTCTTTGGCCCGCAAGGCAGCCCGCGTCGGCGACAGCAGGTTTCTGTGAAGATGAATGAGACCGAAGCCGGAGAGGCTTTTCGCTGCTCGGTCGGTCGCATCGCGTTCCAGGAAGCTTGCGTCCTCCCCCACCAGCTCGCGAGCGACTTCAGCGACCGTGACTTGGACGGGATGAATGCTCAAGAGGAAGGTCAGTACCGCCGACTCCGTCTTCACGTCGCCCTCCGAGGTCATCGCTCGCTCCCGTCCTCGGGACCCTTCGGAGCGCCGGGAAGCTGTCGCTTGAAACAATGCTGACCGAGAAAATAGAACGTTTGCGTCACGCCGCGCACCTGCTCCCCGGTGTGATGACACTCGCGAAAGTGAATCACGTCATTTTGACCGTGATGATCGTGAAGCAGTCCTATAGGACGGCCGCGAGGCTGAGTGCGTAGGTGCCTAGGGGCCTTCAGATCGACCCGCCGGGCACCCTGCCAGTTTGCGAACATCTGTTCGTATGGCCTCGATTGCCTGCATCACCGTCCCGCGTTTCGCGCTCGTGGCCGCCTGCGGCCAGTCGCGCGTCTCCGAGGAGGCGCTTGTCTTGATCAGCGGTCGGGGGTCGAACGCGCTCATCGCCGAGACCTCGCGACGCGCCGAAGACGCCGGCGTTCAGCGCGGCATGCGCCGCGCCCAGGCGCTCGGCCTCTGTGGTGAGCTGCGCCTCGCGAATCCGGACCCGGCCGCCGCACAAGAGCTCTGGGAGCAAGTTCTGGCCCGGTTGGAAGGCATCGGAGCCGAGGTAGAAGCGGGCCGGCCGGGCGAGGCTTTCTTCGACGCCGCCGCCCTCCGCGGGCTATACGGCGGCAGTGTCGAGGGCGTACTTCGGGCGGCGAGAGCGGCGGTGACGCTACGGGTCCGAGCGGCGCTGGCGCCGACTCGCTTCGGTGCGTTCATCGCCGCGGTGATCGACAGGAGGCGGGCGGCGAGCAGCCTGCCGCAAAGGGGCGAGCGCATCCTGGGTGCGCCCGAACTCGGCGCGTTCCTGTCGGATTTGCCGGTCTCCGCACTCGCGGTTGGTCCCGGGCTCGAGGAACAGACGGCGGCGATGCTCGTGGAGGTCTTGGAGCGGATGGGAATTGAGACTCTGGGAGCCTTCGCCAAGCTGACGCGAGCCCAGGTAGCGGATCGGTTTGGTAGTGACGGGTTGCTTGCCCAAGACCTTGCTAGAGGCCGCGATCGCCGGTTGCGGCCGCGTCATGCCGTCGAGGAATTGAGGGAGGACCTAGAAATGCCCGACGGGGCAGCGGCCGGCGCCCAACTGGAGATCGGAATGGAGATCGTCGTCAGTCGGCTGGTCGATCAACCGCAGCGCAAGGGGCGCACGATTTTGGCGGTTCGCCTCTCCGCGCGGCTGGAGTCGGGCGGTAGCTGGACGACCTCGCAGACGCTGGGTATGCCGACGAGCTCGGCGAAAACGATTGCGGCGCTCTTGAAGCCGAAACTGGATGACCTTCCTTCGCCGCCGTCCTCGCTGTCGATTCGCGCGAGTGCCTTCGGACCGCCTGCCGCCGAGCAGCTGCAACTTCCCGACAGTGGTCGGGAAGGGAATCAGGCTCGGCTCGCGGAGAAGATTCGACAGTTGCGGGCGCTGCAGGGTCCCGGCGTGGTCGAGGTCGAGAGCGACTCTCGAATACCGGAGCGCTAGGCGGCATTAATCCCCTACGCGGATAGGCGAGGAGGCACCTGATCCCCGACGATGGGTGGTACGCGGGCGCCTCGCCCTACTTTTTCTTGAGCGCGTAGCCGGCGTCTTTCTTGACGATCAGATTCTCGGCGCGGGCCTTGCCGATCATGCCGTGGACCTGACCGGGTCTGATGCCGATCTTCTTCGCGAGGTCGGCCGGCGTAGCTCCTGGGCTGGCCTTGATCTCGGCCAAGAGTTCTTCGCGGCGCTGGCCGCGAGGGGCGCGCGGGATCGCCGTGGCAGTGGCGCGCCGGGGCTTCGGCCGCATCGGCGAACGGCTACCGCCTTTGCTGAGACTGTTCAGGGTTCGCTCTAGT
>JACDGU010000086.1 GCA_013821475.1 Solirubrobacterales bacterium
GGTGCTCGACGGAGTGCGGTTCAAGGACGGAGTGAGGGTAAAGGAAACCGACTACGAGAAAGAAGACGAGAAGGTCGCCGCCTGACGGTTCTCACGCGATGTCATCCACAACATTTGACAATTACTCCTACTTCGAGGAGGAGACTGGGGAGGAGCGGGTTCGATACACCTCGCTGACCGATCCACTCGACCAATGGGCGCTTTACGAGGAGGGCGTCCGAACTGAGCCGGCGCCGAAGCCAGAGATGAAAATCCCTTCGGGTTCGGCTCAGTTCCTCGACCTTCTTTGTTCGGAGCGACCCAGCGCCTGGGTTCAGGCTGGCTGCGCTCTGCTCGACGCGAGCAGTGACGCGCAGGCGGAATTCTGGAAGGCCCACAAGAAATTGCGCAAGCGTGCGCGCAAACGCAAGCGGGTTCAGCGGGTGGCGCTCAGCTTCAAAGAGCCCACGCCGTTGCTCTTCTGCGCGATCGCGGCCGTGGGGAACTCGGGGGATGCCCTTCTTGAATCGGTGAAAGCCCAGGTGGCCGAACGTTTCGATGAACTCGGAGCACAGCGGACCTTGGCAATTGGCAGCGTGATCTCAAGCAAGCGTCCGTACGACGCCCTCGTCGTTGTCGATCGGCCTCGAGAGTAGGCCGTATTTGTCAGTTCGACCCCACGGTCTGCCATGATTTCTCGTCGTGGAGCAGCCCGCGCACATCAAGGTCAGCGGTGCTCTCGAAGGCGAGTTCATCGTCATCGAGGAGCGCAGCGCCAGCGAGTTCGTGATCACTCGCGATACCTCATGGAAGGCGATGCTCGGTAAAGACGAGCGCGACGCTACCGAGGAGGAGATCGCAGCCCTAGAGGCCGAGCACGGGCCATTCCAGCCCGCAGACGGCGAGGGGTAGTCCTTGTCCATCCGGCGGGGTCATGCCCGCGTCCTCTTCGACGAGGGCGCCTTCGCCGAGGACACGATGCGAAGCGGCCGCGCTGGGGCCGAGGCGCTTCGCGAGGCTCGCAGTCAGTTCGAGCGGGAGGGTGTCGAGATCAAGACCCTTCGCCGCTGCGATCCCGAAGGACGCGACGGCACGAAGCTCCCGGCGTGCTTCAAGGTCTACCTGCCAGCGCCGAATGGCAAGTTCGGCATGGTCCTGCGCTTCATTCGCTACGGCGAGGGCCTCGCCCTTCGCTATCTCGCCTTTGGCGTTCGGCACCACCCTCGCGACTCGAACGCACCGACCGTCTACGAAATCGCCGACCGGCGATTCCACGACAAGCCTTCATAGCGGCGGCCATGCGGCTTCTCGGGGGCCGAGGCAGGGTGCGGGCCCCCCCGCCCCTCGAGCGGGCAGCTCCGCAACCTCCCTGTGGCCTGCGCCTCGGCCCCCGAGAAGCCGCACTGGCCCAGTGGTGATCGTCAGGCCGCATCCCGGGGGTCGAGGTCAGCCAGCAGTTCCTCGCAGGCGTCGAAACCAAGCCGGAACAGCTCGTTGGTCGCGGCGTCTTCTTCCCTTGACTCGCGCTCGGTGACCGATTCGAGGAGGACTCGTTCGGCTTCGCCGTGGAGGCGTTGGAGCAGTTCCATCAGATCCTCCGGTGGCATGGTCAGCTCGAACGCTTTGCGTCCGTCGCGGCCGTTCCAGCCGATGTCCTCCAGCAGCCGGAAGTCTTTGCCGAACTCCAGACCGAGCCGCTCGGCGGTAGCGAAGTCGTTGTTGATCTCCAATGCGATCCAGAGATCGCCGACAGCGCCCAGGTGATTGCGCACCAGCTCGTAAAGCCCGTCACGCTGGTCGCCGTCGATCATGCAGGTGGTGCTGGGCATAGTGCCCTCCTCTCGGTAGGGCACCGAAGCCGCCTCTCAGTGGCCGTCGATCTCCCAATCGCACGAAAGGCTCTGGGAGAATCGGTCGCGCATCGAAGGCTGAGTCTTCGGTGCCAGGCCCCGGGGTGTTTGCGCACCGCCGGGGCCACTTATGTCTCTGGCGTCGGCGAAGGTAGCTCCGCTGGGGCCGAAGTCAAGGCGACTTTCTCGGGATGTCCCTCCGGGGGATTCGCAGTGGCCCTTCAGGGCGCGCCCGCTTTCCCGCCTGTGGAGCCAAATCAAGCGCCGCTTCTACCGGGATGATGATCTCTCCGTTAGGGACGAAACGCTGTAGCGGTACTTCCTGAGCCCGGCCTGGCTCATCAAGAGGGGAGCGATCACGAGGGCCTTACTTGAGATGGGGGGCCCAGAGGAAGTGCTTCGCGCCGTCTCCGCAGGTCCCAGACTGCGCGGGCTTGAGGCCAAGGCTGGTGGTGCCCGTGCCGGCGCAGCTGAACCCTTTCGGCCCAGCGAGCGTATTAGGACCAATCGCCCCCGCGTGGGGCGTCTGCTTGGTCAGGGCCCCGACCGAGTTCAACGCGACCCCGCACACACCAGATGTTGCGGTCACGTTGTACTGCGTCCCACTCTGGCCCTTGTAGTGCCAGGCTCCGCCGCTGACCTTCCCGCAGAGCTTGCCGAACGCCGGCGGAAGGGCGCCACCCGTTCTCGCCCATGCAGGGCTTGCGAGCGCGAGCACCGAGAGCACTGCGACGAGGGACAGGCTGATCGAGCGTAGGGAGCACGCAGGAAGGCGTCTGTGGGGGCGCATGGGCAAACCTCTTCTCTTGGATGGCGGATGAATGGTGCCCTGGTCTTTTGGTGTCGGTGGTTGCACGGTCGAGGCGCCAGGAATCGTTGGTACGGGTCCCGGCTGGGACGGTGGCGGATGGGCGGGGAAGACACTGCGCGCTCAGAGCGGGAGCGGCTCGGCGGGGAAGCGAACGCCGAATCGCTCGATTAGGCTGGGGACGCTCGCGGGGTCCATCTCCAGCGCGTAGCGCTCGCACAGCCCGCCGAGCACGGCGGGATCAGCCTGCGCGACGCCGCCGAGGTCGACGAGCTCGGCGAAGAACCGCTCAAAGCCAGCAGGAGCGATCAGCTCGAGGATCCGGCATGGCTCCTCGCCGGCATTCCAAAACGTATGCCACTGGCCGCGTGGCTTGAACACAAGCTCGCCGGGACCGGCCTCGAGCGCGTCGTCGCCTAGCAGCGCTCCCATCCGGCCTTCGAGCACGTAGCTGTACTCGTCCTCGCGGTGGTGGCGGTGCAGCGGCGCGGCGAGGGCGTGCGCCGACATCGGATGCTCGACCAAGGAGAAGCCGCCGTCGGTCGACTCGCCGTCGATCATGAACCGCACCCCGATGCTGCCGAGGAACCCAGCCTTGCCATCAGCGGGTCCGAGAACCCGGGTGCTCGTCGCTCGCCCCATCGCGTCTCGTTTCATTGGACGGTAGGTCTCGTTCACCATATACCCCCGTACCCGCGCCAGCGGACTGCAGGCGCGCCGCGAGGAGCTGGCCGCCGAGGAGCGGGAGTGCGAAGGATCGGCTCCTCCTGACCTGCGCTCAGCCGTCGGGGTTGGCGGTGTGGCCGCGAGGAGCGGTCGGCGAGCCTCAACGTCATCCCCGACTCGATCGCTTCCACCAGCGCCGGCCTTCCTTCGCTTGGGGGTCAGAACCGCAAGCGTCTTGGAGGACCCGATGGCCTTTCAGCTGTTCACAACGTCTGTGGGCGGGACCCTAGGACCGCGGGCCGACTGCGAATCACCATCCAGCGGGCAAGGGAAAGAGCGCCGGTGTGGTCCAGGCCTGACGGGTCAGAGCGTCAGGCAAGTAGAAGTGACGAGCAGCGAGCCGAGGCTAATGCTCTGAGCGAAATTGGACGAACTAGTACGAATGGAGTCGTTGAGGCGCAAGTTCTTGGCAAGTTTCGGGAATTTCCGATCCAACCTCGTCCTTTGGCTCGGCATTGTCGTCCTGGCGGCGATTCTCGCCCTGATGGGCGTGGAGGTGGTCGTGAGTCAACAGGACTCCAAGGATCAGATCACCACCAACTTCGCGGCTCGCGGTGAAGCTTCCGCTGAGTTCATCTCCACCTTCATCTCCCAGCAGGCGCAAAAGGAGGGGGCGAGCGCGAAGCGGTTTCTCTCCGGCCGCCGTGGGCTGTCGGCCGAATTCGCTCGCACGGTAGTGCGCTTCGGCAGCGGCGCTGCCGTCCTTCTGGACGGGGACGGTCGGCTGCTTGCGGTGGCTCCGAATGACCCTTCGATCATCGGTCAGAGGATTGCTCCGAAATACCCACATCTGCGGGCTGCCGAGCGCGGCCACGTCGCGGTCTCGGGGGTGGTCAGCTCGGCCGCCAAGGGCGAACCCGTGATCGGCATCGCCATTCCCTACGCGACTCCGAGGGGGCGCCGCGTCTTCAGCGTCGCCTATCAGGCTTCCGGCACCGTGCTGGCGAGTTTCATCAACCACACGAGCGTGCTCAAAGGCCACAAGGTGCTCCTCGTCGACTCGAGTGGGAACGTGATCGCCGACAGCTCCCGAAGCGGTGCCGCGACGCTGGCGAAGTCCTCTCCCGCCTTGGCGGAGGCCGTCGCCAAGGCGCCCCAGGGCTCGGTGACCATCGGGAGCAAGGCGAGCACCTATCTCGCCCGAGCGGTGCCAGGGACGCCGTGGCGGCTGATCGTCGCGGTCCCAGACGACGAACTCTTCGCGTCGATCGGGGGAGCTACCGAATGGCTTCCTTGGGTAACCCTGGTGCTGATCGCATTGCTGGGAGCCAGCGCCCTGGTCCTGCTCGCGCGCTCGCGCGCTGCGCACGCCCGGGCTCGCGAGCTCACCACCCAGCTTGCCTTGGCCGCCCGTACGGACCCACTCACCAGCCTGCCGAACCGACGGGCGCTTGACGAACAGGTGATCCGGGCACTCGCCTACGCCCGGCGTCACGGCATTCAGCTCTCGGCGCTGATGATCGACCTCGACAACTTCAAGCAGATCAACGACAGTTAGGGGCATGCGGTCGGTGACAGAGCGCTGTGTGCCGTCGCAGGATCGATGCGGGCGGTGTTCCGTGAGAGCGACGTCTTTGGCCGCTGGGGCGGGGACGAGTTTCTCGCGATCCTGACCGGGCCGCCGGAGGAGGTGATTGTCGCGGCGGGGAGGCTGCGTGTGGAGGTCGCGGGCATGGACATCTCCGACCTCGGGGTCCCGCACCGGCTCTCGATCAGCGTCGGCTGCGCTTCCGGCGACGATTTGGCCGAGGCGGATCTAATCAGCGCCGCCGACTCCGCGCTCTTGGCCGCCAAGCGAGCCGGCCGAGACCGGATTGTCACGATGTCCGAGATTGGAGGGTAAGCCTAAACGCGATAGCCACCAGGACGGATCAGTTGCCGACGCTCCGACGCCCCGTATCGAAGGCTCCTATGACCGGACGGTTGACGCCTCGATGATTGCCGGGCGGGAAGGACTCAGATGGGGCGCCCCGTGTCGAGCCCGTGTCGCCTGGGCCTAGCCCCCTTCAACCATGTCGAGCATCTGCGCGATCAGCGCCGCTCGCGGCGTGGCCGCAAACTCGTTGCGGTATTCCATCGCTCCCCGGCGCGGGATTAGATTCGTGGCCGCGACCGCGCCAACAGTTCCGCAGGCCCGTCATGTCGAGATCCTCCATGCCTCGACTTGTCCTCGTCGCCCTGATCGTCGCCGCGACTCGGTCGACTAGCGCCGGCGTCGGCTACTCCGCGGCGGGCCCGCCCCAAACTCCGGCGCGCCTTCCCGCCAGCGTCACCGCGACGATCGACTACGCGGTCGATGGAGACACCCTCCGGGTCGATGTCTTCAAAGGCGACGCCGCGCGCCTGCCCGCTGACGAGAACTCGACCTAGGCCGCGCGCCGCGAACTCCGTCGCCGCCATCCTCGTCGTGATCGTCCTTGCCGCTGCTGGCGCTCTCGCCGCAGTCGGCGGAGCGGTGTGGGGCGTCGCGCGTTCCCCGTCGGAATGGCTTGTCGCTCTGATCCACCGGTGGTCTTGGTTGCGAGCCAAGGGCTAGGAAACCATGTACCTGATCAGAGTGACCACGTGCGCCAGTTGTGCGCCAGCGCCTTCGTGATCTGCGCCTCGCCGTAGCGTCGGGTGCGACCGCAAGAAGTCAGCGGGACAATCGCCTGAGAGGACCTCCCGGATGGTGGGCAGCTCCTTGCAGACTTTCGACCGGGTTTGCACGGGTGGGATTGGAAAGGAAGATCCAACTGGGACTACAACTGCGGTGAACAAGGAGAGGAAACAATGACCGAAGCGAAATCCAAACCAAAACGAAGCTCTGGTGCGCGCGCCAGCGCCAGCGCCAAAGGCAAAAGCAAAAGCACGCGCTCTGCAGGCGGCAAAGCCAAGAGCAAAGCCTCAGGGAAACCAAAAGCGACGACCGCTCGACCGAAAGCAAAACGGGCACGCCCAAGCGCGACCGCGTCGCGGCCAAAAGCGGCCCGCCGTACCGCCAGCCCTGATGACACGGGTCCAGCCGTAGCAGAGGCGGCGGGGAAAGCCAAGCTCCCGCTCTTGGCGGGCGGCGCGGCCCTGGTGGGCGCAGCCAGCGGTATCGCCTTCGGAGCTGCGCGCTCGGGCAGCAAGGTGCTCGGAGTCAAGCTCCCACAGCCCCAGCGAGTCAAGCTCAGGTCGAAAGACTTCGCGACGATTGCAAAGGAACTCGGCAACTTCGGCGAGCAGGTTGGCGGGCTAGCGACGGAGCTGCGCTCCTTCCGAGAGGGCGCCGCTAACGGCTCTCAGAACTCGCCGATAGAGGTGCTCCTGCGAGGTCTGACCAACCGGCGGTAGGTGCGACGCAGCCCCGAAGGACCGATTCTTGGAAGACTGCCGCCCGGGCATAGGCGGGAATCTCAATCCAATCGGAGGGAACCACTTTGACCATCGTCGGAACTCCTCGTCGTGATCGTCCTGATCTTGCTCGTCATCTACCTGTTTCGGCGCGTCTAGGCTAAGCGGGCGCGCCACCGAATAGAACGGCGCTTTATCCTGATTGTGGCGGTGAATCAAGGCGTCGGAGGGCCGAGAACCGCCGGTTTGCTTTCTCGCCGGCGGGCGGTAGGTTAAGAAAGCTTTTTGTTTCCGGACCCAAGGGCCGATTCGGCGCCTGGGATGGCGATTGGGGGCGAGAGATGTTCGTTTGCGAACGCTGTGCGAGCAGGTTCCACCCGTCGCGGGCGGCGATCCTTGAGAACTGCCCGCGTTGCCGGTTGCGCGATGGCGCCGTTTCTCCGCTGGTCTTCGAGCCCTTCGGTCGCTTCACCTTGAAACGGGAGAAGCAAGAGCTTAATGCCGCCGAGGACCGTGGGAGGCGGCAGCCAACGAGCACCGGGGAGTAGGCGGCCGGTACCTATGACGCCGCCGAGCGATGTAGGGAGGCCCATCCGCTTGGTGAACAGCCCAGCCCAGAGTTCTACGTCGGCCGGTGGGCAGACGGCTTCGAGAAGATTGTTTTCGTCAACTACGTCGGGGAGCCTGTCGCTGACCCTCCCCGCCCCGGCCTCGACTTCAAGTGCGCGATCTGCTTCGGGGAGAAAGAAGTGCCTGTCTGGGAGCCGGATACAGAGCGGGTCTGGATCCGGCTCAAGGCCGGCATGGAATCGTGTCCCAACTGCGCGACGAGCTGGCCTTGAACGCAACAAAAAGCCCCCACCTCCGAAGAGACGAGGGCCTGGGAGTACTCAACAAGGGCACCGAGAAAGTTCTCGGGTGCGCGTTGGGTGGTCATAGGGACGCGAGTGTAACCGGGGTTTTGGGTCGACCCGGCGTTCGGCGACAGGTGTACAGGTACTTCACATTTTGGCTCGTCAGGCAGGTTTTGCCCACCGCTGCTGAGCAAATTTACGACCGGGCCGCCGGCTCTCGCAGGCTCGCGGTTCTATGCATGGTCGGCGAACCGCCGCTCGCCGCGGCGCAGACCGCGGGGCGTTAGTGGTACCTGACCTGATCCAGTGCGGCCGGGGTGAAGTGGATCGGGGCCGACATCTCCGACTCGGCGTAGCCCGGCCGGGGCCCGGATGAGGCCTGGAAGCGGTAGGTCCCGTCTTCCAGTTCCGCGACGGTCAGCCCGCTGAGGATTCCGGCCAGGATGACGGACTGGGGCGCGAGCATTTCGGCGTCGAGCGGATCGCCTTCTTCGACGACCTGGTTCTGGTTGACGACGAGGTCGGCGATGACGAAGACTTCGATGCTCTCGGTGGCGTCGGGTTCGAGTTCGAATTCGGCACAGGTCGGGTCGCCTTCAGGACAGGCCGATTTTGGCAGCGCGTTGCCCCAGGGCGAGACGGCGCCGGCCGATACCTCGAGGGTGCCGATCTCGAATTCGACTTCCGGCACGGTGCCCGCTTCGAATTCGCAGGGCTGCGCTTCTTCGCAGGCTTCGGGCCGGTAGAAGAGCTTGGCCGCGCGGAGGGGTTCATAGGCGGCGCCGAGCGAGAAGCTGGTGCCCAGGCGCCCGACGTCGTCGAGCAGCGCGGCGGAGGCGGCCTGCGAGCCGGCGGTGTAGGTCGCGGTCAGGTGGTGGCTGCCCAGAGCCAGGTATTCCACCGGGCAGGTCCACTCCGGCGCCGCCTGGGTGACGCCGACGCTGCATTCGAGCAGGCCGTCGCTGTAGAGCGAGAGGGTGCCGGGGGGGAGTGGGGCGGCCTTGGCGCTGCTGGGGTCGCCGGGAACTTCGCTGATCGCCGAGGCTCCGTAGGAGTAGGTCACGCGGAAGGGGTTGCCCAGGTCGCGGGCGGGGTTGGGGGAGATGTGGGCGGCGAGACCCGTCATCGTCCCCCGCGGCGTCGCGATCGCGTGGCATCTGCCGCGCCGCAGGCGGGTGGCGGGCGCGCCGCTGCCGCCGCTGACGCCGACGCTGACCGCGCAGATTCGGCGCTTGCCGCGAATCGCGCCGGCACAGGCGAAGCGGACCGGGGAACGGCGCTCGCAGTGGCCGATCCTGCTCGTCTCGGCCCACCTGTGGGCGGCGGCGAACTCATCGGCCTTGGCCGCCGCCACGGCACGCGCGGCCGGCTTGGCGAGGAAACCCGCGGCCTCGGCTCGGATCGGGCCGCCGAGGACCAGCAGTACCAGAGCGAACAGGCCAAGGCCGCACACCCGGTTCAGTCGCTGAACAGACCTTGCTCCCATCGCCCCGCGATCCCTCCCTCGCCGCCAATTCCCTGACTACTCGTGGCATCCTAGCGCGGTTTGGAGCACTGCATCGATCAATCGAAACCGCCGTAAAGGAGGTACGGCTGCGCGACGAGCTGGCGGCGGCGCAGCTGCGGGCGATCGACGAGCTGCGCCTTTCTCGCGAGGAGACGGTCGAGCGCCTCGCCAAAGCGATCGACCTGCACGATGCCTCGACCGGCGAACACGTCAACCGGATCGGTGCGATCGCCTCGTTCCTCGGCGAGAAGCTGAGGCTCGACGCCGAGGAGGTGGAGCTGGAGCCAGTTCGATCCGAAAATCCTCGCCACGTTGCTCGAGAATCTCGACGACGCACTGCGGACGGGCACCTGAGGAGGTCGGTCGAGCAACCGCCGCAGGACTAGGCCCGGTCGCACTCCGGGACGACGGCCCCGGCGCCGATGATCGGATACATCGGGCTGAGCTTGTTTTTGGAGTGATGGAAGCCGAGCCAGTGCCCGTACTCGTGGACCACCGTCAGGCACCGTAGGCGAGCCGAGAGCCCGCGTTCGATGGTCATCGTGCACGGCGCGCTCACGGCAGGATCCGGGATCGTCGCTTCGCCGAGGACGAGGCCCGGCAGCTTGGCGAAGGCGGCGGTCTCGGTCGAGCAGCGCACGGGCGTGCTCTGCTGCCAGTAGGCGGCCGCGGCGTCGAGGTCTCCGTGGAGGGTTGCCGGCGCGGGTCCTGCGATCGAGATCGCCGCGCTGGCGATTGCGGCGGCGACGATCATCTGGGGTGTCCGGCGGGGAAGTTCATCGGTCCATGGGACCACAGATGTACGAGAACCCTCCTAGTAGATTCGTCCGGACCAGCCCTGGAGGGCTAAAGGTCGTCGGGCACCCCCGGCAACGAACGTCGAGTTGTCGCGCCGCGGGTCAAGTTTCTCGCACCGGCGGGCGATGGCTTCGGACACGAGAGCGAACCCCATATCGACACAGGCACCCTCGTCGTAAGACGAGTCCGCAAAGCCACGGGACTCCGCCGGAGTCAGCCGGGCCACCGAAGACCTCGTACCCGAACCGCCCGCCAGGTGGAATGGGGGGGGGATCAGGAACGTCGGCAGGGCCGCTCGACATCAAGGGAGGACCTCAATGTCCAACCGATTCGATTTCAGGCGTGGCCGGCTTGCCGGCATTGCCCTTGCAGCGCTCCTCGCCTTCGCGGTCGTACCGGTCGCAGCCCAGGCCTCGGCGGTCAACCTCGCTACCGCCTCGCCCTTCGTGGTGCTCGGTGGCTCGACCGTCACCAACACCGGTCCCTCGGTCCTCAACGGCGACCTCGGCCTCTCGCCGGGCACCTCGCTGACGGGCTTCGGACTGCCCGCTGTCGTCAACGGCGCCACCCATGCCAACGACGCCGTCGCCGCCCAGGCCCAGGCCGACCTCACCACCGCCTACAACGTCGCCGCCGGCCAGCCGGTGCCGCCCGGCAACAACCTCACCGGCACCGACCTCGGCAGCAGGACGCTGACGGCCGGCGCCTACGGCTTCTCGAGCTCGGCGCAGCTCACCGGTCAGCTGACGCTCGACGCCCAGGGCGACCCCAACGCCCAGTTCGTCTTTGTCATCGGCTCGACCCTGACCACCGCCTCGGCCAGCTCGGTCATCCTCGTCAACGGTGCCTCTCCCTGCAACGTCTACTGGAAGGTCGGCAGCTCGGCGACGCTCGGATCGACCACCGCCTTCGAGGGCAACCTGATGTCACTGCAAAGCATCTCCGTCAACAACGGCGCCACCGTCCTCGGTCGCCTGCTCGCCCGCAACGGCCAAGTCAGCCTGATCAACGACGTTCTCGGCATCGGGAACTGTGCCACCGGCTCCTCGCCGACCGGCGCCACTCCCGGCAAGGGCGGCACCACCGGCCCCGGCAAAAGCAAGGGAACCGGCAAGTCCGGGAGCAAGGGCAAGGGCACGGCGACCCTCGGCCGCGGCAAGACCACCAGCGCCGGCACCACGGTCACGGTGCACGGACGTGAAATCAAGCGCGTCGTCTTCACCGACAACGGCAAGCGGGTCCAGAACAAATCGAAGATGCAGGCGGTCGTGCCGACCACTCCCGGCACCCACACCGTCGTCGCCCACGTGACGTTCAAAGACTCGACCAAGCCGCAGACCAGGAAGTTCACCTTCCGGGTTCCCAAGCCGGCTGCGCCGGTGCTGCACCCGCGTCACGGTCCCTCGCAGTTCACCGGATGACCGATGTCTCCGGCGGCCACGGACGACCCCCCGGCAG
>JACDGU010000087.1 GCA_013821475.1 Solirubrobacterales bacterium
GTTCCTTGCCCACGTCAGACGTGCAAAGGGAACCGCGGGATCCGCGCCTGCTGGTCCGGACCTACGCCGGCCGCGGCGGCGGGCGCTGGGCGAGGCCGAGGGCGATCAGCAGTCCCCCGCCCGGCGCGAAGGAACGCGGCGCCTTCGGCGGGCGCTGCGGGATGGCCCGAGTCGGCCTCGTGCCGGCGCGAGCGGCGAGCTTTTCGGAGAGGCGGACGATCGCCTCGTGCCCTGGGTAGCGTCCCAACAGCAGCGCGCCGAGCAGGAACAGCAGCGGCAGGACGGGCAGCAGGAAGGCGCCAAGCTCGGTCAAGGCGGCCCAGGATAACGTCATGGGGTGCGCCCCGGACGCGACAACATCGCCGCTCCCGACCTGCCGGAGGGGATGAGCTGGATCGGCGCCGAACCGGAGTCGATGCCGGCGCTGTCCGCCGGCGGACCGGCGATCGTCCACTTCCTCGACTTCGCCCAGCTCAACAGCGTGCGCACCCTGCCCTACCTGAGCGAGTGGTCGAGCCGCTACCGCGAGGCCGGCCTCAGCGTGATCGGCATCCAGGCACCGCGCTTCCCGTTCGGCGCCGACCCGGGGGCAGTGGCCAACGGCCTGGCGGCGCTGGGCATCGAGATCCCGGTCGCGATCGACGCCGAGCGCGACCTCTGGGCCGCCTACGGCTGCGAGGGCTGGCCCAGCCTCTTCCTCTGGAGCCTCGGCGGCGCCCTCTCCTGGGTCCACTTCGGCGAGGGCGAGTACCTCGCGACCGAGGTCGCGATCCAGGAAGAGCTGCGCGAGATCGACGCCCTGCGCCCACTGCCTGAGCCGATGGCGCCGCTGCGGCCGACCGACTCCCCCAATGCCCGCGTGATCGCCCCCAGCGCCGAGGTCTTTCCCGGCGGCTCCTGGGAGTGGGCCTGGACGCCGAGCGAGGGCGACGAAGCGCTGGCGCTTGACTACCAGGCGGGCGGCGCCTTCGCCACGATCGAGGGCGCCGGCCGGCTCGAGATCGAGATCGACGGCGAGTGGCAGGACCCGATCGAGACCGGGGGCCCCGGCCTCTACACCCTCGCCGAACACCCCAGCCACGAGGCCCACAGCCTCGTCCTCCGCCCAACCTCCGGCCTGCGGGTCTGGTCGGTCAGCTTCGCCGCGGGAACGCCCTAGGCGCGCGCGGCGACCTCGTCGCGAATCTCTTTCGGCAGCATGAAGCGGACGTCCTCGTGGACGGTGCGAAGCTCGGAGACGTCGTCGGCGCCGCGCTCGCGGAAGAAGGCGACGAGGCTCTCGACCAGCTCCTCGGGGGCGCTGGCGCCGGAGGTGATGCCGACCGTCTCGATGCCCTCCAGCCACTGCTCCTCGACCTGGGTGTGGTTGTCGATCAGGTGCGAGGCGGCGCCGTGTTCGCGCGCGACTTCGACCAGACGGTTGGAGTTGGAGGAGTTTGTCGAGCCGATCACCAGGACCAGGTCGCACTCGCGGGCCAGCTGCTTGACCGCGATCTGGCGGTTGGTGGTGGCGTAACAGATGTCGTCGGACTTGGAGCTGACGATCGCCGGGAACTTGGCCCGCAGGGCGGCGATCACCTCGGCGGTCTCGTCGACCGAGAGCGTGGTCTGGGTGATGAAGGCGACCTTGTCGGGGTCGGGCACCTGCAGCGAGGCGACCTCGTCGGTGGTTTCGATCAGGATGATGCTCTCGGGCGCCTCGCCGGTCGTGCCTTCGACCTCCTCGTGACCCTCGTGGCCGATCATCACGATCGTGTAGCCCTGGGCGGCGAAGCGGCGGGCGGAGACGTGGACCTTGGTCACCAGCGGGCAGGTCGCGTCGATCGTCTGCAGGCCGCGGGCGGCGGCGTTCTCGTGGACGGCCGGGGAGACGCCGTGGGCGGAGAAGACGACCATCGCTCCCTCCGGGATTTCGGCCTCCTCCTCGACGAAGATCGCGCCGCGCTTGGCAAGTTCCTCGACCACGTGCTTGTTGTGGACGATCTCCTTGCGCACGTAGACGGGGGCGCCGTGCAGCTCGAGGGCACGCTCGACCGTCTGTACGGCGCGATCGACACCGGCGCAGTAGCCGCGCGGGGCGGCGAGCAGAACGCGCTTGGGAGCCGCTGAGGAGGGGGTCGGCATGCCTCCAGGGTAGCGGTGGCGCGGTTGCGGCCGGCAGGGCGGCGTAGCCTTGGGCGCCGCGCGAAGCTAGCCTTGCGGAGTGAGCACGGAGGGACGTCACCTGGATCGCTTGACGGCGCTGGACGCCTCGTTCCTCTCGAACGAGAGCTCGGTCAGCCACATGCACGTCGGCGCGATCCTGATCTTCGAGGGCCCGCCGCCCAAGTACGTCGACCTGCTCGAGCACGTGCGCGGCCGCCTGCACCTGGTCCCGCGCTTCCGCCAGAGGCTCGTGGTGCCGCCGCTGGAGGCCGGCCGGCCGCTCTGGGCGGACGACGTCAACTTCAATCTGACCTACCACATCCGTCACACCGCGCTGCCCGATCCGGGCGGCGAGGCGCAGCTGAGACAGCTCGCCGGGCGGGTCTTCTCCCAGCAGCTCGACCGCAGCAAGCCGCTCTGGGAGCTGTGGCTGGCGCAGGGCCTGGAGCGCGACCGTTTCGCGATCCTGACCAAGACCCACCACGCGATGGTCGACGGCGTCTCGGGGGTCGACATCGGAACCGTGCTGTTCGACTTCGAGCGCGAACCGGCGCCGGTCGAGGTCAGCGAGCAATGGGTGCCGCAGGCCGCGCCGGGCACGACCGAGCTGGTGACGCGAGGCATCAGCGACGTGATCGCGACTCCGGTCAAGTTCGCCGAGCGGGCGATCGAGGCTGTCCGCCATCCCGAGGCCACCGCCCATAAGGCGGTCGAGGCCCTCGAGGGCCTGACCGAGATCCTCAGCGCCTTCGCTGACCCGGCCCCGGACGTGCCCCTCAACCAGCCGATCGGCCCGCATCGCCGCTACGTCTGGGCGCGATCGGAGCTGGCGACCTTCAAGCGGATCAAGGATGGGCTCGGCGGCACCGTCAACGACGTCGTCCTCGCCGCGGTAACCGGGTCGGTGCGCAACTGGTTGCACAGCCGCAGCATTCGCACCGAGGGACTGGAGCTGCGGGCGCTGGTGCCGGTCTCGATCCGGGCCGCGGACGAGCGCGGCGACCTCGGCAACCGGATCGCCCTGATGCGCGGGCCGCTGCCCGTCTACGTCGAGGACCCCGTGCGCCGGCTGCGCACGATCAGCACCGCGATGGAGGGGCTGAAGAGCTCCAAACAGGCACTCGGGGCGGAAGTGATCTCGCGCTTCAACGACTTCGCGCCGCCGACCCTGCTGGCCCAGGCCTCGCGGATCAACTTCACCACCCGGCTCTTCAACATGATCGTCACCAACGTCCCCGGGCCGCAGCTGCCCCTCTACGTGCTCGGCCGCGAACTGGAGGAGGTCTTTCCGGTCGCCTTTTTGCCGCAGAACCACGCCCTCGCGGTGGCGATCATGAGCTACCACGGCAAGGTCGGCTTCGGCCTCCTGGCTGACTACGACTCGATGGAGGACGTCGAAGCGATCGCCGACGGCATCAACCAGTCGCTGGCCGAGCTCGAGCAGGCCGCGCTCGCGGTCACCGCCGCCTGAGCCGAGTCCGACGAGGCGGCCGGGCTAGGCTTTGAGGATGTTCCTACTCGTCCTGCTCTTCATCCTCGTCCCGATCGCCGAGCTCTACGTGATCATCCAGGTCGGCGAGGCGATCGGCGTCGTCCCGACTCTGCTCCTGCTCCTCGCCGACGCCGTGCTCGGCTCGCTGCTGCTGCGCCACCAGGGACGGGGGGCGTGGCGGCGCTTCAACGAGGCAATCGCGCAGCGCCGCTTCCCAGGCAAGGAGGTCGCCGACGGCGTCCTGATCGTCCTCGGCGGCTCGCTGCTGCTGGCGCCGGGCTTCCTCACCGACATTGTCGGCATCTTCCTCCTGATCCCGCCGACCAGGGCGATCGCCCGCGGCCTGCTGAAACGCTTCACCGTCGGCCGCTTCACCGTCGTCGGCATGTCCGCCGGCGCCAACCCGTTCGGTGGCAGCGACCCTGGCAAGACCGGCCGCGGCGGGACCCGGCCCTACGATTTCGACGTCGACGCCGAGGAGACGCCGACCAACGCCAACGGCAGCCACCAGCTGCCTCGAGTCGACGACGAGTGACCCGTTGCGAAGCTCCGCCGGCGAGGGTCTGGGGGCTACTGGCCGGGCCTGAGCACTGGTCGCGGTGGTCGCCCTACGTGAGAGGAGCAGACGGGCTCGGCTCGCCGGAGGTGACCATCGGATCCAAGGGCCACGTCATCCTCCGCGGCGGCGTCCGGATTGCGGCCGAGATCACCGCGGTCACGCCCGGCGAGTCCTGGACCTGGCGAGTCGGAGGTCTGACGATCCGCCACGAGGTGCTCCCGGGTCCGCGGGGCGGCTCGCTGATCGAGCACGAGGTGAGCGGCTCGGCGGCGTCCCGACCGGAACTGCGTGACCGGAGCACGTGGCAGGACGGCCCGAAGACCGTTCTGCCCCTCGCCCATCTGCGACCTAGTGCAGCTTCCTTTTCAGCACGACCGACTTGGTCTTGCTCACGGCGGCACCACCGCCGGAAGGAACGAAGACGGCCTTCAGCCTGACTTTGACCTTGCCCATCTCAGAAAGGGTCTTCTTCGCCTTGCCCCTGGCCCTGACGACCAGCTTGACGACCTGTGCCCCGGTGGCGTTTCGCTTCACCTTGACCACCTTCTTACCGGTGACCGTGAGCTGGCCAGGGCCAGACACCTGGGCGAGAATCGTGACCGTCCCCTTCTTCAGGTTGCGCTTGACCTTCTTGAACTTGAGAGTGGCCACGCTCACGGGAGGCGGCACGACAGGAGCCGGGGCCAGCTCGAACGCCCCGATGTCGCAGCCGGAGAACTGCGGTCGCGGGACGCCGCATTGGTCGGTGGCCGGGCAGCGACTGGCGTCGCCGGTGTCAATCGCTGGGCTACCGGCGGTCAGCGCCAAGGTGTCGGCTTCGCCACCGTTGTTGGCGAGCGCGCCAAGCAGCGGGTTGGCGATGAGATCGCTTGCCGCTTCGAAGCAGCGGGGTTCGCCTGCGGGCTCTGGCCCTTCGAGGTTGTGACCTTCGGAGGTCAGCGGCGCTATACACTCGCCAAATTCTTCGGTCAGGGTCGCCGTGTTGCCAAAAATGATCGTGTTGACGACATTGAACACTACCCCCGGCTTCGGTTCAGCCGAGATCGCGGCCCCGCTCCCCTCTTCGCCGCCGTTACCGTCTCGGATCGAATTGCCCTCGATAGTGACGTTCCTGAGCGTGGTCTGGCCGACGGAGCCTTCCATCGCGCCGCCATAGGCACCCCAGCCGGGTTTGCCCGGATAGAGGCTGGTATCGACGACGTTGTCGGCAAGGGTCGAGTTTTCGATCGACAGGACGCCGTGTTCTTTGCCGTACGCGGCGATGCCGCCGCCATCTCCGCTGTTGCGATTGCCTGAGATCGAAGAGGCGCGAATCGTTACTTCAGCTTCTTCGCTGAAGATGCCGCCTCCTTCGCCGGAATTGAACGATTCGTTGGCGCTGACCGAGACTCCGTCGAGATTGAGAGGCGCTTCTTCGACGAATATCCCGCCGCCGTCGTCTTCGGTGTTGCCACCAGTGACGGTCGATCCTGAAAGCGAGAGACCGGTGCCAGGCTTGACTTCAAAGATCCGACTTTCGATTTTACCCGCGTCGATGATCGATTTGCGCGCGCCGGCACCCTGGACGGCGAGTTTGCCTTCGACGACATTCAGATCGCCGACTTCGTCTTCCCCGGAGCCCGGAATCTTCAAGAAATATTGCCCGGCTGGAAGGATGACGGTATCTGGGCCTGGCGTCAGGTTGCCTTTGTCGACGGCCTGACGGAGCGCGCAATCGCCCGCCACCCCGCTGCACTCCGCAAGGGCAGGCGCCTGGTCGGCGGTGGTGTTGACGGTGAAGGTGGCGGCACCGGCAAGCGCTGGGAGCGCAGCCAGAATCGCCAGGGCAAGGCACGGCGCAATAGCGGCACGCAGCTTGCGCGGGCCGCTTCGACGCTCCGCAGATAGACCCTTTTTGCCGCGACTAGAAGCCGAGCGCGAACTTGGCGTCGTCGGTCATCATCTCGGGTGACCAGGCGGGGTCGAAGACCATCTTCGGGTGGACCGCCGAGACTCCGGGGAGGTCGCCGACGAACTCCTTCATCTGTTCGGAGACCTGGGGGCCGATCGGGCAGGCCGGGGTCGTCAGGGTGAAGGTGACGTAGACGTCTTCTTTCTCGATCTCGACGCCGTAGACGAGGCCGAGGGAGACGAAGTCGAGGCCGAGCTCGGGGTCGATGACCTCCTCGAGTGCCTCGAAGATGTCCTCCTCGGTGGGGGCTTCGGAGTGCTGCTCGGGTGCGGCTGCTTGGTCGTCAGACATGGCTCAATGCTACCCGGCCGCCGGCGGCGGCTCGGGGGGCAGGGGCTCGGCGGGCTCATCGTCGCCCGCGGGGACCAGCTCCAGCTGCCACCAGCCGACGTCGCGCCAGGCACCCCGCTTCCAGCCGATCCGGCGGTTGACACCGACCGCGACGAAGCCGAGGCGCTTGTGCAGGGTGACGCTGGCCTCGTTGGGCAGGGTGATTCCGGCGCAGGCGACCTGGAAGCGCTGCCGGCGCAGCCGCTCGAAGAGCTCTTCGTAGAGCGCGCGGCCGTGCCCGCGCCCGCGCTGGCCGGCGGCGACGTAGACGGAGACGTCGACCGCCCAGCGATAGGCGCCGCGCTCGCGGTGGGTGCAGGCGTAGGCAAAGCCGACGACCTCTCCCCCCTCCTCGCCGACCAGCCAGGGGTGGGAGGCGGAGATCGAGGCGATCCGCGCCGACAGCTCGGCGGCGTCGGGCGCCCGCTCCTCGAAGGAGGTGACGTTGTCCTCGACGCTCGGCGCGTAGATCGCTGCGCAGGCGGCGGCGTCGCGCTCGGGATCGGCGTTGCGGATCGTGAACGGACTCATTGCGGGGGAAGGATAGGCTGCGCGCCGATGACCGACTCCGGCCAGATCCTGCGGCGCTCGATCGGGATCGTCTTCTCCGACGGCGGCCTGCTGGCGCTCACCTCCACCCTGCCCCCCGGGCGCGGCGAGCACGGTGAGGAGGAGCTCGTCGCCGTGCTTTGCGATCCCGACGCCGCGCCGGTCGAGTTCGAGGAGTCGCTGCTCTCGACCGAGTACGGCGAGGACGGGGTCCAGCGCCGTGCCACGCTCGAGCTCTGGCATGAGGCCGACGACGGGCGGCCGCTGCGCGGTGCCGGCACGCTGATCAGCTCGATCGCGGTCAAGCGCAAGGGGCTCGACGCCGAGATCGCCTTCTTCCGCTGGTCGGTCGAGGGCCGAGAGGGCCTCGGCCACTACGAGGTGGCCCGCGCCGGTGGCTGAGATCGAGGCGATCGTCTCCGACTTCGGCGGTGTCCTGACCACGCCGCTGCTGCCCACCTTCTTGAAGATGCAGGACGAGATCGGCGTCGCCACCGGCGACTTCGGCAAGGCGCTTAAACACGCCGAGGACACCCACGGCGTCAACCCGCTGTTCGCGATGGAGCGCGGCGAGATCAGCGAGGCCGAGTTCCTCGACCAGCTCGGCGACGGCCTCGAGCCGCTGGTCGGCCACCGGCCGCATCTGCACCGCTTCCGCGAGCTCTTCATCGGCGACCTCGACGTCAACCCGCCGATGATCCAGCTGATGCGGGAGCTCAAGGACGAGGGGCTGCGGATGGCGATGCTGACCAACAACGTCCGCGAGTGGGAGCCGACCTGGCGGGGGATGCTGCCGGTCGACGAGATCTTCGAGACGGTGATCGACTCCGCCTTCGTCGGCTGCCGCAAGCCCGAAGTGCGGATCTACGAGATCACCGTCGAGCGATTCGGCCTGCCGGCCGAGGCCTGGGTCCTGGTCGACGACATCCTCGTCAACTGCGAGGGCGCCCGCGAGTTCGGGATGAGCGCCGTCCACTTTCAGGACAACGAGCAGGCGATCGCCGAGCTGCGCGGCCTGCTCGCCCCGGCCTAGGCTGCGCCGTTGCCGGCAGCCGGCTTCGCGCGCCGGCGTCGCGCGAAGGGCAGCCGCCAGGCGTTGGGCGTGATCAGGGCGCCGATCTCGGCCGGGCCCCACCCAGTCGGGATCGAGCGGGCGCAGCGAGCGGAAGACCTTGTTCTTCTCCTCGGTGATCGCGTCGGAGGCGAGCGCGGTTGGCGGCTCCATCGCGACGAAGGCGAGGATCTGCATCAGGTGGGTGACGACCATGTCGCGGTAGGCGCCGGTCTTCTCATAGAAGGCCGCCCGCGAGCCGACCCCGAGCGTCTCCGGCACGTCGATCTGGATGTGGTCGATGTGGTCGCGGTTCCAGATCGGCTCGAACAGGCCATTGGCGAAGCGCAGGGCAAGGATGTTCTGCGCCGCCTCCTTGCCGAGGAAGTGATCGATGCGGAAGATCTGCTCCTCGCGGAGGATCTCGTGGATCGTCTCGTTGAGCCCGACGGCGCTGGTGAAGTCGGTCCCGAAGGGCTTCTCCATGATCACCCGCGAGCGCTCGACCAGGCCGCAGAAGCTGAGCAGCTCAACGACGCCGGCAGCCGCGATCGGGGGCACGCTGAGGTAGCCCACTCGCTCGGCGCCCCGATCGTCCCCGGCGACGCGACCCTGGGTCAGACGCTGCGCTCGGTCAACATCGCCGACGCCGGCGCGGTCGCGATCCTGACCAGCGACTACCTGGTCAACCTCGAGACCGGCCTGGCGGTGCGCGACTCGCCGGGGGAGCGCTGGATCGAGGTCCCGGTAGTCCTCCGCGTCTTCGACCGCGCCCTCGGCAACCGGCTCGAGAAAACCCCACCTCACGGTCCGCCCCAACGGCGGCCTGGTCGGCCTGGCGATGCGCGAGCTCGGCGCCCGGATCCGCGTCGTCGCGATCGTCCGCGGCGGCTCCGACGGAGCGATGGAGCATCCGCCCCGCCGCGACACCCGCTTCGCCGCCGGGGACCAGGCGTACCTCGTCGGCCCCTACGAGGAACTGCTGCTGGTGCTGGCCCGCGAACGCGAGGGCGGCGCTGGGCTCAGCGACTAGCCGGGACGCCGCCGCCACGGTGGGGCAGCGCCTCGCGGGCGGCAACCGCGATCGTGCGTGGAATCGTCTTCGCGAACATCTGGGTGGGCCGGATCTGGCGGGTCGCATAGGCGTCGAACATCGTCGCCAGCTCGGGATCGCGCGCCGCCGCGAAGAAGGCGAGCTTTTCGATCGGATTGAAGCGGCGCCCGTTCGCGTAGTCGTGGATGAAGAAGGCGTGGCCGCGCAGCTCGCGGCGGTGGCGGCGGCGGTAGCGGGCGAGGCCCTTTTGGAGCGGCTCGGCGCCGTGCAGCGCCGGGGCGACGCAGTCGGCCAGCCAGGCACCGGACTGGAAGGCCCAGCCACAGCCGACGCCGAACAGCGGGTCGGTGGCAAGCGCCGCGTCACCGATCAGAGCCAGGCCCGGCGCGACGGGGCCGCGCACGCGGTTGGGCATCTGGAGCTTGCCGAGCAGCGGTCCGACCTCGCGGCCCGGACGGGTCGACGATTCGGGAATGGCGGCAACCGACGCGAGCAGCGCCGCCTTCGGGTCGCGGCGGAACTCCGGCAGCCGGTCCTTGGTCTGCATCGCGACGTAGAGGACCAGGCCGCCGTCAGTCGGGAAGGCGGCGGAGATCTGCGGGTCGAGGAACCAGACTGAACTGTCGAGGGATCCGCTCGGGTTCTCGAAGTAGGAGGCGTAGGCAAAGCGCCCGTGCGGCAGCGTCTTCGCGGGAACGCCGGCAAGCTCGGCGACGTGGGACTCGCGCCCATCGGCGCCGACGACGAGCGTCGCGCGCAGATCGGCATCGACGCCGTCGCGGTCGCGGACGGCCACCCCTCGCACGGCGTCCCCGTCCCGCAAGAGGCGAACCGCCTCGTGGCCGAGCATCAGCTCGACCCCGGCCGTCGCGGCGGCCGCCTCGCGCACGATCGGGTCGAGCAGCTCGCGCCTCAGGTTCACCCCCTGTGCCGCTCGCTCGGGCGGCGCTTCGACCCACCCCCACTCGGTCCAGAATCGCAGTCGCGAGCGAATCCCACCCGCGGCAACGATCGCCTCGAGTAGATCGAGCCGTTCCAGGGTCGGCACCCCCGAAGCCTGAACCATGTGCGAGCAGATGCGCTTGAAGGCCCCGGGGTCGGGGCTCTTCTCGACCAGCGCCACCCGCGCCCCGCCGCGCCCGAGCAGAATCGCCGCCGTGCAGCCGGCCAGGCTGGCGCCGACTATGACCGCGTCGTACTCACCTGCTCTTCGCACCATTCATGCCTCCACGCCAACCGTACGCTCCCAGGAGCCGAAAACCAAGCAGGTCGGGGGACGCAGGGAGGGCGGCAAGGGGAGCGCACTCAGGTGCGTGACCCGCAGCCGCACGACCGAGGACCCCGAGATGCGCCGGTTTGCAGGCTCCTGGGGCTAGTTGTCGGACCCGGCGCGGTCCCAGACGTAGAGCTCGACGGCCTCTACTGCCAGCGCCATCAGGCGCTGGGGACCGAGCAGGCTGAGGACCAGCTCGAGTGCGTCTTCCTCGGTGACGCCGGAGTCGACGGCTTCCTCGCCGCGGAAGCCGGCGGCCAGCTTCAGCGCCTCGCGGCGGTTGTCGCCGAGGGAGCCGAAGGCTCCCATCAGGAAGTCGCGGTTGGGAACCGGGTGGCCGATCTCGAGCGAGCCGTGCCAGGCGGCGAGCATCGAGAGGTCATGCTCGTCGAGCTCGGAGATCGCCTTCGCGTAGTGGACTTCGAGCTCGGACTCGGGGATCTCGTCGACCCAGGCGCGGACCGCCTCACCGAGGAGCTGGCGGCGGGCCTCGCGGCCGACGGAGTCGGCGATTGCGCGAACGGCG
Source organism: Solirubrobacterales bacterium (assembly GCA_013821475.1). GTDB lineage: Bacteria > Actinomycetota > Thermoleophilia > Solirubrobacterales > 70-9 > VAYN01. The sequence continues at coordinate 10,931 of JACDGU010000087.1, forward strand.
TCGGCTGGATCTACAAAGCAGAGGGACATTGGCTGAATCGCAATCTAGAGGCGCCGGTAGACGGTAAAACGGGGCCGTTACGCCGCAGTTTGCAGGCAGACGGGCGGCGGCCGGCCGGCTTCGTGCGCCGACCTCCTACATAGGCTGGGTGAGTGCCGCTGAATCTGATCCACGGACCCCCCAACTCGGGCAAGAGGGGGCTGGTCCTGAGCCGCTTTCGCGCGGTGCTCGAGCGCGATCCGATCCTCGTCGTGCCGACCTTCGACGACGAATTCTCCTTCGAGCGCGAGCTCTGCCAGGGCGGCGCCCTGCTCGGCGGCGAGACGATGACCTTCGGGGCGCTGTTCCGGACCGCGGTGACCG
>JACDGU010000243.1 GCA_013821475.1 Solirubrobacterales bacterium
GGCTCCGGCGGGACCCCCCCGGACCCCTCGCCTCGGAGTCGAAGATCGAGACAGCGTTTGCTCGAAGGTCGGGCGGGAACTCCTCTTGAGAGATGGAGAGATTCAGGCCGACGCCGATGACCGCCCAGCCGTCCTGCGGTCGGGCTTCGATCAGGACTCCGGCCAGCTTGCGGCCGTCGATCTGGATGTCGTTGGGCCACTTGACCCCGCACTCGATCCCCGGCTGCAGCTCCTCGGCCGCCTCGCAGACCGCCAGCGGCACCGCCAGGGGCAGCAGCATGTGGCGCTCCTCGAGCGGCCGCACCACGGCCGAGTAGAGCAGTGCCTTACCCGCCGGAGCGGTCCAGGTCCGCCCCTGCCGTCCGCGCCCGTCGGTCTGCTCGGCGGCGGTGACGATGGTTCCGTGCGGGGCGCCGGCCGCGGCCAGCTCGCGGGCGCGGGTGTTGGTCGAGTCGGTGCGGCGAAAGTGGCGGTGCGGGCTGCCGAACCCTCCCCCCTCCATCGAGGCGGGGGTCACTGTTGCGGCTGGACTCTCGCGTCGGCCAGCAGGGCGGCGAGCAGGCCCTCGACGTCATGGCGCTCGGCTTCGACATCGACGACCAGGCCGGCGGCGCGGACGGCCTCGCTGGTGACCGGGCCGATCGAGACGATCCGGGCGGAGCCGGGGAAGCGGTCGCCGAGTGCCTCGGTCAGGTTGGTCACCGTCGAGGAGGAGGTGAAGGTGACGTAGTCGGCGCCTTGCGCGGCCTCGACGGCGTCGGCGCCGGGCTGCTCGGGGACCGTCTCGTAGAGGGGAACGACGTCGACCTCGGCGCCGCGCTCGCGGAGCGCCTTGGGGAGGACGTCGCGGGCCTCAGCGGCGCGGGCGATCAGCACCTGCCGGCCCTCGACCTCGACCGCCGCCAGGGATTCGACCAGCGCCTCGGCGACGAAGCGCTCGGGGACGACGTCGGCGACGATCCCGTGCTCGGCGAGGGCGCGGGCGGTGCCCGGGCCGATCGCGGCAACGGTGGCGCCGGCCAGGGCGCGGGCGTCGCTGCCGGCGGCGCCCAGCGCCTCGAACAGCAGGCGGACGCCGTTGGGGCTGGTCAGGCAGACGAGCGAATACTCGGCAATCGCGGCTGCCGCTTCGCGGACCTCGGCGCTGTCGATCCGCGACTCGATCCGGATCGCCGGCAGCTCGACGACCCCGGCGCCGAGCTCACGCAGGGTCGCGGCGAAGCCGCTCGCCTGGGCGCGGGCGCGGGTGACGACGACGACGCGGCCGTGAAGGGGTCGGCGCTCGAGCCAGGCGAGCCGCTCGCGTCGGGCCGCAACCGGGCCGACCACGATCAGCGCCGGGGCGCCGACCGCCTCGCGCTCCACGGCCTCGGCAATCGTGCCCAGCGTCGCCGAGACGGTGCGCTGGGCGGCCATCGTTCCCTTTTCGACCGCCGCGGCGGGCTGCTCGGGATCCCGCCCGGCGGCGATCAGCGCCGCCGCGTTCTCGGCCAGGCGTCTGACGCCCATGTAGAAGACGAGGGTGCCGGGGAAGGCGGCGAGCGCCTCCCAGTCGAGCGCTGTCTCGGTCTTGGTCGGGTCCTCGTGGCCGGTGACGAAGGCGACCGCCGAGGCGTCGTCGCGGTGGGTGACCGGAATCCCCGCGTAGGCCGTCGCGGCGACGCCGGCGGTGACCCCGGGGACGACCTCGAACTCGACTCCGGCCTCGCGCAGCGCTTCGCCCTCCTCGCCGCCGCGGCCGAAGACGAAGGGGTCGCCGCCCTTGAGGCGGACGACGCTGCGGCCCGCCTGCGCCCCCTCGATCAGCCGCTCGCCGATCTCCTCCTGCGGCAGCGAGGGCACGCCCGGCTGCTTGCCGACGTAGATCAGCTCCGCCTCCTCGCGGGCGCCGGCGAGCGCGCCCGGCGGGATCAGCCGGTCGTAGTAGACGACGTCGGCACTGGCGATCAGATCCAGCGAGCGCGCCGTCATCAGGCCCGGATCGCCGGGCCCGGCACCGACCAGATAGACGACCCCGGCGCGGCTACCCATCGTCTGGTTCCTTTTGCACGCAGGGCGTAAATAAGGAACCACGCGATGCGGGGGTCATGCCAGCGCCTCGGCCCGGTCGAGAAGATCGCGGGCGCCGGCGGTGAGCAGGCGTTCGCCGAGGAGGACGCCGGCGGCGGTGGGATCGGCGGCGGCGCCCTCGACCCGGTCGCCCAGCCACTCGCTGCCGTCGGGGAGGCCGACGAACGCCTCGATCGCCAGCCGCTCGCCGGCGAGCGTGGCATGGACGCCGATCGGGGTCGTGCAGCTCGCCTCCAGCAGCGCCACGGTCGCGCGC
>JACDGU010000088.1 GCA_013821475.1 Solirubrobacterales bacterium
GTGCAAGGCTGCAGGCCTCGCTGCTGAGCGCGTGCGGCAGCATCGGCTCGACGGCGCCGGGGACGTAGGTGCTGTTGGCGCGCCGCCGCGCCTCGACGTCGAGCGGCGACCCCGGCCGCACGTGCGCGGCGACGTCAGCGATGTGGATCCAGACCCGGCCCCCGTTGCCCTCGCGCTGGGCCGAGACCGCGTCGTCGAAGTCGCGAGCGGTCGCCGGGTCGACGGTGAAGGTCTGCAGCGCCGTCAGGTCGCGACGCGGGCCGGGAACACGCTCGGCCTCCTCGGCCGCCCGCATCGCCTCCTCCTCGAGCGCGGCGCTGAAGCCGCGGAAGCCGAGCTGCTCGCGCAGCATCGCCTCGACCGCGTCGCGGGCTCGCGGCACGGCTTGGCACCGCTTGCCCCGCTGGCGCTCGGCGCTCAACCTCCGACCTGACCGGCGAGGACGCCGTAGGCCCGCTGCCTGGCCTCGTCGACCTTGGTTTCGGGATCGTCGCTGGCCTCGACGTCGGGATGGACACCGTGGCTCTGGGCGAGGTTGACGCCGGCGGGGGTGAAGAACTCGCCGACGGTCAGCTTCAGGGCGCCGCCATTGGCTAGGTCCTTGGTCTCCTGGAAGACCCCCTTGCCGTAGGTGCGGGTGCCGACAACCGTGGAGCCACCGTCGTCGGCGAGCGCGGCGGTGAGGATCTCCGCGGCCGAGGCGCTGTTGCGGTTGACGAGGACGACGACCGGGACCTCCGGCAGGTTCCCGCCAACGGTGTCGTGGACGCTGTTGCCCTGAGTTCGGGATTTGGTCGAGACCACGACTTCGCCCTCGGGCAGGAAGATGCTGGCGCTCAGCACTGCCTCGTCGAGTAGTCCGCCGGGGTTGCCACGGAGGTCGAGCACGATTCCTTCGGCGCCTTCAGACTCGACCTTTTCCACCGCTTCGGCGAGCGCCGCGTGGACGCCTTCGCTGAAGCTGAGCATGCGCACGTAGCCGAGCCTGTGACCCTTGACGGCGGTGGTCGTGCTGCTGACGTTGGGCAGGGCGACTTCGGCCCTGGTCAGTTCCACTTCGCGGACCTTGCCGGTCTCGGCGGCGAGCACGCCGACGGTGACCTCGGTCCCGTCTGGACCTTTGATCAGCGCCGTCGATTCGGTGCTGGTGATGCCGGCGATCGACTTGCCGTTGACCGAGACGATCGTGTCGCCGGCTTCGATGCCGCCCTTCTGGGCCGGCGATTCGGGGAAGACCCGGGCCGCGCGCAGGCCGCGTTTGACTTCGATCACCGAGACCCCGATTCCCGAGAAGTGGCCTTCGATCTCCTGGTTGAAGCTCGCCAGCGCTTCCGGGGAGAAGTAGTCGGAGAAGCGGTCGTGGTGGCGCCTTCGCAGCTCCCTGACCATGCCCTGCAGTGACGAGTTGCCGAGCTCGGTGCTGCCGACCCGGCGGTAGTAGTTGTCCTTGATCAGTTCGGCGGCTTCACTGGTCATGCCGCCCGGTTCGGAGACGAAGGCGTCGCGGGCAAAGCCGGGCAGCACCCGCGGGTGGCCGCCGAGCCAGAGACCGGCACAGAGGACGGCGATCAAGGCGACGCCGTAGGCGACGGCCCCGCGCGCATTCACGACGGCCTCAGACCTTGAGGAAGCGACGCAGGGTGACGCCGGACCCGATCGTCGAGACCAGGACCGCGGCGGCGAAGAGGATCGCGATCAGCGCCGGGAAGCTGAGTGTGCTTTCGTTCTGCGCCGCGAGGAATTCGAAGGAGCTGCTGAGCGGGTCGACGATCGTGATCTTGCCGATCCACAGGACAAGTATGGCCACCGCGCCGCCGATGAAGCCGACGACGACGCCCTCGATCATGAACGGCCAGCGGATGAACCAGCGGGTGGCGCCGACCAGGCGCATCACCTCGACCTCGCGGCGACGGGTGAAGATCGAGAGCCGGATCGTGTTGCCGATCAGCATCAGCGAGGCGAGGATCAGCAGCACCGTGATCACCGTGAGGACGATCTTCAGGGCGCTGGTCACCTGCTCGATCTTCTTCGAGTCCTGGTTGCGTTCGAATTCTTTTTCTATCGTCGACGAGAACGGCTTGCCGCCGTGGGAGGGCTTGCCGTCGACTCCGATCGGGGCATTGATGACGGTTCGAATCGCGGCCAGGTTCGCGGCGTCGTCGGGCGTCAGCCGGTAGCTGTTCGGGAGCGGGTTTTCGTTACCCGGCAGGGCCGAGGTCAGTTCGGCGGCCTTCTTCTTGCCGAGTTCTTCGCGAAGTTCCTTCAGCGCCATCCCTTTAGTCACAAGTTCGACCTTGGCGACGTGCGGGATCGTCTCCAGCTTCGGCCGCAGGGCGGCAATTTCGGCGTTGGTCGTATCCGGGTACATGCTGAACTGGAGGTTCAGCTCCTGGCGCACCTCGTTGCTCTTGGCCTGGGTGGTCTGGAAGATCGGGATCAGGACGCCGAGCAGGACGACGGTGACGACCGTGGTGATGATCGCCGCCAGGCTCGGGGCGGCGTTGCGGCGCAGGGCACGGATCGCCTCCTGGATGAAGAAGATCAGGCGCGACATCTAGATCAGGGACTCGTGGTCGTGGCCGTTGGTCTGGGCCTCGCCGTGCTGGCCGACGCCCATCTCGGCCCGCATCCGCAGTCCGAATTCGCTGGTCGATTCCTCGGTGTAGCCGCCGCTGACCTCGTCGCGGACGACGCGGCCCTCGTAGAGCTCGATCACCCGGCGCCGCATGTTGTCGACCATCTCGCGGTCGTGGGTGACGACGACGACCGTCGTCCCGGTCTTGTTGATCCGGTAGAGCAGCTGCATGACGCCGATCGAGGTGACGGGGTCGAGGTTGCCGCTGGGCTCGTCTGCGAGCAGCAGCGGCGGGTGGTTGACGAAGGCGCGGGCGACGGAGACGCGCTGCTGCTCGCCGCCGGAGAGCTGATCGGGAAAGCTGTGGATCTTGGTCGAGAGCCCGACCAGGCGCAGCGTCTGCGGCACCTGCTCGCGGATTTCGGCGCGGCTGGCGCCGATGACCTGCAACGCGTAGGCGACGTTGTCGTAGACGGTGCGGTCGGGCAGCAGCTTGAAGTCCTGGAAGACGGTGCCGATGTTGCGCCGCAGCTGCGGGATCTTCTTCTCCGGCAGGGCGCCGATGTCGCGGCCGGCGATCTTGACGCTGCCGTCCGTCGCCGCCAGCTCGCGGATCAGCATCTTGATCAGGGTCGACTTGCCGCACCCGGTCGGACCTACGAGGAAGACGAACTCACCGCGCCCGATCGCCAGCGAGACCCGGTCGAGGGCCATGTGCCCGCCCGGGTAGACCTTCGTGACGTCGTCGAGCTCGATGATCGGCGCGCGACGACCGCGCGGTCGGCGCGGCTCGTCGTCGCGGGGCTGTCTCTTCTTCGATCTGGCCATCGGGAGATTGGGTTCTGCGCACAGAGGGTGACTCCTGCGCCCCACGGACGGCGCAAGAGTGCGCCCAAATTGCGTTCGCGGAACTTTAGCGAATTATGAGCGAACGCTCGCAAACTACGAGGCGACCGCGGCCAGCTGCCGCTCGGAGACCCTCGCCCGGGCCGGGCTGTCGACGCAGATCCGCGTGATCGGCAGTTCGGTGAGCCGGCGCAGGCGGCCCGGCAGCCCGACTTTCATCCAGGTCGAGAGCCCGCGCGGCAGCGTCGCGACGATCAGCTCGTCGAAGCGGCGGCAGTGGAGCACGTCGCCGACGGCGGCGTAGGGATCGGGGTCGCCGACGATCGTCTCCGCGACCTCGAGGCCCGCTCCCCGCATCCGGGCCGCAGCCCGCTCAGCCCTTGCTGCCGCCTCGGTCCAACCGGAGCGGACTCCAGGCTCCAGCCGCCGGGTAACCGCGAGGTGAAGCGAGGCTGAGAATTACCTAAGAGTCGAGCTAGCCGATCGCGACCATGCGCTCGATCGGCAGCTTCGCCCTGGCGGCGATCTCGGCCGGGACGCTGACCTCGAACCTGAGGTCGAGCAGCGAGTCGCGCAGCTTCGGCAGGGTGATCATCTTCATGTATTTACAGAAGGCCATCCGGTTGGCCTCGATCAGGTTCGCCTGGGGCGCCGCCTGCTGCAGCGGGTAGAGCATGCCGTTCTCGGTGGCGACGATGAAGCTGCCGTCGGGGTGCGCTTCGACGTGCTCGAGCATTCCCGAGGTGGAGAGCATGTGCACGCCGTCGGGCTCGATGTCGCCGGCGGCTACGTACTCCATCGCCTGGGTCGAGCAGCCGCACTCGGGGTGGATCAGGAACTCCGCCTCCGGGTTTTCGGCGCGGGTGCGGGCGATGTCGTCGGGACGGATCCCGGCGTGGACGTGGCACTCGCCGTCCCAGACGTGGAAGCGGGCGCGGCGCTCGGCGTCGCCGACCAGGCCCGTCTCGCGCTCGACGTAGGCGCCGAGCCACATGTCGGGGCCGAAGAGGATCTCGGTGTCGGGGCCGTGCTCGGCCCAGATGTGCTCGACGACGCTGACCGCGTTCGACGAGGTGCAGCAGTAGTCGGTCTCGGCCTTGACCTCGGCCGAGGTGTTGACGTACATCACGACCAGCGCCCCCGGATGCTCGACCTTCCAGGCGCGCAGCTGGTCGGCGTCGATCGAGTCGGCGAGCGAGCAGCCGGCGTCGAGGTCGGGGATCAGGACCACCTTCTCCGGCGAGAGGATCGAGGCGGTCTCGGCCATGAAGTGGACGCCGCAGAAGGCGATCACCTCGGCATCGGTGGCGGCGGCCTGGCGCGAGAGCGCCAGCGAATCGCCCATCACGTCGGCGACGTCCTGAATCTCGGGCACCTGGTAGTTGTGGGCAAGGATGACGGCGTTGCGCTGCTCGGCGAGCGCGCGGATCTCCGCGCTCAGGGCAGCGACCTCGTCGGGCGCGAGCGCGTCGGGCATTGGGGCTTGGATCGTCGGGAGCTCTTGCATGAGCCCTTCCTTTCCTGATGTTCGCCGGCAGACCGTGAAGGGTCGAACCAGGTCGAATGAACGTCTGACGAGTCTAGCGAGCGGCTTTGCCCGGCTGAAGTCGCCAGACTTCGCTCATGCCCGAGCTGCCTGAGGTCGAGATCGTTGCGCGGCGGCTGAACAGCAGCTTGTTGGGAGCTCGCGTCGAATCGGCGGTGGCGCCGGGGATGAACGTGATGAAGACCTTTGAGCCGGGGCTCGAGGAGTTGGTGGGGCGCGAGGTGACCGGGGTGCGGCGGGTCGGCAAGATGCCGGTGGTCGAGTTTGGGGAATTGGCATTGCTGGTCCACCTGATGTCGGCGGGGCGGCTGCGGGTGTTCGACAAACGGGCCTCGATCAAAGACCGGGCGTCGAGGGTTCTGATCCGGCTCGAGGACGGGCGGGAGCTGCGGCTGCGGGAGTTCGGCACCAAGCAGCGGGCCTGGGCGAAACTGCTTCCCGTCGAGGCGGTGGTCGAGGACGAGATGGTGAAGTCGCTGGGGCCGGAAGCCTGGCCCCCTCCCCGACTCGAGGTGCTGGCGGCGGCGATCGACGTGCCGCGGCACCTGCACCCGCTGCTGCGACACCAGAAAGACATCGCCGGGATCGGCCGCTCCTGGGTCGACGAGATCCTCTGGGAGGCGCGCCTTTCGCCATTCAAGAAGGGCTCGGAACTCGACCCCGAGGAGGTCGAGCGCCTACACCGTGGGCTGCACGTGCTCGGCGACGCAATCGACCATTACGAGGAGACGATCGGCGCCGAGGTGCCGGACAAGGTGCCGATGCCCCTGCAGGTCCACAGGCGGGAGGGGGAGCCGTGCCCACGCTGCGGGACGACGATCGAGGCGGTGTTCTTCTCCGAACACCAGATGAACTACTGCCCGAAGGAGCAGACGGGGGGGCGGGTGCTCAAGGATCGGCGGCTGTCCAAACTGCTCAAGTAGGGGAGGTGGGGAGGTCTCACCCTCACGAACTGCGGGGAGGTTCGGTTGAGACCTCCCCACCTCCCCAGCTAAGGCGGTTCGGTTTGCGCCGAGGGTTCCGGCCTCCCTGGTCGTCTTTAAGCAGGCTCGAGCAGCAAGCTGAAATCTAAGGATGGGGCCGAGTGGGTCAGGGCGCCGATGGAGATGAAGTCGACTCCGGTTTCGGCGATGGCGCGGACGGTCTCCAGGGCTACGCCGCCGGAGGCCTCGAGGGTGGGGCCGCTGCCGGGGCCGGAGTTTTCGTCGCGCAGTCTGACGGCGCCGCGCAGGGTCTCGAGATCCATGTTGTCGAGCAGCAGGCGGTCGACGCCGGTGCCGAGGGCGTAGGCAGTTTCGTCGAGGTTGCGGACCTCGACCTCGATCTTCAGGTCCGGGTGCGCGGAGTGGGCGCCGTAGACGGCCTTGGCGAGACTGCCGGCGAGGGCGATGTGATTCTCCTTGATCAGGAACGCGTCGTAGAGCCCGAGCCGGTGGTTGCTGCCACCGCCGACGGCGACCGCGGCCTTCTCGAGTGCCCGCAGCCCCGGGGTCGTCTTGCGGGTGTCGAGGATCCGAGCTCCGGTGCCGGCGACCGCCTCGACGAAGCGCGCGGTCATGGTCGCGATGCCGGAGAGGTGGCCGAGAAAGTTGAGCGCGGTCCGCTCGGCGACGAGCAGCGAGCGCGCAGTGCCAGTCGCGAGCAGCACCTCTGCGGGCACCCTCTCCTGCCACTGGCCCTCGACGACGAGGTTGTCGAAATGCTCGACGCCGCACTGGCGCATCGTCTCGGCGACCACCGCGAGGCCGCTGACCACCCCCGGCGCTTTCTGGACGATCCGGGCCCTGGCATGGGCCGCCTCGGGCACCGTCGACTCCGTGGTCACGTCCCCGGCGCCGACGTCCTCGGCGAGCGCGCGGGCGACCAGGTCCTGCAGCGGCTCACCGGGTTCGGCCATCACGCGAGCCTAGATCAACGACGAGAACTGCATTTCCCGCGCCTGAGACCGGAAATGCAGTTCTCGCCGCCGGGATCTCACGCTCGAGGTCCTCGCCGCGTTTAATTCACAGAGTGCCGGCACTGCCCCCCTTCCAGGTCCTGATCGACGAGCACGCGGAAGTCGTGATGGCGGTGCTGCGCGCGGCCGTCGGCCACGAGGCGGCCGACGACTGCTTCCAGGAGACGTTCCTCGCGGCGCTGCGCGCCTATCCGAAGCTGAACGACGCCGGCAACCTGCGGGGGTGGGTGATCACGATCGCCCACCGCAAGGCGATCGACCACCACCGGGCCAGGGGCCGGCGGCCGCTGCCGGTGGCCGAGGTGGCGGAGGTCGGGGTCGAGGATCCGCTGCCGGGCGGCGAGATCTGGACCGCCGTCGGCGTCCTGCCGCCGAAGCAGCGGGCGGCGGTGACCCTGCGCTACGCCAGCGATCTCCCCCACGCCGAGATCGCCGACGCACTCGGCTGCTCGCCGGCGGCGGCGCGGCGCAGCCTGCACGAGGGAATCAAACGACTGCGAAAGGAGCTGGCATGACCAAAACCCCAATGTCGGGCCTCGTCGAGCGCGCCTCCCAGGAGGGGCTGCTCGACGTCGCCTACACGACCACCGACTCGCCGTTCGGGCCCCTCCTCCTCGCCAGGACCCCCAAGGGCCTGGTCCGGGTCGGGCTGCCGAACCAGGATGCCGAGGAGCTGCTGGCAGAGCTCGCCACGCGCGTGTCCCCCCGCGTCCTCGAGGCGCCCGGGCAGTTCGACGAGGCCCGGCGCGAGCTCGACCTCTATTTCGAGGGCAGACTGGAGAGCTTCGACCTGGCGCTCGACTGGCAGCTGAGCGAAGGCTTCCGCCGCCGGGTCCTGCGCGGGATCGCCCGCATCCCCTACGGCCAGACCCGCAGCTACACGCAGATGGCCAGGGGCGCCGGCAACCAGCGAGCCGTGCGTGCCGCCGGCACCGCCTGCGGCAGCAATCCGATCCCACTCGTCGTCGCCTGTCATCGCGTCCTGCGCAGCAGCGGCGGCATGGGGGGCTACGGAGGCGGGGTGCCGATGAAGCGCGCGCTGCTCGAGTTGGAGGGCGCACTGGACGTCTAGGCCGCATGGCTAAAGGGTTTTCGGTGTCGCTCCGATCAAGGGGGCGTGAGAGAAAAGACCGAGACCGCAGGCAGCGACGCCCGAACGATCAGGCTTGCCTGGTGGACCTCGTTCCTGGCAACGGTGGTTGTGATCGCGGCGCTGGGCTTCGTCCGCTCGGCCCAGGCGATGCCCGTTCCGGGCCTCGGCGGCCCGGCCACGGCCGCCGCGGTCGCTCACCCCACTGAAGAGGAAGAAGAAGCGGAAGAAGAAGCCGAGAAGAAGAATTCGAACTTTGCGAAGAAGCTCCCAGCCAGTGCCCGCTGAGTAGCGCCGACGCCGCCGTCTCGGGCAGCATCTCGAACGACAAGGTCCGCCTCGTCATCCGCTACACCACCAACTCCCCGGCTGCCGTCTCCGTCGACTACTCGCTCAAGGGTCGCAAAGGTGCTCTTAATCTCCCCGGCGACCAGCACTTCGGCCACCAGGGGGTCTTCACCAAAACCCAGATCCTCAGCGACGGCCAGATGAACAGGGTCGAGGGAGCCAAGGATTTCACCGTGCAGCTGCACGCGGTCGACTCACCGCACTACTGCAACAGCTACTTCGAACGACACCTGACCCTCCGCCACTCCAGCTCGGACAGCCTCACCTGGTCCGATCCCGGCACCAGCTTCCGCCTCTCGCACTGAGCGACAGAGGCTCGGCCGGGCGCCGCCGCTCAGTGCGGCAGCGTCTCGGCCAGCCAGGCGGTCGCATCGGCCAGATCGGAGGGGTCGATCTGGTGGCCGATGTCAGACTCGCGGTACTCGACATCCAGCCCGCCGGCCTCGAGTAGCTCCCGAGCCCGGTGGGCGAAGTCGATCCCGATCACCGGGTCGCGCCTCCCGTGGGCGATGAAGACGCGGGACCGCTGCCGATCGTCGAGCGAAGGCTGCCAGCCCTCGACGGTGGGGACGAAGCCGCTGAAGGCGGCGATCCCGGCGACGGCGGGACGCTCGGCGCTGAGGCCCGTCGCGTAGCTCATCACCGAGCCCATCGAGAAACCGGCGAGCACGGTCCGCTCCGGACCGACCCCGGTCTCCTCCCAGAGGCGGTCGTGGAGCTCGGCCAGGGCGGCGCGGGCGGCGTCGAAGGTGGCGGGGTCGGGGAAGCCGACCTGCGGCACCAGGTACCAGTGGTAGCCGGCCGAGCCGGGCAGGGTCAGCGGCGCCCGCGGCGTCACCACCCGCAGCTTCGCGCCCGGATCGAAGTGGTCGGCGAGCCGCAGCAGGTCTCGCTCGTCGGTACCGCGGCCGTGATGGAGGACCAGCAGACCCTCCGGCTCGCCGTTTGCCGGCCGCTCGAGGTAACGCAGCGCCTCCGCCATCAGGAGGCCGAAGCGGCTGCGGTCTTGTTCAGGTAGTCGCGGACGAACTCGTCGAGGTCGCCGTCGAGGACCCGCTGGACGTCGCCGACCTCGTGCTCGGTGCGGTGGTCCTTGACCATCGTGTAGGGGTGCAGGACGTAGCTGCGGATCTGCGAGCCCCAGGCGACGTCTTTGACCTCGCCCCGCGCCCTGGCCATCTCTTCGGCCCGTTTGCGCTCCTCCAGCTCGATCAGCTTCGAGCGCAGCATCTGCATCGCCACCGCCTTGTTCTGGGTCTGGGAGCGCTCGTTCTGGCACTGGACGACGGCGCCGGTGGGGAGGTGGGTGATCCGCACCGCCGAGTCGGTCTTGTTGACGTGCTGGCCGCCGGCACCGGAGGCGCGGTAGGTGTCGATGCGGAGGTCGGCGTCGTCGATCTCGACCTCGACCCCGGCGTCGACCAGTGGGCCGACGTCGACCTGGGCGAAGCTGGTGTGACGCCGTGAGGACGAGTCGAAGGGGGAGATCCGGACCAGGCGGTGGACGCCGCGCTCGGCGGCGAAAAGGCCGTAGGCGTTCTCACCGTGGGCGATGAAGGTCGCCGACTTCAGGCCGGCCTCCTCCCCGGGCGAGGCCTCCTTCATCTCGACCTCGAAGCCGCGGCGTTCGGACCAGCGCAGGTACATCCGCAGCAGGATCTCCGCCCAGTCCTGGGAATCGGTGCCGCCGGCCCCGGCGTGGACGGTGACAACCGCGTCGCCACTGTCGTACTCGCCGCTGAACAGCCGCGCCTCCTCGAGCTCGGCGAGCCGCCGCTCGACCGAGCCGAGCTGGGAGTCGAGCTCGGCGGCGATCTCCTCGTCCTCGGCCGCCAGCTCGGCGAGGTCGGAGAGATCGACGACATCGGTCTCGAGGCCGCGGAACATCTCGAGTCGGCGCTGTGCGCGAGCGTGCGCGGCCGAGACGCGGGCGGCGGCGTCCTGGTCATCCCAGAAGCCCGGCTTGCCCATCGCCTGCTCGAGGCCCCCGGCCTCGGTCTCTAGCGCAGCCGGGTCAAAGGTAGTCCGAGAGCAGGGACAGCTGCTCGCGGACGGCGGCCAACCGCGGCGCTACGGATTCGGTGGAGGCGGCATCGGCCATGCACTGAGCTTACCCAGGGAGGGCGCGGGACTGCTTGTGGGAGCCGTAAGAAAATTCGAAGCTACAGGAGCCGAGCCGGACCCGGCCTTGAGCACGACGGTCGGGTCCGAGTAGAGCCAGAGGACGTAGGCGCAGTAACCGCCGCGATGAAACTGCATCAGGCGCGATGTACGCCGAAAGCACGTAGGGCCGCCTCGCGGTCCTCGTGCGGCCGCCAGCTGAGAATCCGCCGGTTGTGCAGCTCGAACTCCCAGGCCATCTCCTCGGCGCTGGCCAGCTCGCCGCTCTCTTCCCAGTGCCAGAGCCGCCTGATCAGGGCTACGGCACGGCCCCCTCCCCCCTCGGTCCCGTCCTCGTAGAGCTGCTCGAGCTCGATCGTCTGCTGGACCCCGCCCGCCTTGCGCGTCGCCCAGATCCGCGCCGCCCCCGACCCCCTGCGCATGCCCCGGCTCGAGTGCAACTCCACCTCAGGGTCGAGCACCGCGACGAACGCATCCAAATCGCGCTCGTTGAAGGCCCGGATGAACTCTCTTACTGGATCCACCATGTGACGGCGCGAAAACCAAGCAGATCAAGACCGTATGGAGAGCCGACCGGCCTCCACGGTAGGTAAGTCGGCACCCCGCGCATGACAGTGCGGGGACTGGGCCGCAGGATGTGCCTGCGGCCGACACCCCA
>JACDGU010000089.1 GCA_013821475.1 Solirubrobacterales bacterium
GGTCGGCGCGGCGACGATCCGGCGCGCGGCCCGGCGCGCGTTCTGGGCGCCGGCCGACCGCTTGATCGCGGCGGCCCGCTCAGTCGGCTAGTCGGGCATTTGCGCGAGCTCAGGGAAGCTCACGCTCGTAGAGGCGCATCAGCTCCTCCGGCGCGATGCCCAGGGCCCGGGCGATCCCGACCAACGGCTCGAAGGTCGGGCTCAGCTCGGCCCGCTCGAGACGGCCGACGTAGTTGCGGTGCAGACCCGCCTCGAGGCTGAGCTGCTCCTGGGAGATCTGCCGCTCCGCGCGCAGCCCCTTGATCGCGGCGCCGAGGGCGTGCAGGTCTGGATCGTCGGGATCGGAGGCGGCTCTCGGCACGGAGATCGAACGCTTCCAGGCCGAACCGCTTACGTCGACCCTCTTTACGGTGTCACCGCATCGGACTGATACGTTTTGTCTGAGGTCATTCAAATACTCCGGTGTTTACACGCTAAACCCGGAGGTGACCCAGCCGGCGGGGGACCGCCCGGAACGGACAGGCAAAAGGGGGATTTGACGTGTACACAGGGGAATGCCGCAGTTCGATCGGCACCGGACCGCAAAGAGCCCACCCAGGAGAGCGGGCGAGCCGACCCTCCTTCGGCGCGACGATCACAGGGGCAACCGTCGCCCTCCTCGCCGCGCTGTGCCTCGTCGCGCCCTTGGCGCAACCCGCTGATGCAGCCGTCACCCACCCCCTGATCGCCAGCTTCGGCAGCTTTGCCCATCCCTCCGGTCTCGGCGTCGACGAAGCCAGCGGCAACGTCTTCCTCGCCGACGGCGGGGGCAACGAAGCGGTCGACGTCTTCGGCCCCGAGGGTGGAGCCCCGAGCGGCGCCAAGTCGCCGATCGTCGCCTACGGCGGCGAAGGCTTCCACTTCGGAAATGAACCCACCGGGGTCGCGGTCGACAACACCGGCGGCCCCTCGGCCGGAGAGGTCTACGTCACCGACACAGCCCACAGCCAGGTCGTCAGGCTCGCGCTCGAACCGCTCAGCGAAGAATATGAGCTGTCGGGAGTGCTGAGCGCCTCGCCGCCGCTGAGCGAACCGCTCGGCGTCGACGTCGACGGCAGCGGCAGGATATTCGTCGCCGACTTCGGCAGCAGATCGGTCGTCGAGTTCGACCCCACCGGAGCCGAAATCGGCCGCATCGACGTCTCCGGCTCGATCGGGTTCCCGAGCGACGTCGCGGTCGACTCGAGCGGCGATGTCTTCGTCCAGAGATACGGCATCGGCAACGGCGCCGTCTACAAATGGGCCGCCAACGGCGCCGGCGAAGTCGAAGCCGGGACCGAACCAACCGAGATCGTCGCCACGGGCGCGACCGGTATCGCCGTCGACCAGAGCACCGCAGTCCTCTACCTGGCGATGCGCGACCACGTCGAGCAGTACGACGCCGAAAGCGGCGCGGCCGAGGGAAGCTTCGGCACCGGCGCGTTGAGCTCGACCGAGCGGGTCGCGGTGAACGCGCAGAGCGGCGATATCTACGTCTCCGACAAGGGGACGGGCGGGGTCGCGGTGTTCGGCCCCGCGATCGTGCTGCCCGCGGCGAGCACCGGTGGCGCCGAGAGCGGCGAAACGACGGCCACAGTCCACGGCACGGTCAACCCGGAAGGCGTCGAACTCACCGCTTGCGGCTTCGAGTACGTCACCGAAGCGGCCTTTGCGACGAGCGGCTTCTCCGATCTCAGCTCCGGCGGCAGCGCCGCCTGCTCCCCGGGCGCGGGTTCGATTCCGGCTGACACGAGCGATCATCCCGTCAGCGCCACGATCGCCGGGCTGACCCCCGGCACCGCCTATCGCTACCGCCTCGCGGTCGCCGATGCGGACGGACCCGTCACCGGAGCCGGCCTCGGCTTCTTCACACCAGCGCCGGCGGGGATCGGCGAGCAGCGAGCCTGGTCGCTGAGCGACACCACGGCCACCCTCGCCGCCACCGTCAACCCCGAGGGCTCCGCGACCCACTACCGGTTCGAGTGGACCGACGAGGCCGACTTCCAGGCCGAGGGCTTCGACGGAGCGTCGGTGACGCCGGCGCCCGACGGGACGATTGGGGCGGCAACCAACGGGGTCCTCGTCTTCGCTCAGCTCAGCGGCCTCGCCCCGGAGACCGCATACCGCTTCCGGATCATCGCCGGCAACGGCACCGGCGCCGATCAGGACGGCGCCGCGACCGCCTTCACCACTCGCAGCAGCTCCGAAGCTGCGCTTCCCCGGCGCGGTGATGAGCTGGTCAGCGCCGCCGACACCAACGGCCTCGACGCGGGGTTCGAAGGCCCCTCGGCCGACGGCGACGAATACGCCTACATGACCGCGATCCCGGTTCCGGGATCGCTGAGCGGCGCCAGGAGCTATTTCGTCGCTTCACGCGGGTCCGACGGATCCTGGACGCAGCGCTTCGTCGGCGCCCCGGCGCCGGGGCCAGGCGCAGGCATCTCGACCACCTTCCCCCTCTACTCCGCCGGCCGGCCCAGTCAGCTCGCTTTCGCAACCAACGCCTCACTCGACCCAGACGACCGCAATGGGGCGCTTGACGTCTACCGGGAGAATGCCGCCGGCGCCATCACCTGGCTCTCTCGCGATCCCGCCCTTCCCCCTGGCGGTGCCCAGACCGACTCGGCCGGAGCCGAACGCGTCGTCTTCGTTTCACCCGACGGGGAGCGGGTCCTGTTCGAATCGCGGCGCCATCTCCTACCGGCCGACTCGACCACGGGCCAGCCGAGCCTGTACCAGTGGGACCACGGACAGCTGAGCCTGGTCGCCCGGCTGCCGGTCGGCGGCTCCGCCTGCGATGACTCGGGTGGGCCGGCCTGCGAGGGCTCCAGCGGCGCCTCGGGGCTGGGGTCGGATGCCGACCACGGCGTGCTCGACGACGCGGTCTCCCCCGACGGCTCGCGAGTCGTCTTCCAGGCCCGTGGCACCTTCCAGGGCGCGTCCCAGCAGCGCCTCTACGTGCGCCTCGACGGCCGACGCACCGTCGAGGCGTCGGCGTTGCAGCCGGGGAGCCCCGCGCTCGGCGGCGATGCCCCGTGGGACGTCCACTACTGGGGTGCCGATGAAGCGGACCGGACCATCTTCTTCACCAGTTCCTCGCCACTGACCGCCGACTCCACTGCGCCGGACGCCGCCGGCGCGGCGAGCGATCTCTACGCCTACGACGTCGACTCCGAATCGCTGCGCGACCTCACCCCATTCCCGGGCGGCGCCGGAATCATCGGCGTCTACGATGTCTCCGCCGACGGCTCCCGTATCTACTTCACGGCCAGCGCCCAGCTCGACGGTTCCAAGGGAATCGCGGGCGGCGAAAACCTGTACCTCTGGGAAGGCGGTTCGCCGCGCTTCATCGCCAGCGTCGAGGACCCCGAGGGCGGCTTCTCGGGCGCCTCGGCCGGGCGCCTCTATGACTTCAACCAGTTCCGCGAGGTGGCGGCCGACGAGGACGGCTCGGTCCTCGCCTTCCGCTCGAGCACCCCGCTCGTCCCCGGCCGTCAGACCGCCGGCAGGGCCCAGGTGTACGTCTACGAAGCCGCGGCCGACGCGCTCAGCTGCATCTCCTGCCCGGCCGACGGTGACCCGCCACCGGCCGACGCGCACCTGACGCCGACCACCGCGGTGACGACGAACTTCATCCCGGCGCAAAACGAGGCCGGCGCCGCTGAGCATGTGCACAATGTCAGCAGCGCCGGCTCCGTCTTCTTCCAGACCGCCAGCTCGCTGGTTGCCGCCGACAGCAACGGCAGGGTCGACGTCTACGAGTGGCGGGGGGGCTCCGTCGGCCTGCTCTCCGCCGGAACCGGCTCAGCGGACTCGCTCTTCGCCGGCGCCACCGCCGACGGCTCGACGGCCTTCTTCCGCGCCGCCGACAGCCTCGCCCCCGGTGCACAGGCGGGCATCCAGCACATCTACGCGGCTCGCATCGGCGGCGGCACCGCGGCGGCGGCGACCCCCGAGCCACCCTGCGCCGGAGGCGACTGTCGCAGGGCCGAAGCCGGACCTCCGAACCAGCCGAGCGCCGGCAGCGCGCTCTTCTCCGGCGCCGGCAACACCAAGCCTCAGCGGCGCGGGCGCCACCACCGAAAGCGACACCACGACCGCCGCCGGCACCACCACGTCGGAGGCCACCGTAGACACCGTCAGAACCGACCCCTTCTCGACCTTGGAGGTGCACGATGACCGCCCCACGTACCCATCGCCTCGGACTCGGCTGGCTGGCCGCCCTGACACTGGCCGCGCTCCTGGCGCCGGCCGCCGCTCAGGCCGAGTTCGGGATCGCCCCGAGCAGCTTCCTCGCGAAGACCCACGCCACCGTGCCACTGGCGCAGGCCGTGAATCCGTTTCCCGTCTATCAGCGCGAAGTCGACATCGGTGCGATCGCCGCGGCGCCGAGCCTGATTCAGGCCGGGGCCCACCCCGATGCCACCGCCAGTTTCAGGCTCGTGGAAAGCACTCCGGGCGCATCCGACGACAACGCCAAGGACGTCGAGGTGGCGCTGCCGGCCGGCTTCGTCGGCGATCCCGAAGCGGTTCCCGCCTGCACCCGCGCCGACTTCTCCGGGGCGTTCAGCCCCGGCACCTCGGGCAGCTGCTCGCCCGTCTCCCAGGTCGGGGTCGCCAGCTTCGAGCTCAACGAGGGCGGCGGTGGCACCTATCCCGTCTACCGGATCGCGGCGACGACCGGGTCTCCCGCCTCCTTCGGGATCCCGATCTTCGGAATCGCCGGCATCGTCCTCAACCCGCGCCTGCGCAGCGACGGCGACTACGGCCTGACCGTCGTCACCTCTGACATCAACGGCC
The DNA here is from genome assembly GCA_013821475.1 of Solirubrobacterales bacterium. Taxonomy (GTDB): domain Bacteria; phylum Actinomycetota; class Thermoleophilia; order Solirubrobacterales; family 70-9; genus VAYN01. The sequence goes on from JACDGU010000089.1 coordinate 4,819, forward strand.
AGCCCTATGGGCTGCGGCGCTCGAGCCTGACCTTCTGGGGAGTTCCCGCCGACCCGAGTCACGACCCCGAACGCTGGCTCGGCGGAGGGGACGGAGACTGGGGCGCCGGCTCCGGCTTGGCGCCGCGGCCCTTCCTCTCGAACCCCGGCTACTGCGACTCCGGCCCGCTCGACACCACGATCAGCCTGGACTCCTGGCAGGCGCCCGGACAGTGGCTTCCCGTCAACCCCCTCGATCCCGCCTACCGCTCGAGCGCGCCGGCACCCGGCGGCTGCGGGTCGCTGCGCTTCGGCGGCCTCGCGGCTCCGGCCGGCCTCAGCTTCCAGCCGGCCGTGCGCCGGGCCGACACGCCGTCCGGCTACGACGCCCGCCTCACCCTTCCCTACAACGAGAATCCCGGCACCCTCGCCAATCCCACCCTGCGCGACTCGGTGGTGAAGCTGCCGCCGGGCGTGGTCATCGATCCGGCCGCCGCCAGCGGCCTCGGCGCCTGCTCGCCGCGGCAGATCGGTTTCCTCGGCTCGGGCTTTCCGCTCCCTGCCCCGCTCCATTTCGACGAAAGGCCGGTGAGCTGTCCGGATTCAGCCAAGATCGGCACCGTCGAAGTCCGCACGCCGCTGCTCGACCACCCACTCACCGGCGCGGTGTACCTCGCTGAACAGGGGGACAACCCCTTCGGCTCCCTGCTGGCGATCTACCTGGCCATCGAAGATCCCGCGACCGGGATCGTCGTCAAGCTCGCCGGCCGGGTAGTGGCCGACCCCGCCGACGGCGATCTCACCGCCCGCTTCGAGGACAACCCCGAGCTTCCGTTCACCGAACTGGCGCTGCACTTCTTCGGCGGCCCGCAGGCACCGCTGGTCAACCCGCAGGTCTGCGGAGCGAAAACCACGGCCACCGAGCTGACCGCCTGGTCGGCGCCATACACGCCGGCGATCGTCGTCTCCGACTCCTTCACGATCGACGGCGGCGCCAACGGCTCCACCTGCCTCGCCAGCGTGGCCGCGGCGCCCAACGCCCCGAGCTTCGAAGCGGGAACGGTCACCCCGATCGCCGGTGCCTACAGCCCCTTCGTGCTGCAGATCTCGCGCGAAGACGGCTCACAGCGGCTGCGGGGTCTGAATCTGACCCTGCCGCCCGGCCTCAGCGGCAAGCTCGCGGGTGTCCCCTTCTGCTCCGAGGCCGCGATCCGGCGGGCGGAGAGCATGACGCGGCCCGGCGACGGCGCTCGTGAGCTGGCGAGCCCGTCCTGTCCTCCCGGGAGCCGCCTCGGCCGCGTCAGTGTCGCGGCGGGAGCCGGACCAGGCCCGGTCCACGTCCCCGGAACCGTCTATCTGGCCGGCCCATACAAGGGCGCGCCACTCAGTCTGGTGACCGTCGTCCCGGCGCTGGCCGGTCCCTTCGACCTCGGCGTCGTCACCGTGCGGGCCGCTCTCGAGGTGGACCCCGCAAGCGCGCAGATCCGGGTCCTCAGCGACCCGCTCCCCCAGATCCTCGAAGGGATCCCGCTCGACCTCAGGCAGCTGAGGATCAATCTCGATCGATCCGATTTCAGCCTCAACCCGACCAGCTGCGCGCGGATGTCCCTCGCCGGCGGTCTCCTCGGCACCGACTCCGTTGCGGCGCTCTCAAGTCCCTTCCAGGTCGGAGCCTGTCGCGCCCTCGGCTTCGAGCCGAGGCTGCGGCTGAGTCTGAAGGGGGGCACGGCGCGCGACGACAACCCGGCGCTGACGGCGACCCTGACGCAGACCGCCGGACAGAGCAACATCGCCCGTGTCTCGGTCGCGCTCCCACACTCGGAGTTCCTCGACCAGGCGCACATCGGCACGATCTGCACCAGGATCCAGTTCGCCGCCGAGGTATGTCCACCGGCCTCGATCTATGGTCACGCCAGGGCGATCACCCCGCTGCTGGACCAGCCGCTGGAAGGACCGGTCTACCTGCGCTCCTCGAGTCACCCGCTTCCCGACCTGGTGGCCGCCCTGCACGGTCAGGTCGACATCGTCCTCGACGGTCGCATCGACGCGGTCCGGGGAGGGATCCGGACGACCTTCTCGACCGTCCCCGACGTTCCAGTATCGAAGTTCGTGCTGCGGATGCGAGGGGGCAAGCGAGGGCTTCTCGTCAACAGCACCAGCATCTGCAACGCCACCAAGCGGGCGACCGTTCAGGCGCGCGGGCAGAACGGAGTGGCCCACGACTTCGCGCCGTTGCTCCAGGCCCAGTGCTCGAAGCGGGACTGACTGGCTAGGGGCGGTCGGGCACGCGGTGAACCTCGAACAGGTTCGTGCCGAGGCCCTGCTCGGGGAGGGTGGCGGTGATCGCGATCAGGTCGCCGGGCTCGGCAATCGCATGGTGGGCGGCGAGCTCGGCGCAGGTGGCGAGCAGGGCGCGGACGTCGTCGGGGTGCTCGGCCTCGACGGCGGTGACGCCGCTGAGCAGGCTGAGTCGGCGCACGGTCTCCCTGTTGGGGGAGATCGCCAGCACCGGGACGTCGGGGCGGTGGGCGGAGATCAGCCTCGCGGTGCGGCCGCTGATCGTCGGCACCGCGATCGCCTTCAGGCCGAGGCGGTAGACGGCGCCGACGGCACCCTGGGCAACCGAGTCGGCGACGTCCTGGGTCCCCTGGTCGGTGCGGCTGAACAGCCAGTCTCCATAAGGCAGGTCGGGCTCGGTGGCGCGGGCGATGCGGTCCATCACCCGCACCGCCTCGATCGGGTTGTCGCCGACGGCGGTCTCCTCGGAGAGCATGATCGCGTCGCTGCCGTCGTAGATCGCGTTGGCGACATCGGTCACCTCGGCGCGGGTGGGGCGCCGAGCGGTGACCATCGAGGCCAGCATCTGGGTCGCCGTGATCGAGGGCTGGGAGTGGTGCCCGGCGCTGCGGATCAGTCGCTTCTGCAGGACCGGCACCTCGGCCAGGGGCACTTCGATGCCGAGGTCGCCGCGGGCGACCATGATCCCGCCGGTCACCGCTTCGACGATCTCCTCGACGTTTTCCGCCGCCTGCTGGCGCTCGATCTTGGCGATCACCGGGATGCTCGAGCCGAGCGCGGTGAGCCGCTCCTTCACCGGGACCAGGTCAGCGGCGGTGGAGACGAAGGAGACGGCGAGCAGGTCGACGCCGTGCTGGGCGGCGAACTCGACCCAGCCGAGGTCGCCGTCGGTGGCGGCCGGCAGCGCGGCGCCGCCGGGGATGTTCATCCCCTTGTGGGAGGAGAGGGTGCCGCCGACCTCGACCTCGCAGTCGACGCCGTCGGGCTCGGGGTCGCGGACCCGCAGCCGGATCGCGCCGTCGGCGAGGTAGACGAGCTGGTCCTCGCGCAGCTCCGTCACCCCCGGCCAGGAGACCGGGATCCGCTCGCGGTCGCCCTCGATCTCGCTCGGGGTCAGGGTCACGTGCATGCCGGTCTCGAGCTCGGCGTAGTCGCCCTGCAGCTCGCCGATCCGCAGCTTCGGGCCTGGCAGGTCGCCGAGCACCGCGACCTCGCGACCGACGATCCGCGCGGCGGCGCGGATCGCCTCGATCGTCTCGGCCTGTTTGTCGGGGCCGGCATGGGAGAAGTTGAGCCGGAAGACGTCGGCGCCGGCGTCGATCATCTGCTCGAGCACGCCCGGCGACCAGCTGGCCGGCCCGACGGTGGCGACGATCTTGGTCCGGCGGCCGATGTGGGCGGCGTCCTTGGCAATCGGAATCGCGTGCATCGTCCGTGACTGTAGAGGGCAACGGATCCGGGTTTCGTAAAAGGGCTGTAAGTCCGATCCAACACCCCCGGATGCATGGGTTCGAATTGTGACACCGATCTGTGTAACATTTGCCGCGATGCCACCCACCGCGATCGCCCCCGAGCCCGTCCTCGCCAGTGATCTGGTCGGCGCGGCGCCGCCCTCCCCCGCCGGCCCGATCGACGCCGCCGAGCTCGCCACCCTGACGCCGGCACCGACGATCCCGCTGCCCCCGCTGGCGCAGACCCTGCGCTTCAGCCAGCGCCAGATCGAGTTCATGTTCCGCGCCCGCCGCGAGCACGGCGAGGTCTTCCGCATGCGCGGCACGATCCCCGGCGGACCCGTCATCACCAGCCATCCCGACCACGTCCGCTCGCTCTTCACCGCCAACCCCGAGCTCGCCCCCTCGCTGACCGGCGAGTCGCCGCTGCGGCCGATCCTCGGCCCCAACTCGGTGCTGACCGCGGTCGGCGCGCGCCACATGCGCCAGCGCAAACTGCTGCTGCCGCCCTTCCACGGTGAGGCGATCGAGCGCTACACGGAGATGATCTCCGAGGCGGCCGAGCGTGAGATCGACACCTGGCCGCTGAACGAGCCCTTCGCGCTGGCGCCGCGGATGCAGGCGATCACCCTCGACGTGATCATGGCCGGCATCTTCGGCATCGAGGGCAAGCCCGCGCCGGGCAGTCCCGAGGCCGGCCTGCGGCGGACCGTCAAGCGCCTGGTCGCCGCCTCGACCCGTCCCGACGCGCAGCTGACCGAACTGATCCACATCGGCCGCGAGGAGCCGATCGGGCTGCTGCGCTTCGGCCTGGCGATGCTCGATCGGCCGACCTACGCCGTGATCGCCGCCCGCCGCCGCGCCGCGGACCTGGAGGAGCGCCGCGACATCCTTTCGCTGCTCCTGCAGGCGACGACCGAGGACGGCGAGGCGCTGAGCGACAAAGAAATGCGCGACGAGCTGTTGACCCTGGTCCTCGCCGGCCACGAGACCACCGCCAACTCGCTGTCCTGGGCCTGGGAGCGCCTGGTCCGCAGCCCCGACGCCCACGAAGCCCTCCTCGCCGCGGTCCGCGACGACGTCGGCGCCGAGCAGAGGATTGAGGCGACGATCGTCGAGGCGATGCGCTCACGGCCGGTGATCCCGATCATCGGCCGCCGCGTCACCGTCCCCTGGCGTCTCGGCGAGTACGGCGTTCCCGCCGGCGCCCCGATCTCGATGAGCATCCTCCTCGTCCATCACCGCGAGGATCTCTACCCCGACCCCTTCGCCTTCCGTCCCGAGCGCTGGCTCGACCGCAAGCCCGGTACCTACGAGTGGATCCCCTTCGGCGGCGGCATTCGCCGCTGCCTCGGCGCCGCCCTGGCGATGGCCGAGCAGCGCGTGGTCCTCACGACGATGGCCCGCCGCCTCGACCTCGAAGCCGATCGCCCCGAGCCCGAGCGCGCCCGCCACCGCAACGTGACGATGATCCCCGAGCGCGGCGGGCGGGTCGTGGTGCGGGCGCGGCGGGACTGAGTCGCTCAGGCAGTAACCGGGCCCGGCCGCAGAATGTCGGGGTCATGCCCAGGCTGAATCGTCAGGCCGTCGTCACGCAGGCTCCGCAGCCGTTCCGCCGAGCGGACCTGCTGGTCGCGGTCGTCGGCGAAGGCAGGGAAGCGGTGGTCGTCGAGACCGCCGGCGAAGTAAGCCACGTCGACGCCGAGGACGAGGTCCCCGACCCGAATCGACTGGTGGCCCGGGGTGTGGCCCGGCGTGCTGAGCAGCTCGATCGAGCCGTCGCCGAGCAGGTCACGGTCGCCGTCGACCAGGATCAGCTCGGACTCGGTCCCCCCGTAGTCACCGGGAACGTAGAAGTTGCGCTCGATCGCGGCCTGATTCTGGCCCGCCTCCCACTCATCCCGCTGGACCACAATTGGCACCGACGACGGAATCGCCGTCAAGCCGCCCGCATGATCGAAGTGCAGATGGGTCAGCACGACCATCGTCAACGACCCCAGATCGACCTGCTCGGCAAGCGAGCGCTCCTGCTCGAACTTGAAGAACGCCATCGTCGGCACATCGCCGTAGTGCCCAGCGGCCGCGCCGGGATGTAGTCCGGTATCGATCAAGATCCGCTCGCCGCCAGTCTCGACCAGATACACCGGCACCGGCAACCGCATCGGCTTTTCAGGCTCCTCGTCATCCCGCCGCCAGAGCCCAGCCGCCGCCGTCATCCACCCCACGTTCAACATTTCAACCTTCAAGGGCCGCCCCTTTCCCAAATTCCCTTTTCCCGTGCTCTGGGCAAGCATGGCAAGACCGTATGGAGAGCCGACCGGCCTCCACGGTAGGTAAGTCGGCACCCCGCGCATGACAGTGCGGGGACTGGGCCGCAGGATGTGCCTGCGGCCGACACCCCAATCATGGGAGGTGCCGACG